>NZ_JBEPQV010000040.1:0-68068 GCF_040548035.1 Bradyrhizobium sp. LB8.2 | reverse complement strand
GAAGGCATTCGACGATCGGATATCTGAGCCCTATGGAGTTCGAACGGAAGGTCGGATTAGCTTAAGCCGGTGTCAACAGAACCGGGTGCAGCTCAGTCTCCCTTAATAGCCGAGTGAGAATCGTGTTCGCATTGATAATGTCGCTTGCGGGACAATGCGGCGAGTCAAACCGGTATGACCTCGGCGGTTTAAACTGACCACTATGCCATGATGATCCAAAGTAAATTTCTGCTGCGCGCCTATTCAGTTCGTAGGGCTCATCCTTTGCAAGAAGTTCCCAAACACACTCTCGAACTGTGAGGCCGATCTTCAGTTTCTTCTCTGGGTCGCCAGAGGGACTCAGTCCAAGACCTTGGTGCGTTATTACTTCGATGAGCCCCTTGGAATGTAAACTGGCAGCAACCGCGGGGAAAAACTTCGATGTTGCGTAGAAGCGATCGATCCGACCAAGGCTCTCGCCTTGAGGAAAGAGCGACAGGACTTTTAGGAGATTGAATTCCTTCTGTGTCGCCGCCTCAGCACCTACGGAAAGAGAGCGAATTGCGAGCACGAGAGCAACGGGCGCCTTCGACGAGGTTGGGTTGGGCTCTGCAAAATCTACATCTGAGCTTACGAGGTCAGATAGAGAGACGACTTGGAGTTCCACCAAGGCTTGATCAATCCGGCTGGGTATGCCTTCCGTATATCTATGAAGCTGATCTATCGCGTGTTGTGTGGCGGGAAGCACTCCCCCATTTGGATGGTCGACGATGTAGTTGCGTAGATCAGCTGCGTCTAGAGCACTTATTTGGACGATCGGAATTGAGGACACACTAGGACGACGATGACTGCGAAGGATTACGAAAATCGTCGGGCAAGACTCGAGAACTAAGTTCACAAGCTTCTCCAGCTCACTCACCGAGGGGCTCTCGGATGAGTTTGGGCTCTGAAGAACGTTGTCGAGCAGCAGCAGCGACGCGCCGCTCTCGGACAATAGCTGGCAAAATCGTTCGAAATTGAACCCCTGATTTTGTTTCAACAAACCAGAGAACTGATCTCCGTCTATGAATTCGCTGAGGTCAATCTGTGCCCTTCAGTGTCGGATTTTGATTTGACAGTTCCTATGAAGCCGTCTTCTCCCAGCCCCCACTCAGCAACGATCCAGCAGGCTTTTTGATTTTTGAGAGCGTCGATAGTCAGCTTCTGCTCAACATTTCTAACATTGGCGTGAGCCGGCGAACGTAGGAAAGATATTTCCAGCTCACTAAGTGAATCTTGTATCGAGCCGACGTGAGGGATGATGTTGAGCTGCGCTTCTGCCTGTTGCGTGATCGCCCGACCGCGTAGGTTGAGCGGCAGTCGAAAGGACTGATCCAGATCTAGTTTGAAAGCATTTTCAGACGCGATGTTGTAGCCGCCTGCAGCAGCGGGATAAGACTTTCGCGGCCAAATTTGGAGCGTCCCCTTGTCGCTCGTGTGAAAACGAACTGCGGAATAGCCGTGTGACCGATCAAACTTACCCCGTACCTTCGTTAAACCAAATGTGGAGATGCCTTGTAACTCGATGCGCGGAGCCGCCCCGCCGCTTGACCCGAGCCTAGCGGCGGCTTCGTGCATATGACCAAAGATGTGCGCTGCGAATCGGCCTGGTGGGTTGATTTCGCCAAGCCAATATTCAAGGCTTTGTTCATGCAGCCAGTCAGGGGGCTGGTGCGTAAGCAGAAGATTCAGATCATTCTGTGCGCACCATCGATCGGCATCGTTATCGGTAACCGCAAGTAATTGCTTCACGTCGACGTGCAGTTGCCCCTTAAAGTCTTCGTTGTTTATCTGGAGCCACGTCGAATTCAACGCGACGATTCCGATACGCAGTCCGCCTCTTTCTATGATGTAGGACTGATCGCCCGGAAGAAGGCCGGGCTTTCCAGTTTTGATGCGAAAATTCAGGTTCGCTGCATCCGAGATCCAATTTGAGTACTGCTCAAACATTTTATCGATAGTTAGCCGATATTCGTTGTTTCGATCGGCAAAGAATTCGGCTTGAACGTCAGGCTCGTCCCACCAGCGACGCAAAGTACGCACCGCAGAACTTATCTGCGGACGTTTTAAGTCATGATTTCCCGGGAGCACGACTAGCTCCGGGGAGCACCCCAATTCAGCGAATCGCTGCCACAACTCGGACAAGATGGCGTTGAGCTTCTCGTATTCCGGCTTTGTTCCACTTTGCACGAGATCACCGGAAAAAATGACTAAATCCCACCCCCCACTCAGCTGGTAGGCCTTCGCCAAATCCTCGAATAGTGCGCTCTTAAGAGTTGGCCAAAGCCAGTCTTGATTCTGCATCCCAACGTGCAGATCCGTAAGGTGAAGCCAGCCGAAGCTTTGGGGCGAAATGTTCGAGGCTTGATCCGTCAAAATCGTGGCTCCGCTCTTGGTCATGCAAGCAATAAAATGTACGCGAGCATAACGTAAAGAGAAACCCTGGCGCGCATCGCGTCCAGCTGTCAACAATTAGCAGCGTCGAAGGTCGTCCGCATGCCGAGATCTTGTCGGGACGGGCGCCAGTGCTAGAGGTCAAGCCTCTGCCTCTTGGAGCCTGAGAAATCGCTAGCTTTAGCTGATCGATAGACGCCGGCGTGCTGGATTCCCGCCGAAGCATATCATAGGCTCGCTGAAGGCGAGCCCGCTGGCGAGACATCGCAGGACGGGGCCTAGTTCCCGGTCACCCGAAAACGCAGCGGCTTGGGGCCGACGAGCGTCAGCACGTCGCCCTGACGCTTCCAGGTCTCGGCGCTGCCGAGCGCCGCGACGAGATCGTCGTCGGCCTGGGCCCTGGCCGGCGGACAGGAGCGGTCCTGGATCTGGCCGGGGACGAAGATCACGGTGTTGCCGGCGACCGAGAACTGGCCCTTGCCGCCCTTGCACCAGAGCTCCAGCAAGACTTCGCCATTGTCGCCGATCTCGATGTTCGGAATCCGCTTCGAGCCCGGCTGCGGCAACGCCTCCAGCGTCATCTCGGTGCCGAACGGAAAACCGTCCTCTGCACGCGCGAGCGTGGACATCGCGAGCATTGCAACCGTCGCACATGCCATCTGCTTGAGCGAAACCATGAGACCTCTCGACCAATCTGATTTGCCGCACCTTCTATAAGACGGCGGCGCCGTTGAGAAGGTTCGCACGCACGTAAAAATCCCCGCGGGGACGAATCCGCGGGGATTTGCTTCGAAGCGAAATGTGACCTGCTACTTCAGCACCATCGCCGTGAACGGCCAGACATAGGCCTGCAACGTCACGAACACGCCGACCAACGAGGCCAGCACGATCGAGTGCCAGAACACGAAGCGCAGGATCGTGCCTTCGTGGCCGTACCAATTCGTCGCAGTGGACGCGACCACGATCGACTGGGCGTCGATCATCTTGCCCATCACGCCGCCGGACGAGTTCGCCGCGGCCATCAGGATCGGCGACAGGCCAAGCTGCTCGGAGGTGATCTTCTGAAGATTTCCGAACAGAACGTTGGAAGCGGTATCCGATCCCGTCAGCGCCACGCCCAACCAGCCGAGCAGCGTGCCGAAGAAGGGATAGAGCACGCCGGTTGCAGCAAAGGCGAGGCCGAGCGTCGCATCCACGCCGGAGAGCCGCGTCAGCGTGCCGATCGCGAGCATCGCCGAGATCGTGATCAGCGAGATCGCGCACAGCCGGATGGTGCGGCCGTATTCCGTCAAGAGCCGGCCAGGACCGACGCCCATCAGGAAGCCTGAGATGATCGCCGCGATCAGCATGCCCGTGCCGGTGAAGGACAGGTAGGTGAAGCCGAACACCGCACTCTCTTTCGTCGGCCCCGGTGCGACCGGCGGCATCTTGTTGATCATCTGATGCAGCTCGGGAACGGGGTAGTTCCAGGTGAAGATCGAGTTCGCCCAGGTCTTGAAGGCACCGTTGCCCCAGATCAGCATCACGATGCAGACGATGATCCAAGGCAGCAGCGCGCTGAACATCTCGCTCTGGGTGAGCGGCGTCTTGTCGAGGGGTTTTGCGGCCGCCATGGTGGAGGTCGATTCATCACGGCTGCGCAGCGCCGGCGACAGCCAGAGCTGCCTGGGCTGCCACACCTTCAGGAACAGGATCAGCGCGCCCATCGAGATCAGCGACGCGCCGATGTCGACGATCCAGGGGTTGACGAAGTTCGAGATCACGAATTGCGGGACTGCGAACGACACGCCGGTGACGAGAACCGCCGGCCACACGTCCTTCATGCCCCTCCAGCCCGCGAACGCCCACACCACCCAGAACGGCACGATCAGCGAGAAGATCGGCAACTGCCGTCCGACCATCGCGCCGAGGATGTAGGGATCGAGCCCGGTGACCGAAGCGAGGCCCTGGATCGGCGTGCCCAGCGCGCCAAAGGCGACCGGTGCTGTGTTGGCGATCAGCGACAGGCCGGAGGCCGCGAGCGGCGAGAAGCCGAGGCCGATCAGCACGGCACCGGTGATCGCGACCGGGGTACCGAAGCCCGAAGCACCCTCGAAGAAGGCGCCGAACGAGAACGCGATCAGCAGCAATTGCAGCCGCCGATCCTCGGTGACCCCGCCGACCGCGCGCTTGAGCAATTCGAAGCGTCCGGTGGTCACCGTCACCTGGTAAAGGAATATGACGTTGAGAACGATCCAGCCGATCGGAAAGAAACCGGTGACGATGCCCAGCACCGAAGCGCGGATCGACATGTTGGCCGGCATGGTGAAGACGAAGATCGCGATCAGATTGGCCACGATCACGGCGATGATCGCCGCAATATGAGCCTGGACGCGCCCGCTCGCGATCAGGACCAGTAGTGTGACGACAGGGACTGCCGCCGCGATCGTCGACAGCACAGGGCTGTGCAACGGGTCATAGACTTGATTCCACATGGTCTTCCTCCCCCACGCATGTGTGCGGCAGGCGGCCCGCGTGGACAGCCGATCCTGCTCGACGCTGAAGCGATAACCCCCGAGTTGAACGCGAATTCCTCGCGAATGCAGCGGTTCCCCTCCCGCTCACAAGCCCGCGAAATCCCGAAGCACCCCACCCCGCGCCGTTGAGGCCCATGCTAGGGTTGCAAGCTGCGACAAGCCAACGCAAATTGCAGAACCTGCGACTTTAGTCTAAGCGCGCCCGTTTCCGCCGTCGCGCCCCAAATCTTTGGCCCCGGGCAGTTGTGCACATCCCCTCAGGAGATCCAGCTCTGTGAAGAACATCCGCGCCACGCTCGCGATCGTCTGGCGAATCGCCATCCCCTATTTCCGGTCCGAGGACAAATGGGCCGGCCGCGGCCTCTTGGCCGCGGTGATCGCGATGGAGCTGGCACTGGTCGCGATCGACGTGCTGGTAAACCAGTGGCAGAACCGGTTCTACAGTGCGCTCCAGAATAGCGACTGGGATGCCTTCGTCACGCAGATCTGGATCTTCGTCGGCCTCGCCTCCGCCTTCATCGCGCTGGCGGTCTACAAGCTGTACCTGAACCAGTGGCTCCAGATCCGCTGGCGGCAATGGCTGACCCGGCACTATCTGGGCGAATGGCTGCAAGGCGCCACCCATTACCGCATGCAGCTCAAGGGCGATGCGGCCGACAACCCGGACCAGCGCATCACCGAGGACGTCAAGAACTTCGTCGAGCAGACCCTGACCATCGGGCTCGGCCTGCTCTCGTCGATCGTGACGCTGTTCTCCTTCGTGATCATCCTCTGGGGCCTGTCCAACGCTGCGCCGCTGCACCTGTTCGGCGCCGACCTCATGATCCCCGGCTATCTGTGCTGGGGCGCGCTGGTTTACGCGATCTTCGGCACCGCGCTGACGCACTGGATCGGCGCGCCGCTGGTCAATCTCAATTTCGAACAGCAGCGCTATGAGGCCGACTTCCGCTTCAACCTCGTCCGCGTCCGCGAGAACTCCGAGCAGATCGCGCTGCTCAAGGGCGAAGGCGCCGAGCGCGGCCGCCTGCTGGAGCGCTTCGGCTTCGTGATCGGCAATTGGTACGCCATCATGAGCCGTACCAAGCGCCTCACCGCGTTCACCGCGAGCTATCAGCAGGCCGCCGTGATCTTTCCCTACGTGCTGGTGGCGCCGGCCTTCTTCGCCAAGAAGATTCAGCTTGGCGACATGATGCAGACCGCCTCCGCCTTCTCAAGCGTGCAGGGCGCACTGTCGTTCTTCGTCACGGCGTACCGGTCGCTGGCGGAATGGCGCTCGATCGTCGCGCGCCTCGACGGATTCGAGATGTCGGTCGATGCGGCCGCGAACCTGCCGCCGCACGAGCCGGCGATTGCCCTCGAGCCCGCCGGCGTCAATCGCACTATCGCACTCGAACAGCTCTGCGTGAACCTGCCGAGCGGCACGCCGCTGGTCACCGCCGACGCCTTCTCCATCCAGACGTCGGAGCGCGTGCTGGTGACCGGACCGTCAGGCTCCGGCAAGTCGACGCTGTTCCGGGCCATCGCCGGCATCTGGCCGTTCGGCACCGGCACCATCTTCGTCCCGGAAAAGGCGAAGCTGATGATGCTCCCCCAGCGCCCGTATTTCCCGGTCGGCGTGCTGCGCGACGCCGTGGTCTATCCGGCCGCGCCGGGCGCATTCGAAACCGCACGCGTCAGGGACACGCTGATCGCGGTCGGGCTGCCCGACCTCGCCGAGCGACTCGAGGAGGAAGGCCACTGGAATCGGATGCTGTCGCTGGGCGAGCAGCAGCGCCTCGGGCTCGCCCGCGCGCTGCTGCACGCGCCGGACTACCTGTTCCTGGACGAAGCCACGGCCTCGCTGGACGAACCGTCCGAAGCCCGGCTGTACCGGCTGCTGACGGAGAAGCTGCCACAGGCCACCCTCGTCTCCATCGGCCACCGCTCGACACTCGACGCCTTCCATACCCGCAAGGTAACGATGGTGAAGCACGGCGCGATCCACGTTCTCGGTGACAGTGGCGCGCCGGTCGAGAAGGAGCCGAGCGCGGCGCGCTGAGGCGCAACGGCGATGGCCCGCGGGCTATCGCTTTCAAACGACCGATGGGCGGCTTCCGTGCGGCCCATCCTTCGAGACGCCCGCCTCTGGCGGGCCCTCAGGATGAGGTCCTGCCCCGCGGCGAAATCCCAACCCTCATGGTGAGGAGCGCCGCCTTACGGCGCGTCTCGAACCATGAAGGCCACGCCCTTTCGCAGACCCCAACCCAAAGCAAAGGGCGGCAGGTTGCCCTGCCGCCCTTATCTAGTCGCTTCGGGAAGAAGCTTACTTCAGGTTGCTCATCGCCGTCAGGTCGAACGACAGCTTGGCAATGCCGGCCGCGCCGCACCAGTTGGAGCCGGCGCCGCCCGGATTGATCGCGGTGACGTTGGTGGTGCCGGTGGCGTTGAAGGCGCTGGTGAAGGCGTTGCAGTCACCCTTGTTCAGGTCGGTGTCGGAGTAACGCAAGTCCAGCGTGAACACCTTGTAGGTGAAGCCGATGCCGATATTCCAGGTGTTGTAGTCCTTGTAGGGGATACCGTTGGCGAAAACGGTGCCGACACCGGTGCCGTAGAAGGCGTCCGAGGTACCGAACCACTGCCGGCCGAATTCACCCGACACGTACATGCCCATGCCGGAGGCGCCGAAGGCTGTGCTGGGCGCCGTGTACTTGGCGGTCAACGAAGCGTAATTGCCCCAGGCACCCGAGTTCAGGAAATTCGGCGAGTAATACTCGGTCGCGCCGACCGTGAAGCTGTCGTTGATGGTGTAGTTCACCTTGCCGTAGACTTCGACGAAGCTGACGTCCTTCTTCATGACGTTGCCGTCGGCGAGGAAGATCGTGGTCGTGCTGACGCCGCAGACGTTGCCGCCGGGAATGCCGCCGGTGAGCACGTTGTCGGCGCAGCTGCCGCCCGGATACAGGTAGCCCCAGACACCAATGTCGAAGGCGAAGGCGCCGAAGGTCGGGCGGATACCGCCGTAGATATCGACTTCAGCAGCGGCGCGATTGGCGAACGAAATGCTCTCCGCGGACACGCCGACGTAGAGCTGGAGGTCCTTGTTGACGTTGTAGCGCGGCTCGAAATAGGCCGCGACTGACGGCTTGTGGTTCGACTGCGTGACGCCGCGGAAGATGTAGTCGCTCATGATGGCGCCGCCGAAGGCGATATCCCAGGGGTCAAACGCAACCACCAGCGGGGCCTTCTTGGCCTTCACCGCCATGTCTGCCGCGAAAGCCGAACCCGTCACCATTGCCAGCGCCGTTGCCAACAAAGCCACTTTTTTCATTTCGATCCCCATCACCAGTTCTAAGACCCTAGTCGGATCCCGGAAGCCCCCCGGAACGCACGACCTGATTGCAAATTTCGTAACCGCGGCAATTTGGATGGGGTGACGTGAACCGTGAAGCAAATATCGCAGGCATCTGCCGACTTTTTGGGCGTTCTGACGATTCCACGAAAGGTTGTCAGCCTGTGTGTCTTCCCGATCACATCATTTGCATTGCAAAGGGCACAGACATGCCCGGGTTAGTACGGGACCCGCGGTACCGTGCTGTCCGCGCTACGAATCAGGCTGCTCCCGGACAAGACAATCTCCGCGCGCCGTCGCGCCGATGCAAAAAGGCCGCAGCATCACCGCTGCGGCCTTCCTGTTGTCGATCATGGTCGTCGGATTGGATCCAGCCTTTGGCCTAACCTTGTCCCTCAGCCGGCGTCGCTTCCGCAGAAGACGAAGGCATCGCCCAGCTTGTCTCGGCGGCAGGCTCGGGAGCCGGAGCTGCTGGCGTTGACGGCTTCGGCGCGGGAGCTGCCTTCGCCTTCTTCGGTGCCGCTTTCTTGGCAGCCTTCTTAGGCGCAGCCGGCTTAGCTACCTTCTTGGCCGACTTCTTTGCGGCCTTCTTCGGCGCGGCCTTCTTCGCTGATTTCTTGGTGGCTTTCTTGGCAGACTTCTTCGCGGACTTCTTGGCTGCCTTCTTTGCGGACTTCTTCGCCGCTACAGCCTTCTTGGCCTTTTTGGCCTTCTTGCTTTTCTTCTTCTTCGCTTTCGCCATCGTGGTCCTCCTGTTGCCGCCGAACAATGGTCGATCGGGCGTCTTCAGCCGTCACCTCCGGACGAAAGCTCAGGCCTTTGAAAGCTCAAACTTGCGCGTTCAATGCCGGCCGCGACCCGCCCGTAGCCCAATCGAGAAGCTCAATCGTGTGTACGACCGGAACTGACGTGCCACTGGCAATCTGCACCATGCAGCCGATATTGCCTGTGGCAATCATGTCCGGCTTGACGCTCGCGATGTTGGCGACCTTGCGATCGCGCAACCGGCCCGCAAGCTCGGGCTGGAGAATGTTGTAGGTCCCCGCCGAACCGCAACACAAATGGCTCTCCGGCACATCTTTCACCACGAATCCATTCTTGGAAAGCAATTCTTTCGGAAGGCCCGTGATTTTCTGCCCGTGCTGCAGCGAACACGCTGAGTGATAGGCGACGACGATGTTGTCCTGTCGCGCGGTGGCCGCGAGTCCGAGGCCGGCGACGTATTCGGTGATGTCCTTGGCGAGTGCGGAGACCATCGCCGCATCGGCGGCAAACGCAGCGTCCTCTCGCAGAAGATAGCCGTAGTCCTTGATCACGGTGCCGCATCCGGACGCCGTCACCAGGATGGCGTCGAGCCCCTCGCCGGCCGCTTCCGCACGCCACGCCGCGATATTGGCGCGAGCCCGGGCCAGTGCGTCCTGGTCGTTACCAAGGTGATGGGTCAGCGCGCCGCAGCACTGCTCGTCCCTGACAAGGACGACCTCGATGCCGTGGCGCGTGAGGAGACTGATGGCGGCCTGATTGATGCGCGGCGCCAGCACCTGCTGGGCGCAGCCCTGGAGCAGCGCGACCCGGCCACGCTTCTTGCCGAGCGCTGCGAACACACTGCCGGCGGCGGGCCCCGGCGGCGGCAGCCGGTTCGGCGCCAGTGCCAGCATCGCCTTGAGGCGTTGGATCAGGCCGGGCGTGGCCGATGGCCGGGGCGTCGGCAGGAGCACCGCCAGCGGGCGGGCTAGCCGCGCCAGCACCATGCTCACGCGGAAACGCCGCGGGTCCGGCAGGACGAAGGCCAGCAACCGGCGCAGCAGCCGCTCCGTCAGCGGCCGCTCATAGCGCTGCTCGATCCTGACCCGGGCCTGGTCGACAAGGTGCATGTAATTGACTCCCGAGGGGCAGGTCGTCATGCAGGACAGGCACGACAGGCAGCGGTCGACATGCTTGACCACTTCGGCCGTCGGCGTCAGGTCCTTCTCCAGCATCTCCTTGATCAGATAGATGCGGCCGCGCGGGCTATCGAGCTCGTCGCCAAGCAGCACATAGGTCGGACAGGTCGCGGTGCAGAAGCCGCAATGAACGCAGGCGCGCAGGATCTTGTCGGCTTCCGCGATGTCGGGGTCGGCGAGCTGCGCGAGTGAGAATTCGGTCTTCATGCCGTAGCGCCCCGCGTCAGCCGGCCCCGGTTGAGGATGGTCTTCGGATCGAAACTCGCGCGGACTCGTTCGCTCAACGCGACAATGCCAACGGCTTGCGGATGGAACACGTCGACACCGCGCCTGATGTCCTCAGCCGCCCGGATCAGCGTGGCGTGCCCGCCGACCGCATTCGTACGTTCGCGCACGGCCGGAGCGTGGGCGTCCGACTTCGGTGGCAACGCCGCCCAGATCAGTCCGCCGCCCCAATCGTAGATCACGTCGCCGCCGGTCTCGCGCGCCAGCAGCGTCCCGAGCGCTGCGCCCGACGCCGGCGGACAGACGATCCGCCAGACCGGCCAGGCCCCCAGCGCGCCACTGGCAGCGAACGGCAGGACGTCCCGGATCGTGGCCCACAGCGCCGAGGACGCGACGTCCTCGACCAGCGTCGCGGTTCCGAACGGGGCCAGCAATTCGCGCAGCGAGCCAGCTCGGTGGGCGGCGGAGGCAGTAATGCCTTCGAGCCGCAGCATGGTCAGCGCCTCGCCCTGGCCCGCGATATCGCCGAGACCTTCGGTCCTGGTCCGGAACGCCGATTTTGGCAGGTGCGCGGCACCGGAAACGTCAAAGGGCGAGCCGAGCGCCGCGGTCATCGCCTTGTTGGCGGCGGCATCGTCGAGCCCGCGCAGCAGCAGCGTCCGCTCGGCCTCCGGCTTCGGCATCACCTTCAGCGTGACCTCGGTCATGACCGACAGCGTGCCCCAGGAACCGGCGAGAAGCTTGCAGAGGTCGTAGCCGGTGACGTTCTTCACCACCTTGCCGCCGGTCTTGAAGCTGTCGCCGAAACCGGAGACGGCATGCGCCCCGAGCAGATGGTCGCGCGCCCCGCCCGCCCTGATCCGGCGCGGACCGGCCAAGCCAGCCGCGATCATGCCACCAATGGTGCCGAGCGCGGGCGTGCCGAGCAGCGGCGCCGTGTTCATCGGCTCGAAGGCGAATTGCTGGTTCTTGGCATCGATCAGCGACAGCACGTCGGCCAGCGGCGCCCCGGCCTGGAGCGTGACAATGAGTTCGTTGGGTTCGTAGGCGGTGATGGCATTCAGCGCGGAGACGTCGAGCACGGCGTTGGTCGCCATCGCATGACCGATGCTGCGCTTGCTGCCATGACCGATGATCTCGAGCGGCTGCTCATTGGCAATCGCCGCGCGCACCACCTCTTCGACGTCTTTGGCGTCTCTAACCCTGAGCGTATCCACGACTGAGCCGGTATCGAAGTTTGCAGCGGAAATCAAATTTGGCGCGTTGCAGCGAGCCGACGCTAGAACCGCGGGATGTCCGGAAACGCCAGCTTGCCGGCGTGGACATGCATGCGGCCGAGCTCGGCGCAGCGGTGCAGGGTCGGAAACACCTTTCCGGGATTGAGCAGGCCCTGCGCGTCGAAGGCGCATTTCAGGCGCTGCTGCTGGTTGAGGTCGATCTCGCTGAACATCTCCGGCATCAGATCGCGCTTCTCGATGCCGACGCCGTGCTCGCCGGTGAGCACGCCGCCGAACTCGACGCAGGCGCGCAGGATGTCGGCGCCGAAGGCTTCGGCGCGCTCGATCTCGCCGGGCTTGTTGGCGTCATAGAGGATTAGCGGATGCAGATTGCCGTCGCCGGCATGGAACACATTGGCGCAACCGAGCTGATATTTTTCCGATAGCTCGCGGATGCGCGCCAGCGCCTTCGGCAGCGCACCGCGCGGGATGGTGCCATCCATGCAGAGATAGTCGGGGGAGATGCGGCCGACGGCGGGGAACGCAGCTTTCCGGCCGGCCCAGAATAGATTGCGCTCGGCCTCCGACGTCGAGATCTGGCAGGTGGTCGAGCCGCAAGCATTCGCAATCGTCTCGACGCGCGTGATCAGTTCGTCGACCTCGATCCTGGGACCGTCGAGCTCGATGATGAGGAGCGCCTCGACATCGAGCGGATAGCCGGCGTGGACGAAGGCCTCCGCGGCGTGGATCGCAGGCTTGTCCATCATCTCCATGCCGCCGGGAATGATGCCCGCGCCGATGATGCGCGCCACGCATTCGCCGGCCGCCTCGACTTGCGCGAACCCGACCATCAGCGCGCGCGCCGTCTCCGGTTTTTGCAGGATGCGCACCGTGATCTCGGTGATGACGCCCAGCAGCCCTTCCGAGCCGGTGATGACGCCCATCAGATCGTAGCCGGTGTTCTCCGCCGACTTGCCGCCGATGCGCAGGATCTCGCCGCTCATCAGCACGATCTCGCAGCCGAGCACGTTGTTGGTGGTCATGCCGTATTTCAGGCAGTGCACGCCGCCGGAATTCTCCGCGACATTGCCGCCGATCGAGCAGGCGATCTGCGAGGACGGATCCGGCGCGTAGTAGAACCCGGCATGGGCGACGGCCTGGCTGATCGCGAGGTTGGTGACGCCGGGTTCGGTGACGACTGCGCGGTTGTCGAAATCGATCTCGCGGATGCGCTTGAATTTACCGAGGCCCAGGAGCACACCGTCTTCCAGCGGCAGCGCGCCGCCGGACAGTGAGGTGCCGGAACCGCGCGGCACCACCTTGATGCCCTGCCCTGCACAATATTTCAGGACGAGCGAAACCTGCTCGGTCGTGTCGGGCAGCACCACGACCATCGGCGGCTGCCGATAGGCCGTCAGCCCGTCGGATTCATAGGCCCGCATCTCGGCGGCGCTGTCGATCACGCCTTCGCCTGGGACGATTGCGCGCAATGCAGCCACGATCTCAGCGCGGCGCGCGAGCACGGCCTGGTCGCTCGCAGGCATCATGATGGCCATATCACATCCTTCATGGCGTATCCTTCCGGCTGACGCCGCATGATCGATTTGTCGCGACAAATCAACCACGTCCGCGGTGGTTTGGGTAGGCCATCCGAAAGTCGGATCGACGATCTTGCGCGAGTTCGCTCTGGGACAAGTAGGAAATCGTGAAACCTGTCATGGTTTGGCGGCTTGTCCAAGCCGGGCAGGCCTGCCAAAACCGGCAGGTCCGACGATTGCCGATCAGGCAAGTAACTGACCAGACCCCAGGGAAGAGACGAAGAGCACCCGATGACAAAACTGATTTTTGGCGCACTGACCATTCTCACCGCGATTGCCACCGCACCTGCCGCGATGGCGCAGGATGCCGCGGCCGGCAAGTCGTCGTTCAACAAATGCCTGGCCTGCCACGCGATCGGCGAAGGCGCCAAGAACAAGGTCGGCCCCGAGCTCAACGGCCTCGACGGCCGCAAGTCCGGCACGGCGCCGGACTACAATTACTCCGACGCGAACAAGAATTCCGGCATCACCTGGAACGAGGCGCTGTTCAAGGAATACATCAAGGACCCGAAGGCCAAGATCCCCGGCACCAAGATGGCGTTCGCCGGCATCAAGAATGAGACCGAGATCAACAATCTCTGGACCTATGTGTCGCAGTTCGACAAGGACGGGAAGATCAAGCAGTAAGCGCGCGAACGACGGCGTCCTCGCCGCCAAATCCAGGGCATTTTCCTGAAAGAAGCCCCGCCGGCTATGAGCATTGCCATTGTACCACTATGTGGTACAATGCCTCAATCGGCGGGGCTTGTTGATGATCTCGAGTTTCCGTGACGAATGGCTGCGCGCCTTCTTCGTTGACGACGTCAGATCGAGACGGATCCCGCCGATATCGAGGACAGACCTTTTCGCAAGCTTCAGATGCTCGACGACGCGACGTCGGATCAGGACCTTCGGGTGCCCCCAAGCAATCATTTCGAGAAGCTGCGCGGCAATCTGGCGGGACTGCATTCGATCCGCATCAACAGGCAATGGCGGCTGGTCTTTCGATGGTCCAGCAGCCGGGGCGAGGCCGAAGAAGTCTATTTGGACGATCACAGCTACAGATAGGCAGACCGCATGCTGATGACCAAGCGCAAGCCTGCAACGGTCGGGCAAATTCTAACCGAAGAGTTCATGGATCCCTTTGGCCTGACTCAGGGAGCACTCGCTGAGGCCATGGGCGTGCAGCGCAAGCACGTCAACGAGCTTTGCAACGATCGCCGGAACGTGACCGCGGCAACGGCCCTCATTCTCGCGCGCGTCTTTGGGAATAGTCCCGATTTCTGGCTGAACGTTCAGCGCCGCACAGATCTTTGGGAAGCAATGAATTCGCCGAGTGAGCGCAAGCGGATCGAGCGTGCCAAGCCTCTCGCGGAGAAGGCTGTCTAGCCGCTTACCGCGTTTACGGAAGCTATTTTCCCGATCATCGTCTCGATCTCGGTCTTCACGAGATCCGGCACCGCGTTCTGCACCATGTGGCCAAGATCAGGCAGCACGATCAGCTTCGCATTCTGGACAGTCGCGGCGAACGGGCGCGCGTGGATGTTGGTCTTCACCGTCTTGTCGGGTTCGCCGGCGATGATCGTGACCGGCGCCGATATCTCGCCGTAGCGGGCGACTTGCGCGGCGACCGCTTCCTTCAGCGTCACCAGATCATAGGCATTGGCGATGAACTCGCGCGGGCGCAGCAGCAGTGGCGTCGCGGAGTCATGCACGAAACCATCCGGCATCGTCTGTGGCAGGAAGACGCTGCGCGCGCCGGGCTCGCTCAGGAAATAGCCCAGCGGCAGGGTTATGGTGTAGGCGAGCAGCGGGCCGATCACGGGCGTTGCGATGATCTCGTTGTAACGCCCGACGCCGCCGCGCCAGGGATGGGTGACGGGCGCGAGCATCAGGAGGCCCGCAACGCGGGCGGGATGATCGAGAGCCAACCGCGCGCCGAGCGCGCCGCTCCAGGAATGCACCACGAAAACCGCGCGATCGATCCCGAGCTTGCCGAGCGCCTCATCGATCATCCGCGCCTGGACCTCCGGCGTCGAATCCTGCCGCCGCGCGCGGGTGCTCCAGCCATGGCCGGGACGGTCGATCAGGATGACGTGATGGTTCTTGGCGAGGAGATCGCCGAGCGGCCGCCGCATCGCTTCCAGGTTGGAGCTCGCGCCGTGCAGCATCACGATCGGCAGGTTGAAATCGCGCGGGCCGATATCGACGACGTGAAGCACAGCGCCATCGACCTCGATCATCCGGCCTTGCGGTGGGAAGGCGCGTTGCAGGACGAGGACGCCGGCCTGCGTGACCAGCGCCAGCAGAACCAGCGCGGTCACGACTGACATCACGATCATGGAGAGAATCCGGGCGATCGAGGGCACAGGGCAGTTACGGGGCTTGGGGGCGGCAGTTTCGCCCAGGGAGACCCCGCGCTCCACTTGAAATGCCGGGGCTGTGGATATGTGCATAATTCCAGCGGGAAAAACGCAACGAAATCAATGCTACTCCCCCCAGCGCGCAAGCTTCGAAACAGCTTCATGCACTCGTCACCGCGGCTTCCATATAATCGCCACGGTCGGTTCCGCCATCTAGACGCGGGTGGGCGCCGATCCTGCTCGCAACCCCAGGGGATGCGGGAAAGACCGGCAGGATTTGTCCTGATTTGAACCGGAGAATTTCGATGAGTTTGAGATCCAAAGACACTCCGATCGACGAGATCGTGGCAAGCTGCAACGGCGACCTGCGCGGTGCCGTGCGCGCGCTGCTGCTGATCAACGAGCACCTCGAGACGGAGCTTGCAAAGGCCTACGCCGCAGCGGTCGATCACGGCCTCGCCGAGCGCGAAGGCAGCGTTTTGCACTAGGTCGCTGTCGACCTAGTTCGTGCTGTCCTCGTCCTTTTGCTCGTCTAATGTGAGCGCGGGACAAGCGCGGATCGTCGAACGGGCAAGCTTGGCATCGGCCTTGGACTTGTAGGGGCCGTCACCGAACCAGACGTCGCCGATGATCACTGGATTACTGGTGACGATGCTGCATTTTCCGGTGGCGTTGTTGCCGACCACCCAGAACAGCCCGTCGGCGAGGCTCATCGTCCCCGACGCCAGCAGCAATATACCTGCAAAGATCAAACGCTTCATGGCTGTGCTCCCGCCGTGAAGGTAGGCCTGCGGCGGTGTCACCCATACCCCTCGTAACGCGGCGCGTGTCATCGTGGTTAATCCGCCTGCGCCGAATTCGCTCGAGCAATGATCGACTTGTCCGCTAAATATCGCGGCCTTCGACCTTCTCGGTTAGCGCCTTGACCTGATCGGGGATCTTCTCGAGATGCGGATTGACGGCGAGCGCCTTGCGGTAGGCCTCGAGCGCGCGCTTCTCGTCGCCGACCTCCTGCATGATCATGCCGAGGCCTGCGAGCGCGCCGAAATGGCGGGGCTCGCGGATCAGCACCTCGCGGATGTCGGCGAGCGAGCGGCCATAGTCGTTCTGCATGTAATAGAGCGTCGCGCGCCGGTTCCAGGCCTCGATGTAGTCGGGCCTGAGCTTGACGACCGAATCCAGCAGCTTGATCGCGACCTCGATCTTCTTTGCGTCGACCGCGGTCTTGGCCCGCGCCATCAGCAGCGCCGCGGTGTCGCTCGGGGTCTGGATCCAGATCGCCCAGATCCGTGCCTCGACATGCTTGGCGCTGGCATCGTCGGGCGCAGCTTTCAGCGCGCCGAACAGGAAATCGAGATTCTTGGTGCGGTCGACCTTGGGCAGCTTGGCCGGCGCTTCCGGAAGCTTTTTCTGCTTGCCGGGCGGGGCCGGCGGATCAATCTGCTGTGCCAGCGCCGGAGCGAGGCCGGCGGCTCCCAGTACAAGAGCCAGACAAAGGGTGCGCGCGAAGAGGAATCTCACTGCCATGATCGAAGTGTAAACGCGCAAAGCCGCCCTTGCATAGCAGGGGCGGCGTCAAACTCATGTGAGGCCGTGGTCTTGCGGGGCGCGCGCTCGGGCGTCCGGCAGGGCAATATCAGCCGCCCAGATCAGCCTTGGCGAGCCTTGAAGCGGCGCTGCACCTTGTTGATCACATAAACCCGGCCCTTGCGGCGGACCAGGCGGTTGGCGCGATGGCGACCGCGCAGTGATTTCAGCGAGTTACGGACCTTCATGGCAGAATCCTGAACGTTCGAAAGGCCGTGTTCGGCACTACCGTTTCGGCACGCGCGAATGTGGCAAAATGAGATCTTTCCCGCTGGCGGACGACCGCCCGGGACGGGGCGGTTTCTAAGGCATCGCGGGACTGGATGTCAATGTTAACTGCCATGTTGCGAACCAGCAAATTCTGGAAAACAACCCCGTGCAAAGTAGAAACGGCCGGATCGGCCTCAATCTAGTCGCTTGCCGGCCTCGCTTGCCACGATGCCTTGCCAATTTCGTTATATCATATAATCAATTCGGCAACCCGTCGGGAGGAAACCAATGCCAAAGCTGAAGCTGCCGAACATCGACGACGTCGTCGCCATCGACATCCACACCCATGCCGAGGAGCCCTGCGGCACCCATCCCGACGACGGCTATGACGATTTTCAGGCCCAGATGGCGGATTACTTCAAGTCACCGCACAAGCATCCGCCAACCGTGCCGGAGACCGCGGCCTACTATCGCTCCAAGAATATCGCCGCCGTAATCTTCCCGGTCGACGCCGAGCGCGAGACCGGCTTCCGCCGCTACAAGAATGAGGAGATGCTGGAGATCGCCTCCGACCATCTCGACGTCCTGATCCCCTTCGTCTCCATCGACCCGCACAAGGGCAAGCTCGGCGTCCGCGAGGCGCGCAAGCTGATCGAGGAATACGGGGTGCGCGGCTTCAAATTCCACCCGACCATGCAGGGCTTCTACGCCAACGACCGCATGGCCTATCCGCTCTACGAAGAGATCAACAATGGCGGCGCGATCGCGCTGTTCCACACCGGCCAGACCGGCGTCGGATCGGGCATGCCCGGCGGCATGGGCATGCGGCTGAAATTTTCCAACCCGATGTACATGGACGACGTCGCGGCTGACTTCCCGAACCTCAAGATCATCCTCGCCCACCCATCCTTCCCGTGGCAGGAAGAGGCGCTGTCGGTCGCGACCCACAAGCCGAACGTCTATATCGACCTGTCCGGCTGGTCGCCGAAATATTTCCCGCCGATCCTGGTCCGCTACATCAACTCGATCCTGCAGGACAAGATGCTGTTCGGCTCGGACTGGCCGGTGATCACGCCGGACCGCTGGCTGTCGGACTTCGCCAAGATCGACATCCGCGACGACATCCGGCCGAAGGTGTTGAAGGCCAACGCCCGCAAGCTGCTAGGGATCTAGGCGCGTATTCGTCAGCGCATTGATGGCTTCGACGCTGCTATCGAAGCCCTCACGCTCAGGCCCTCAAGGCCTCAGACGGCGGATGGCGGCCTTGGCGCGGTGAATCCGATGGCCGCGTTGCGTGCGATCAATTCACGCGACGAGGTCCCCGAAGCATATGCTCACCTCCGGACCGGCTCACACTTCGGCAAGATCGTTGTAAAGCTTTAGAAGCCGAGGCCCCAAATTCGCGTTTCCCCCTTGGATCGATACAGCTGCGCCGAGTATAGTCCATGCGCCCGCAGCGATCCGGAGGATCGGTCAATTGAGCCTGAAAGCCGTTATCTTCGACGCCTACGGAACGCTTTACGACATCCAGTCGGTCGCGGAGACAACCGAGGATGCGTTTCCGGGCTACGGCGAGATCATCACGCAGATCTGGCGCATCAAGCAGCTCGAATACACCTGGTTGCGCTCGCTGATGCGGCGCTACCAGGATTTTAACGCCGTCACGCGCGACTCGCTTGCCTATACGCTGCGCGTGCTCGGGCTCGCCTATGAAAGCGATGCGTTCGAGCGGGTGATCGAGAAATACCTGCATCTCGATCTCTATCCGGATGCGGCAGCCACGCTCGCGGCGCTGAAACCGCGAAAACTCGCGATCCTATCCAATGGCAGTCCGAACATGCTGAGTGCGCTCGTGCGCAATTCCGGGCTCGACGCTCTGCTTGATGCCACGATCAGCGTCGATGCGAAGAAGATCTTCAAGCCGAGCCCGGAAGCTTACATGCTGATCGGCGAGGTACTCGGCACCGCGCCTGACGAGGTGCTGTTCGTCTCCTCCAACCCCTGGGACGTCGCGGGCGCGAAGGCGTTCGGGCTGAACGTCGCCTGGATCGAACGGGTGACACCCGAGGCGATGGCGCTGGCTTGCGTCGAGAATGAACTCGTGGCACCGCTGACGATGTTCAAGGCGATCCGCACCCAGATGGATGAGCTCGGCTTCGCGCCGGACCACCGCGTCCGTTCGCTCTCCGAGCTGCCAAGGATCGCCGAAGGATCGCCCAAGGATCGCCGCCCGCCCGTGAGACCTGAATGAGCCTTCAATCCGTTCGCGATTTCTTCGCTGAGAAAGCCCCCGACATCACCGTCATCGAATCCCCGATCAGCTCGGCGACCGTACCGCTGGCCGCCGAAGCCTATGGCGTCGAGCCCGGAATGATCGCCAAGACGCTGTCGTTGCGGATCGGCGAGCGCGTGCTCCTGATCGTCGCGGCCGGCACCTCACGGATGGACAACAAGAAGGTGAAGGCGGCGTTCGGCGGCAAGCCGAAGATGCTCGGTCTGGAAGAGGTCGCCGAGATCACCGGCCACGAGGTCGGCGGCGTCTGTCCGTTCGGGCTGAAGTCGCCGCTGCCGATTTACTGCGATGTGTCCTTAAAGGCGTTCGACATGGTGGTGCCGGCCGCAGGCTCGACCCATAGCGCGGTGCGCATCACGCCGGACCGCATGGCCGAGCTGACGGCGGCCGAATGGGTCGATGTCTGCGAGGTCAGGCCGTAAGGCAGCTGCGGGATGCCTGATGCATTTGCCAGTCAAGGAGGCTAATGTATGAACCATGCCCGACGATAAGGTAAAACGACGGCTGACCACCGTGCTGTGCGCTGATGTGCACGGCTATTCTCGCCTCATGGAAGCCGACGAGGCGGGAACGCTGGAGACACTCCGCCGCTACCGCACGGCCATTGCGGGATTGGTGGAGCGCCATGACGGGCGGATCGTGAATACCTGGGGTGATGCTGTCATCGCCGAATTCGCCAGCGTCGTCGAGGCCGTGCAATGTGCGGTCGAGATTCAGCAGGAAATTTCCAACCAGGATTCGGACCCACCTCCCCCGATGCGTTTTCGCATCGGCATCAATCTCGGCGATGTGATGGTGGATGGTTCCGATCTTTATGGAGACGGGGTCAATATCGCGGCGCGTCTGCAAGAGCTTGCCGAACCCGGGGGCATCGTGATCTCCAGCTCCACCTATGATCAGGTGCACAACAAATTGTCTGTTGGCTTCGACTGCCTCGGCCAGCGTCCAATGAAAAACATTGCTCCTGTGACCAGTTATCGTGTGACCATGAGCGGCCAAACCGCTCAAGCACGGAGCCTTCCGCCTGGCGAACGCCTGACTTCTCAGGGCGCAATTGCTGGCCCGCAAACTGACGCCGTACACCGCGACCGATACGAGTCATCCACGTGGATGGGCTTCGTTTCAGATGGGCTAGCGAAGCTTCCCCGCCCGGTTGCAGCGGCCCTCACGGTGTCGGCCTTTCTGATTCTGATCAATATTTTCACCGGCATGCACAAGATCTGGTTCCATTGGCCGGTCGCGGCTTTGCTCTTCGGCGCCATCCTGCGGACGGCGCTCCGACATCGACCTGAGTCGGACAGCAAGGGGGAGCGCTGAACGAGGCGGCACCGGCAGCATCTTTGCGCCTACCGCCAACCGCGCTCCGATCGTGCGCTAATCATTGTCATCATCATAAGGCCGCGGCTGCGCTTGCGGAGGTGGTGGCGGCGCATTGTTATAGCGCGGCGGCGCTGCAGCTCGATTGCTCGGGACCTGCTGCTGCGGCTGCATCTGGTTGTTGGACTGGAACACCGCACGGCAGCCGCTGGAAAGCTGTGGTGTGTTCTGCCGCAAGCAGGCCGTGATGCGACTCACGTCCGGGATCTGGTCGCTGCACAGCCGCCACACATCCGGCGTACAGGCCATCTGCTGTTCCATGGTTCCGCGATATTCTTCGGCAGACGCAGCACTATGTGCCACGATGCCGCCGATCGCGATCGCTACACCCAGCACAATCCGCTCTGTCCGCATGTCCCGATCCTTCTTGAGTTTCTTGAATTGTCTTCAATCAATGAGACGCGGGGAGGTTCTGGACCAACAAAAAAACGTGAAAGCGCGATTGGAACTTACTCCACCTTGCCGATCTTCTTCACCGCCGCGATCAGCCGCATGCTGTCGGTGGCGACGAACTCGGCAAACGCCGGTGCGTCCTGATAGGCGACAAGACTGCCCGAGACCTCGAACGACTTGAGCACGTCGGGGCTCGTCATCACCTGCGCCATCGCTTCGCGCAGACGGCTCGCGACCGGCGCAGGAAGAGCATTCTGTGCAAAGAGCCCGGCCCAGATGTACATCTCGACGTCCTTGTAGCCGAGCTCCTGGAACGTCGGAACGGCGGGGAAGCTCGCGATGCGCTGCGCGCCGCAATTGCCGAGCACGCGCAGCTTGCCATCGTCAACCTGCGGCTTCAGCGTGCCGGGCGCGGCCGCAATCGCCTGCACGGTGCCGCTGAGCAGCGCGGTCAGCGCGGGACCTGCGCCGCGGAACGGCACATGCAGCAGCTTGATGCCGGCGCTGTTTGCGAACATCTCCATCGCCACGTGCAGCGTGCCATAGGGCCCGGACGAGCCGTAGGTGATCTGGCCCGGCCGCTTCCTGGCGTCCTCGACAAAATCCTGCGCCGTCTTCCAGGGTGCCGAGGCCGGCACTGCCAGCAGCGTGGGATCGGCCAGCACCCGCGCGATCGGCATGAACTGCGAGACCTCGTAGGCGACGGGACGGTCGAACAGCCGGTCGGCCTCAGGGAGCACCGCGAGCGAGGACAGCGTCATCAGCAGCGTGTAGCCGTCGGGCTCAGCGCGCGCGGCCGCGGCATTGCCGACCGATCCGCCGCCACCGCCGGCGCGGTTGTCGACGATGACCGCCTTGCCGAGGATTCGCTCCAGCGCCTGTGCGACAGGGCGCGCCGCGAGATCCGCCTGGCCTCCGGCCGGAAACGGCACGATCATGGTGACGTTGCGAGCGGGATAGGCTTGCGCGAAAGCCGGGCCCGACAACGCAGGCAACAACGGCAATGCGGCAGCGGCGCGCAGGACATCGCGTCGATCCATGGCAGATTTCCCCCCTGTTTTTCTTGTTTCGCTGCCAGCCTAGCGCGACCGCCCGCAAGAACAAGCCGTGCGGCGGGATTTACGAAGCATTATCCATGTTTCGCCCGGTCAGGAACGCCCCCCTGGACCCACCGTTGCCTCCCAGGGAGTCGAGCGATGAACAGACTTCGAACCATCGACGTGGCGTTGGACGAGATGCTGGTGAATCTCGCCGCTATCGTGTTGCGGCTTTCAAAGCCCGAAATGACGCGAACGCCGCAGGCACGGCGCGCATTGGCGCAATCGGTGCATCAATACGCGGTCTGCGCGAAGCGCTCGAGCGATCCGCGTGTTCATGAATTGAAGTCGCGGCTGGAACAAACGTTGAAGCCGAGCTTGCGAATTATCGCGAAGGATGGCGTGAAGGTGTCGTAGTCAAACTCCGTCGTTGAAGCCGCTCGCTCTACGACGACTTTGCTACGACGACTTTGCTACGACGGCTTTGCCTTTCCGCGCGCCTGCCGCTTGCACGTCCCCGGCAGCTTCGCCGCGAGAAAATCGCCGAGCGCTTCGACACGTGCGGGGCGCGGGCCGCCGGGTGGCGTCACCAGATGAACGGCGCCTTCGGCCTGCTTCCAGTCTTTCAGGATGACTTCGACCTCGCCGGAGGCGATGGCCTCGCCGACGATGAACTCCGGCAGTTCGGCGATGCCGAGACCCGCGATCAGCGCCGGCATCACGGCTTCGCCATTGTTGACGCGAAGCTGTCCGCCCGGACGTACACTGGCCTGTTCGCCGGCCGAATTGGAGTAGTGCCAGACATTCGGCGTCGAGAGGTAGGCGTAGCTGAAGCACTTGTGCTCGGCGAGATGCATGGGATGCGTCGGCCGTCCCTGGCGTTTGAGATAGGACGGCGCCGCCACCGTGAAGCGCGGCATGGTGAACAGCCGTCGCGCGATCAGCGAGGAATCCGGCAACCGCGCGATCCGCACTGCCATGTCGAAGCCTTCGCCGATCAAATCGACGGTCGCATCACTCAGATGCAGATCGACGGAGACTTCCGGATAGGCTTCGAAGAACTCCGGTAGCAACGGCGCCACCGCCTTGATCCCGAACGTCATGGGCACGGCGAGCCGCACCAGCCCGCGAGGCGCTACCGATTGCGCCAGCGCCTCGTTCTCCGCCGCCTCACCGTCGGACAAAAGGCGCGTCGCACGCTCGGCGAGCTTATGCCCGGCATCGGTCAGCGCGAGCCGGCGCGAGGTGCGGTTGAACAGTCGCGCGCCGAGCCGCTCTTCGAGGCGCGTGACCGCCTTGGACACCGTCGCCTTGGACATCGCGAGCTCGCCCGCAGCACCCGCAAACGACCGTAATTCCACGACTTTTGCAAAAATCGCGAGCGCCTCGAAGTCGGGGAGTTTTGCCATGGAACCGGTCCAATTGGGTGATTAACGGAAACAATGCGTTTCAACAGTTTCTATTTCTATACCACAAGCGGAGGCTTATCCAAGGGTCATCAGAAATTCAGGAATGGAGAAATCCAATGACCAAGAAGCTCTCAGGCAAGGTTGCCCTCGTCACCGGCGGCTCGCGCGGTATCGGCGCGGCCTCTGCCCGCGCACTCGCCGATCAAGGTGCGGACGTCGCCATCAGCTATGTCGCGTCACCCGAAAAGGCTGAAGCGGTCGTCACTGAACTGAAGGCAAAGGGCGTCAGGGCCCGCGCCTTCAGGGCGGACCAGGCCTCGGCCAAGGACGTGACGCAGCTCGTCAACGACGTGGCGAAGGAGTTTGGCCATCTCGACATTCTCGTCAACAATGCTGGCGTTGCGAGCGGCGGTGCGATCGACGATGCGAATGCCGACACCGAGGCGCTGGCCCGCCAGGATGCGATCAACGTGCATGGCGTGATCGCGGCGATCCGCGCCGCCTCGCAGTTGATGGGTGAAGGCGGCCGCATCGTCACTGTTGGTTCGATGCTTGCCGACCGCGCCTCGTTCCCGGGCCTTGCCGACTACGTCGCCACCAAGGCGGCCGTCGTCGGCTACACCAAGGGCGCGGCGCGCGACCTCGGCCCGCGCGGCATCACCGTGAATGTGGTGCAGCCCGGCTCGATCGACACCGATATGAATCCGAAGGACGGCGGCGAGTTCGCCGAGACCCAGCGCAAGCAGCACGCGCTGCAGCGCTTCGGCCGCCCCGAGGAGGTGGCGGCCGGCGTCGTCTTCCTCGCAAGCCCGGAAGCCTCCTTCGTCACCGGCACCGTCCTCAACGTCGACGGCGGTTTCGGCGCCTAGGCGCCCCAATATCCCAATATAAGGAATTACGCAGATGATCGAACTCAGACCCTTCGCAAAGCTCGGCGGCGCCGATCACGGCTGGCTCAACGCCAAGCACCATTTCTCCTTCGCGAGTCACTACGACCCCAACAACATGGGTCACGGCGCCTTGCGGGTGTGGAACGACGACGAGATCGCGCCGAACACGGGCTTTCCCGCCCATCCCCACGCCAACATGGAAATCATCACCTATGTGCGCGAGGGCGCGATCACCCATCAGGACAGCCTCGGCAACGAGGGCCGCACTGAAGCGGGCGACGTGCAGGTGATGAGCGCCGGCAGCGGCATCCGACACTCCGAGTACAATCTCGAGCCGACCAAGACACGGATCTTCCAGATCTGGATCGAGCCGACCGCGCGCGGCGGACAACCGACCTGGGGCTCGAAGCCGTTTCCGAAAGGAGACCGCTCGGGCAAGCTCGTCACCATCGCGAGCGGCTTCGAGGGTGACACGGACGCGCTGCCGATCCGCGCCGATGCGCGGGTGCTTGCCACCACGCTGAAAGCCGGCGAGAGCGCGGAATACGAACCGCAAAAGTCGCGGCACCTCTATCTTGTGCCCGCGGCGGGTTCAATCGAGGTCAACGGCGTCCGCGTCAATGCTCGCGACGGCGCCGCGATCCGCGACGAGGACAGATTGAAGATCACGGCTCTGGAAGACACCGAGCTCGTGCTGGTCGACGCGGCGTAAGCGCCACTCATACGGAACACCTCAAATCACCATTCAACGGAGACCATCATGACCAAAGTTCTCGTCCTCTATTACTCCGCCTATGGTCACATCGAAACAATGGCCAACGCCGTTGCCGAAGGCGCGCGCGAAGCCGGCGTCACTGTCGACATCAAGCGCGTGCCCGAACTCGTGCCGGCCGAGGTCGCCAAAGCGTCCTATTACAAGGTCGACCAGGCTGCACCCGTCGCCAAAATCGAAGACCTCGCCAATTACGATGCGATCATCGTCGGCACCGGCACCCGCTTCGGTCGCATGGCCTCGCAGATGGCGAACTTCCTCGACCAGGCCGGCGGGCTCTGGGCCAAGGGCGCGTTGCACGGCAAGGTCGGCGGCGCCTTCACGTCGAGCGCGACCCAGCACGGCGGTCAGGAGACGACGCTGTTCTCGATCATCACCAACCTCCTCCATTTCGGCATGGTCGTGGTCGGCATGAACTACGGCTTCGCCGGCCAGATGAGGCTCGACGAGGTCACCGGCGGCGCGCCCTACGGCGCCACCACGATCACCGGCGGCGACGGCAGCCGCCAGCCCAGCGCCAACGAACTCGCCGGCGCACGCTATCAGGGACGCCAGATCGCGGAGACCGCCAAGAAGCTACATGGCTAGGCTTCACGGCTGATGCGAGGGGGGGCGTCAGCGCCTCCCCTTGCCCATGGCCCGCGCCGCGAGGACGGCGAGCCTGGGGTGACGGCGCAGGCCCTGCGCGGCATGATCGCGCAATGCGAAGGGCATGCCGCGCCAGGACAGCGCGACGCTGACATCGGTCAGCGGCACCGGCTCGGCGCCGAAGCGGCGCTTGTAGTCCTGGTTGCCGATGCTGAGGTCGAAACGGCGCACGCCTTCTGCATGCAGCGCTGCCATGGTGCACTCGGTTACCAGCAGCCCCGGCGAGCAGCTCGACCATGAATTGCTGGCGTGGCTGATGCGCAGGAGAAAATAGGTCGCACCAAACCTGACGCCGAGCGTGGTGGCGACGATGGCCTCGTCGCACACCAGCGCCGAGATGACGGCGTAACCGTCCGCGACACCCTGGCGGGCGATTTCGCGATAGAACTGCGCATGGGTTTCGTCGTTGAGGACGAAGCGCGAGCCGAGCTTTTGCATGCGCGCCTGCTGCTGGACATCCATCACGTCCAGTAGCTCGCGCGCACGCGCGACATCGGTGGCGACCTCGAATCGCGCGCCGCCATGACGGCTGAAGACGCGCCAGCAGCGCGGCATCTGCATGCGCTTGATCGAAGCCTGGTAGTCTTCATAATCGTCGCCGGTCAGCACGAGGTTGCCGTTGAGCGAGCAGGACCCGATCCGGCCGAGCGACGCCAGCGGATTCGGGTTGCCGCCGACATGGGCTGGCATCTTCTTCAGGCGCAGCAGATCGAATCGATCGGGCAATGCGCGCAATGCGTCGATCAGCGCCTTGCCGATCGCATCCGTTGCCGCCGCGTCCAACGCGGCATCGAGCGCCAGGATCGGCGCGTTGTTGTCGGAGACGCCGAAATCCGCGAATTCGACGATGCGGATGCCGCGCCTGAGGTGGCTGATCATCGGCACCACCGCAATGTCCCTGCCGGTCGCGGCATCGGAGATCAATGCAATCAGCGGTGCGAGGTCGTGGAACGCTTTGTACCAGGCGCCGAGCCAATAACCATGCTGAAACGCAGTGCGATGACCGGCGTTCAGGCGCGATGCGGCGTGCCGCCAGTCACGCACGAAATCGACCGCGATTCCCGACGTGCTGGACACAAGACCATTTGGTTGCTCGACGCTGAGGAACGTCATCCGCGGTGCTTACGATTACTGAATGTTTCCAGATAGATTGTGTTTTGTCGCAGACCACAAGCGACGTCACTGCTTATCGTTAAGCCAATGCCACTGCCGCACCGGTTGCGACAAGCTGTCAGGCTTCAGGTTCCTTTTGCGTCACACATTGGAACCTGGCCAGGAAGTGCAGGCCGGCCGCAGCAACAGCGAACATGAACCAGATCGGATTCTGCCGTTCGAGCAGGAAGGTCTCGGTCGCTCCGTAGTACAGGCCGAACAGCCACACGGTCAGGAACAGCTTTGCCAGCGCGCGACTGCGATTGTGTGTCCGGGCCGACTGGAAATTGCCGAGCGGCGCGAGCACGAAGACGAGGATCACGAGCACAAGACCCGGCAGGCCGATGGTGACCGCGAGGTCGAGATAGCTGTTGTGACTGTGCGCCGCGGTCGTCGCCCATTCGGCGCCCTGGGCGGTCTGCCGTGCGGTGACGTCGTCCCAGAAGGCCGCATAGCCGTGGCCGGTGATCGGCTTTTCGGCGACGGCTGCGAGCGCGAACTCCCAGATGGCGGAGCGGCCGGTGAAGGTGGGGTCGAGCGGAAGCAGCCGCGTCATCGCCCCGAGCGTCGGGCTCAAGACACTGCCGACCGTCAGCAAATTCATCACGATCAGCGGCACGAAACAGATGATCCGCTTCAGCCACAAGCTTGGCGTGACGCAGACCAGCGACGCGAGCGCGTAGATCGCTAGGCATAGCACCGAGGACGTCTTGCCGCCGGTGAAGATCAGGAAGATTCCGGCCAGCGCGGCGATCGCCGGGCCCATCACGAACGATCCGACGGCGGACAGGTAAATGCCGACATAAACCAGGATGGTCATCACCGGCGAGGCGATGTTCTTGTGGCCAAAGCTGCCGCGCCAGTCGCCGGCCAGCTGCGGCTCCGTGACGTCGAGTGCGGTGTGGATCGAATATTGCGGCGCGAGGAAGACGCCGAGATAGCAGAGTGCGAGCAGGACGAGCGCGGCGCCACCAAGACACAGGTTGAAGCTGCGCTGCGTCGGCGGCAGCAACGGCAACAGCGCGGCAAGCGACATCACGCTGGCCGCAAGCACGAGGCGCTGAATCGAAACGCCGCGGCTCTCGGAAAAGACGATGTTGATCAACAGCCAGCCTACCAGGCAGAGATGCAGCGGTGTCACCAGGGTCTTCAGCGCGGGCGCATCCGTTGTGGCGACGAACAGCACCGCGACCGCAGCCAACAGGCCCCAGGAGACATAGGTGAGCGCCATCCGTCCGCCGACGACGGTGATGACATCCTCGCTGCGCAGATCCGGAAACGGATCGAGCGTTACCAGCACAAGGAGCAGCGCCGCGACTGCGACGAGGCAACGCCCCGCCCGCACGGCGTTGACCCCCGCAAGCCCATCGCGCAGGACGTAGCCGAACGATCGGGCCTCGACGTCAGTCATGTCAGCGACGCTGCGATCCATGGCTCAAGGCTGCTCGGGAAACTGGGGAAGCTCCAAGTCTTAGCCGATCCCTGTTAAGCATCCGTCAACCAGTACACCGGAGCTCTGCGGCACAGCCTGCTGCCGCACGATGCTCCGCGCGATCTCGTAATATTGCAGCGCGCGCTGTTCCAACGTGAGATTGTCGAGCACGAAGCCGCGCGGATCGAACGTATCAGCGGCGCACCCGGCCCAGAAATCGTCCCAACCCGCCTCGAACCCCGCGACGTCGACGAACTTGGCGCCGCAACGATCGTCCCAATACGGCACCGACGACACAGGCGCGAACTGGACACGATGCGGATAATAATCGGCGTCCCGCCAGGGGCCACGGGGATCCCAGGCGAGCACCGGCACGCCGCAGGACAACGCCTGCTGATAAGCGATGCCCTGGCTCTCGTTCTGGCACAGGAAGATCATCGCACGCGAGCGCGCGAGCGCGGCCTGATAGTCGTCCTCCTTGTAACTGCCGTAACGCAGTTCCGTGAACGAGCGGCCCTCTCTGGTGAGCCGGGCGCGAACCGGCTCGATCAGCTCCGAAGCATAGCGCTCGCGGTCCCAGTTGACCTTGTCGTAGATCAGGACGTCGACGGTCTTTTGCGACGTCAGCGACGGCGCCCAGAGATCCGTGTCGATACCGACCGGCCAGGCCTCCGTTTCGGGCCAATGCGGCCGGTACATGTCGGCGTACCACGGGCCGGGCACCACCACCTTCTTGACCGGCAGGCGCTTGAACAGGTCGGGATCGTCGAGCGGATGATTATGGGCGGCGACGCCGAGCAGGATCGGATTCTTCCACGCAAACTTGTCGAGCAGGAAGGTGCGACCGATGATGCAGGCGAGTTCGTCCGGATGCTGCGCGATGTAGCCATAATCGTTGACGCGATAGCGGATGCCGAGCCGATCGAGCCCCGCACGGAGATTGAGGAACACGCGGAGCTGCCCGCTCATACGCGGCTCGCCGAGCAGCATGCGGCGCGCCATGCGCCGCAGATGCCGGTCGCCGGAAAACCAGCGATCGTCCTTGTCCTCGTAGAAGAGGTTGAGAACCATGTCGTCGGGATCGTAGTCGAATGTCTTTGCGGGCACTGGGTCCATCCGCGGGAAGTTCGGTGCGCATTCTCGCATGGGACCGGCTGTCGCACTCTTCCAAATTTGCCACAGGCTTAATGCCGCCGGCTTAACGCTATTCTACAAAACCAGCGCCGCGCCGGCCTTCGCGGCAACGATTTCACCGGAATGCGAGTATCATTTGCGGCGCCCAAGGTTGCGATCAATCGCATTGCCAATGCGCAGACGCACCCTGGTTAACAGACCCTTAAAGGCGAGCCGTAGCTTGATTACCGCCGAAGAAATTCTCGAACTACCGGCCACATCACGCGTCGCTCCGGCGGCGCGCTTGCCGCTGCAAATCAGCTCCACTACATCGGTGTCCGTCGTCATTCCGGCCAAGAACGTCGCGGCCTATGTCGGCGAAACCCTCGCCAGCGCACTGGCGCAAGCCGAAATCACCGAAGTGATCGTCGTGGACGACGGTTCGACCGACGACACCACGGCCATCGTCCGTGCCATCCGTGACCCGCGGCTGCGCCTGTTGACCAACGACGCCGCCGGCGTATCGGCAGCGCGCAATCTCGGCGCGCGGCATGCGAGCGGCCAATGGCTGCTCTTCCTCGATGCCGACGATCGCCTGCGGCCCGGCGCGGTCGCCGCGCTGCTGGCGGCCGCGCGTGGTGCTCCGCGCGCGGTTCTCGTTTACGGTGACTACAACACGATCGACAGCGACGGACGGCAGATCGGTCGACGGGATCTGCTGAAAGGACGCCGCAAACCGTCCGGTGATGTGCTGGCGCGGCTCGCGGCCGGCAACTTCATCGTCAATGGCGGCATCGCGCTCGCGCGTGCGGAGGCGTTTCGCGCAATCGGCGGCTTCGACGTCTCACTCAGATATTGCGAGGACTGGCACTGCTGGTGCCGTCTTGCCGCGATCGGTGAATTCGAGTTTGCGCCAAACCTTCTGCTCGACTACCGCCTGCACACGGCCAACACCATGAATGCGGCGGCGCGGACGCCGCAGGATTTCTTTCCGGCGATCGCGCGGGTGTTCGACGACGGGCTGATCATGGCGCGACTGCCCGCGGGCATGGCAGCCGGGCTGCGCCAGGCCGCCGAGGTTCATCTCGTCACATATTCGGCGATGCAAGCGGTCCGCTTCGGCAGATATCGCCAGGCCTTCGCCTATCTCGGGATGGTCGGCCGCCGCTCGCTCAAATCGCTGCCACGCGCCGCGGTCAGGGTCGCCCTCGCCTGCTTCGGCATCTAATCCCTCACTCCGGGCGTCAGGATACGATCTTCGAGGCTTCATAGGGCTTCGGCTCGATGCCGAACGCCGCAAGCATGGAGCCGAGCGCGACCAGCGCGGGATGCATCGCGACGACGGGCTTTGACGTCACGAGCAGGCGAACGGATCGGACCAGCGACAGCGGCAACCTCCCGAGCATCTGCGCAAACACCCGCGCCCGCGCTCCCGCGCCCTGCGCGGCCTTCGACTGCACACGATAATTGATTGCACCGATACGCAGACCACGCTTGGCGATCCAGCCGGGGCTGGTGCGGTTTTGCGGCACCGTCTCGGAGATGACTGCCTCCGCAGTCCAGTGAAACGTCATGCCGGCATCGCGGCATCGCACGAAGAAATCGCAATCGCCACCGCCGAGGAAGTTGAAGCGCAGGTCGAAGGCGGGACGGTCGAACCGCTTGAACGCCGCGCGCGTAATCAGGCAATTGCCGCAGCCATAGATCAGCGGCACCGCGCCGCTGTAATCATAGGCGGGGCAGAAGGCGGGATGGCGCGAAAGCCAGGGCTTGCTGTCGTCTTCGAAGACCGGCAGCACCGGCCCGCCGACAACATCGGCGCCGGTCGCATCCGCGGTGCGAACCATCAGTTCGAGCCAGTCGGGCGAAGCGATCTCGTCGTCGTCGATCATCAGGAAGCGGGTCGCGGCGGGAAACAACGCCTGCGCCGTCTCGAACGCGGCGTTGATCGCCTGGACGTTGCCTTGCCGTTTTTCGACCAGGCAGACGCCCTGGAGCCTTCCGCCGGCGAGATACTCCGCGGCCACCGGTGCGCTTTCGCGCCGTACTGCGTCGTTCTCGACCATGACGACGGCGAAGGAGCGCGGGGTACGCTGGCTGACGAGCGAGTCCAGCGTCAGCCGCAGATGCTGCGGACGGCGGAAGCAGGGGATGCAGACGACGATGCCGACCGACAGGTCGATAATTCGGGAGCTCGCCGCGATCTCCCGGTTGGGATCGCGCACGGCATCCGAGATACGCGCGGCGGACAAGTCTGTCGGGATCAATGTCATGACGTTCTAGATGTCCGATATAGATTGAAAAAGCCCTGCTTCGATCCCGCGGATCGGCGCCGTTTCGCAACGGCACAGCGCCGCGGCACAGATCCGCCCCAGAATGAACGGCTGGCGTGGGGCTCGCGACGGCGCAAATCTCCGGCCGTCACGGTGCAATACCATTCGCTTAACCGCCATCGCGTGTTTCTGCTGCAAAACCTTGCGCACGTGATAGTGCAATTCGCGGTCCATCGCGCGCGCGGCGGCCCGACATGGATGATGCCGTAGTTAACGCCCGTGCGCGTTAACTCGACCGTAAGCACCAAGACCGGTGAAGCTGCGCGGCATCAGATTTGCTCTTCGGGCATGCGAGATTTTTCCTGTAATTTTAGTCGAACAAGCGCGGTCAGAAAATATGAACAAGCCAGCCACGATCGATTTCGCGACAGCCACGGCGGTCCAAATTCCCGCGGCCATTGCACCCCCTCAGGCGCTGCACGATCTCGTCCCCGGGGAAGCGCGCGACAGCCTGCTCGCCGTCCACGACGTACTGCGCCGCATATTGCCGCAGGGCCAGCTCGCCACCTACGAAGCCGGCGGCGGCTCGTGCAGCGTTCTGCCGCCGGAATTGCTGAGCCGTAGCAAAGTCACCGTCGTCGACATTGACGAGGACCAGGTCCGCAACAACAGCTACGCGGACGAAGCGATCCTCGGCGACGTCCAGACCTACCGCTTCGGGCGCGAAACCTTCGATCTGGTGATCTGCTACAATGTGATCGAGCATCTGCCCCATGTCGACGCCGCGCTCCTTAATTTCCGCGATGCGCTCAAGCGCGGTGGGATGATCCTGATCGGCGCGCCCAATCCGCGCTCGCTGTCCGGCGTCGTCACCAAATACTCGCCGCACTGGTTCCACGTCTGGTTCTACCGGCACATCCGCGGAATCAAGGATGCCGGCCTGCCGGGGGAGCCGCCGTTCCCGACTTTCTTCCATCCCCTGGTGACGCTGCCGAGGCTCGAAGCGTTCGCGGTCGCCAATGGCCTTGAGATGGTCTACCGCCGTGAGGTCGAGAGCCCGCGCTATCCCGAGATGCGCCGGAGCAAGCCGCTGTTCGCAACCCTGGTGGACGCCGGCGCCGCCGTGCTGAACGCCGTGCTCCCGCGCGGGACCGACATCCGCCGCGGCGACTATCACGTCATCCTGCGGAAAAATTGACGGCCATGGTGGGCGCGCGGCCGATCGCACGACGAGCGAAGCCTCGTGGCCACGCCGCACGCGGTAACGAACCGTTAATCTCTGAAGGACCGCGCCGTCGCACGCGTCACGGCGGCGCGTCGAAGAGTGACATGCGTTTAAACGCTTTGTTTGCCATTTCGGTGAATAGTCCCTCAATGAGTATGGTTAATTTTCCCTGTTGCGTTGATTGGGCACCTATATCTCAGGTGCGTTGCGTAGAGCGAAGAGTAACCCCTCAGCACGCGACAGTTGGAATGAAAGCTGGGGATCATGCTTGACTATAACCAGCCGATAGACCCGGCCGGACCAGGGGCCCCGCAACAGCGGCCTCAGGCCGGCTTCAACGTGCTGGAGCTTGTCAATTTACTCTGGCGGCGGAAGATCGCGATTGCTGCTGCAGCGCTGCTCGGCGCGACCCTTGCCGTCACCGTGGGCAAGAGCCTGACCCCACGCTACACCGCCACCGCGCAGCTCTATGTCGACCCGCGCGAGCTCCAGCTCGTCGATCGTGAGCTCACGCCCCGCGCGCAGGACGTCTCCGGCATGGCGATGGTGATCGAGAGCCAGGCGCGCCTGATCACCTCCAACAGCGTGCTGCTCAAAGTCATCCAGCAGACCGATCTGGACAAGGACCCCGAATTCGGTGGCGGCGGTGACGGCAAGAGCCTGATCTCGTCACTGCTCGGCCTGATCGGCCTTCAGCCCCGCGCGCCCTCGACCGCGGAGAAGAAGGAAGTGCAGCTCGCGGCCCTCGAGGCGCTGAACCGGCACATCACGATCCGCAAGACTGAGAAGAGTTTCATTGTCGACATCGAGGTCTGGTCGACCGATCCGGCGAAAGCAGCGATGCTCGCCAACGCGCTGACCAGCACCTACCTGGCGGAATCCCGCAACTCGCAGGCTTCGGCAGCGCGGCGCGCCACCAACGATCTCTCCGGCCGCCTGAAGGAGTTGCGCGAGCGGCTGCGCAACGCCGAGACCGGGCTTGCGACTTACAAGGCCCAGAACAATTTCGTCGGCACCCAGGACGCCCTGATCAGCGACCAGCAGCTCTCCGCCAGCAACCAGCGGCTTTCCGCCGCCCGCGCGGCGACGATGGATGCGCAGGCGCGTCTCGACCAAATCGAGGCGAGCCGGCGCACGACAGCGGATGCGGGGGCGAATTCCGAGGCGCTGCAATCGCCGACCATCGCGAACCTGCGCGCACAATACGCCGACGCGCGCAAGAAATATGCGGAGCAGACCGGCGAGCTCGGCCCCCGTCATCCGGCGCTGCGCCAGACCGAGAAGCAGGTCGAGGATCTCAAGCGCACCATCAACGAAGAGATCGACCGCTTCGCCCAGTCCGCCAAGAACGATTTGACGCGCGCCCGCGACTTTGAAGCCTCGCTCAACCGGGCGCTGGAGGCGCAGAAGCGGCAGAGCGTCCAGCTCAGCCAGGCCGCCGTGCGTCTGCGCGAGCTCGAGCGCGAAGTCGATGCCAGCCGCGACGTCTATCAATCCTTCCTCAAGCGCTCGCGCGAGACCGAGGAGCAGGAGACGCTGAACACTTCGGCGGCCCGCGTCATCGGCGAAGCGACGGTGCCGCAGCGGCGTTCGTTCCCACCGGCGATGAGCCTGTTCGCCATGATCGGCTTCGTCTTCGGCGCGATCGCTGCATCGAGCTGGTTCGTCGCGGCCGAACTGTTGCTCGCCGGTGCGTCCGTGCCGGCACCCGCGCCGGCCCGTCCCCATCGTGCTCCGGTGCCGCAAGCTCCCCGAGTTCCAGAGCCTTTGCGGGCTCAGGAGACTGCACGACCTCAGCAGGTTTCGCGGACCCCGGAAGTCGCGCAGGCTCTCCCGGAGCTTGCCGCACCACCGCTGCAACCATCGATGGCTGAAAAGCCCTTGATCGAAAAGCCGCTGATCGCCCGCCTCCAGGAGGCCGACGTCATCCACACGCTCGGCGCCATTCTGGCCACCGGCAGCGGCGTCGACCTCACCCGTCTGGGCTGGCCGACGCTGCGCCCGGGTTTTCCGCTGACGACGCTGCTCAACGCCTGGCGCGACATGCGCGCCGCGGTGGCGCGCCGTACGGACGGCAAGGCGATGCCGGTCATCGCGCTCGTCGGTGCCAGTGAGACCACCGGGCGCAGCGTAACCGCGCTGAATTTCGCGCTCGCGGCGGCGCGCGACGGCGCTCGCGTGCTGATGATCGATGCCGACCATCAGGCACACTCGCTCTCGAACAAGGTCAACCGTGCCGGCAAGAGCGAGCCGAGCAAGCTCGGCTGGCTTTCGATCGGCAGCAAGGCCGCCCGCGAGATCAAGACACTCAACGGCATCTCGGTATTGCCGGCCGCCGAAAGCGACGCCGGCAAGGCCACTGACGCCATCCGCAAGGCCATCGAGCAGGCGCGCTCCGCCGGCGGCTATGACCTCGTGATCCTCGACGGCCCCGCGGCGCCACTCACGGCCGCCAGCCGCAAACTGCTCGATGATGCGGACGCGCTGGTGGCGGTGCTGCCGACCAGCCTCGACATCAACGATGGCCTCGAAGAGATCTTGAACACGCTCGGCCGCGCGGAGCGCAAGCTCGTCGGCGTCGTGCTCGACGAGCTCACCCCCGCAACCCAAGCGCGCCAGCGAGGCAGACAATATGCTTGAGCGTCGCATCAATCTGGAGGGCCGGGCCGCAACCGCTGACGTGCCGCGGATCACGGTCGGCGGCCTTCGCATGGCCGCACTCGACCTGGAAGCGACCGCCGATTTCATGATCGAGGCAACCGATCCGCGTCATCGCATCGGCCGCCCGCTGTTCCTGACTTCGGCCAATGGCGAGGTGCTGGCGCGGTGTTCGACAGAACCGCAGACCGAGCGGCTGTTCCGTGCCGCCGACCTGATCAACGCCGACGGCCAGCCGCTGGTGGCGGCCTCAAAACTGCAATCCTGGTTTCCACTGCCCGAGCGCGTCGCGACCACCGATCTGTTCCACGTCGTCGCGCGCAAGGCGGAAGTGTTGGGCCGCACCTTCTACATGTTCGGTGCCAGCGAGGCCGAGAACGCCGCAGCGGTCGAGAATGTTCGTCGCCTGTATCCGGACCTCAAGATCGTCGGACACAGCCACGGCTATCTCCGGGGCGAGGCGCTGCGCGCGAAGGTCGAGGAGATCAACGCGCTCGCGCCGGACTATCTGTGGGTCGCGTTCGGCGTACCCAACGAGCAGGCATTCGTTGAGGAATTCACCCCGCATCTCACCAATGTCGGCGTCATCAAGACATCCGGCGGCTTGTTCAACTTCTTGTCGGGCAGCCGGTCGCGCGCCCCGCAATGGATGCAGAAGATCGGACTCGAATGGGTCTGGCGCACCTTGCTGGAGCCACGACGCCTGTTCTGGCGCTATTTGACCACCAATCCCCGCGCGATCTATCTTCTCTTCAGCCGCAAACGGCCCTTCAATCGCTGAGAAACGTCGAGATGGCCGAGCGACGGACTGTCCGTCGGCCTGCTTTCAGGCGCGACCCGAGGGAGCACGGAACGAATGCATCAGGCCGCAAGCCTGCAATTCGAGCGCGTGATGGATGAACTCGTCCTCTGGCATGCCGTGCCGGAGGACGAACGATCGCCGGCGCCGGCCTGGTGGTGGGGTCCGGCAATGGCGTTGTTCGACGCGCACGAGCCAATGCCACACGCGTGGTGTTCTGAACTCGGTCTGAGCCACAACTCGAGCTTTGCCGAAGGCGCCCATGCCCTGCTCGCCCTGTTCGCCAAACAGACCTCGCTGACCTGGCCGGATGATTTTCCGCGCAAGGCGGAAATCAAGAAAGACGACGTCCGCGAGCTGCACCCGCAGCCGTTAGACGACAGCTCGTTTCAACCGTAGCGCAGCGGCTTCGGTGGCGGCCTGGTCCGGCTCCGGCTGGAGCGGCGGTGCGACAGCCAGCTCAATCGGTCGCAGCAACTCCGCCATCTGGCGCGCCGGCAACGGCTTGGCGATCAGGAAGCCCTGCATTTCGTCGCAGCCATGGGCGCGCAAGAAAGCTTCCTGTTCGACGTTCTCGACGCCTTCCGCGACGACGGTCATGCCGAGCGCCTTGCCCATGCTGATGATCGCCTGTGCGATCGCCTGGTCTTCCGAATCCTGCGGCAGGTCCCGCACGAAGGAGCGGTCGATCTTGATGGTGTCGATCGGAAAATGCTTCATCAGCGACATCGACGAATAGCCAGTGCCGAAATCGTCGATGGCGAGGCGAATGCCGCGACTCTGGATGGCGTCGAGCACCTTCAGCGCGCGCCCGACATTACGCATCATCATGCTCTCGGTGACTTCCAACTGGAGCAGCACCGGCGACATGCCGCTGGCGGCCAGCGCCTCGTCGACGTCCTGCAACAGATGTTCGTCGACAAACTGACGCGGCGACAGGTTGACTGCCATAGACACCGGCAACAAGCCGCGGCGCTGCCAAGCCATGGCCTGCGCGCAGGCCTCCCTTACCACCCAGCGGCCGATCGGCACGATCAGCCCGGTCTCTTCCGCAAGCGGAATGAACTGCGCCGGCGAGATGCTGCCGAGATCAGGATGTGTCCAGCGCAGCAGCGCTTCCACGCCGGTGATCTGGCCGGTCTCCATGTCCACCTTGGGCTGGTAGTTCAGCGAAAACTGTTCGCGCTCCAGCGCCCGGCGCAACGCGCTCTCCAGCGACAGCCGTTCTATCGACTGGGTCTTCACTTCCTTGGAGAAGAAGCGGTGGCCGTTCTTGCCGTCTTCCTTGGCGAGATACATCGCCATATCGGCGTTCTTGGTCAGCGTCTGCACGTCGGCGCCGTTGGCCGGATACATCGCGATGCCGATCGAGGCCGTGGTGTGGCACTCGTGCCCGGCCAGCTCCATGGGCTCGGCGAGCGCCTTCAGCAGCCCGGTCGCGATGCGCTGGACGTCGTCGATCTCACCGCACTGGTCGAGAATCACCACGAACTCGTCGCCGCCGAGCCGCGCCACGACGTCGCTTGCCCGCAGCGCACCGCGCAGCCGGTTCGCCACTTCGAGCAGGAGCAGGTCGCCGGCCTCGTGTCCCAGTGAATCGTTGATGACCTTGAAGCGGTCGAGGTCGATGAAAAGCACCGCGAAGCGGTGATCGTGGCGCTGCGCCGCGTCGATTGCCTCCCGCAGCAGCCCGTTGAACGTCTCGCGGTTCGGCAGGTCGGTCAGGCTGTCGTGAGAGGCGAGGTACTCGATCCGCTCGTCCGCCTCGTCCTTCTCGTCCGCGCGATCGAAATTCTCCATCGCGAAGGAGACGTTGTCGGCGAGGCGCTGCAACAGCTCCACGAACTCGACCGTGAAGGTACCCGGTTCGGTCGACATGTAGATCATGACACCGAGGGCCTGATCGTGCGCGACGAGCGGAAACGCCGCGCCAGACCGCGCGCCGTCGTTGCGGACGATAGCGTGGAAGACGCGGACGCGGTCGTCGTTGAGATAGTCGTTGCTGATGCAGGGCTGGCGGGTGCGGAACGCCGTGCCGCTCATTCCGCGCCCCTCGGGTCGCTCGGGGTCGACGGAGAGACGGACGTTGCGCGTGGTGTCGGCGGACGGCCCGGCCGCCGACACGATCTCGAGCTGGTCGCTGCCTGCCCTGGCCAGCGCAATCGTGGTCGAGGTGAACTTGGCGCCGTTCGACGCTGCCAAGCAAACGAGGTCGAACAGCTCAGCCCGCGACTTCGCCCGCATGATCGCTTCGTTAGTCGCGCTCAGCGCCGCGAACATGCGCGTCAGGCGCTCCTTCTGCGCCTCGGTGCGGGCCTTTTCCTCGGCGCGCTCGAAATTGTCGAGCGCGAACGACACGTTCTCGGCAAGCCGTCCCAGCAGCTGGATGAGATCCGGCGTGAACGTGCCCTCGTCCGGCGAGAGGAACAGCAGCACGCCGATCGCCTCACAGCCATTGCTGAGCAACGGGAAGCAGGCGCCCGATTTCGTGCCCTGGATGCGAGCGATCTGATGCCAATGGGCCGTGCGGATGTCGGTAAGAAGCTCGTTGGCGACGCAAGGGGCGCGCGTGCGAAACGTCGTGCCGGCCAGCCCCCGGCCTTCCGGATCGCCAGCCGACGTCGAGAACCGCCATTGTTTGACCTGATAGCAGCTCTCGCCCTTGGTCATGGCAATGTCGAGGTAGTGCCCGGTGTCGTCCACGAGTGCGATGGTCGCGGAGGAGAAGGTGTCGCCGAGCACCGCCGCCTCGCAGATCACCTCGAACAGTTCGGCGCGGGTCTTCACCCGCATGATCGCTTCGTTGGTCGCGGTCAGCGCCTCGAGCATGCCGCGCAGACGGTTGCGCTGCATATCGGCCTTGGCCTTCTCGTCGGCCCGGTCGAAATTCTCCAGCGCGAAGGCGACATTGGCCTGGAGCTTGCGCAGCAGCTCGATGAATTCGCCCGTGAAGGTGTCGCGCTCGGGAGAGTTGAACAGGAACACGCCTTCGACCTGGTCGCCGTTGAAGAGCGGCAACGCCGCGGAGGACGCGATCCCGTTGCGGCGGGCGCTGGCCTGCCACGGCGCAATGCGATCGTCGGCGAGCACGTCGTTGCTGACGGCGGGCTGGCGCGTGCGGAATGAGGTGCCGGTCAGCCCGCGGCCTTCGGGCACATCGTCGCAGGTCGAGAATTTGAAGTTGCGAACCTGATCCGCGTTCGGTCCGTAGCAGGAGACGACACGCAGCAGTTCGGCGTGATGATCGGCGAGCGCAATGGTGACCGAAGTGAACTTGGCTCCCTTCGCCGTCGCCTCGCAGACAAGGTCGAACAGCTCGGAGCGCGACCGCGCGCGCAAGATCGCCTCGTTGGTGGCGCTGAGCGCCGCATACATGCGTGCCAAGCGCTCTTCTTCTCTGGCGATCTTGGCTTTTTCAGCCTCGCGCCCGAAATTCTCGAGCGCGAACGAGACGTTCTCAGCCATCCGCAAGAGGAGCGCGACGATCTCCTCGTCCTTGGCCCAGGATCGGCTGATGAAGAACAAGAGCACGCCGACACTTTCACCGTGCCTGATCAGCGGCGCGACCACGCAGGCGGCAACGCCGGTGTTGACGTTGGCGCGCTCCCACGGAGTGCCCCTGGTGCGGCGAGCGAGATCGTCCTCGACGATCGGCTTTTGCGTCCGGAACACCTCGCCGGATATGCCCTTGCCATAGAGATTTTCCGGGTCGATCGAATAGCGTGCCTGGGTGACCAGCTCGAGGTTCTGCCCGGTGGAGGCGACCGGCTTCATCCAGTGAGAATCCGACTCGCGAAGCAACACGATAGTCGCCAGCGATTCGCCGCTGTGCACGGAGGCGTCGCACACGAGCTGATACAGCTCCTGCTCGCTCTTGGCGCGCAGGATGGCCTCGTTGGTTGCGCTGATCGCGCCGTACATACGGTTGAGCCGGCGCATCGCCCGCACGCCGGTCTGCCGTGCAGTCTCGCGCGCGAAATTGTCCAGAGCATAGGAAATGTTGGCCGACATGCGCTCGAACAGCGACACCATTTGATCGCTTAGCGAACCGGCCTCACTGCGGGTCACGAGCAGCACGCCGACGCTCTTGCCGCTGCACAGAAGCGGCAACGCCGCCGCGGCGCCGACATGCGCCTTAAACGCGCCCTCGCGCCACGCGAGCGAGCGCGGGTCGTTCAGAAAATCGTTGCTGATGCAGAGCTTCCGGCTGCGGAAGGCCTCGCCGCTGACGCCCGATCCCTCGGCACTTCCGGCTTCCGTGGTGATCTCGATTGCGCTCAGCCGCGCGACGTCGTCGCCGCGACCGGCGGCAAAGCGCAGCAGACGGCCGTCCGAATCCACGAGGAACACGGCGACCGCCATGAAGTCCCCGCTCGAAAACCCGGCGTCGCAGACCTTCTGGTGCAGCTCGTCCGGCGATTTCGCGTAGAGGATCGCTTCATTTATGGCGCTCAACGCCGCAAAGGTGCGCGCGAGTGTCGTCGTCACGATCTCAACTCCCCGGGCATTTCTGCCTTTTTTTCCCGGATGACGTTATGACCGGCGATCGCCTAAGTGGTCGTTATTGCAGGCCGCAAACCCTCGATCAAAGTGAACGAGCTGCGAACAACCGGCGGAAAACTGTCGAAAATGCCGCCGCACGGGACGAGTCTTCAACCAAAGGCGCGTGCTCTCTACGAATTTGCAGCCCTGTATTGGTTTACGGGAGATTGATATCGCTCGCGCGCTTTGAGACGATGGCTCTCAGCAACCGCCCACCAAGGGCGAGGACCGAGGAAACGCGATGCCCATCGTCAAGGCCGACCGCCTCACGCGCGTCAGCGCCGTGCTGCTTCGTGCCGCCGGAGCTTCCGAGGAAGAGGCTGACGCGGTCGCGATCGGCTGCGTCAACGCCAATCTCGCCGGCCATGATTCCCACGGCGTGATCGCTGTTCCCACCTACATCGACCGTATCAAGGCTGGCCACATCGTGCCTGGCGCCAAATGGAGCATCGTCCGGGAATCGCCGACGACGACCGTGATCGACGGCCATTGGGGTTTCGGCTTCCACGTCAACGCCAAGGCGATGGCGCTGACGATCGAGAAGGCGAAGACGGTGAATGTCGCCGCTTGCACCGTGTTCCGGCAAAGCCATGTCGGCCGCCTCGCCGCCTATCCGCTGATGGCGATGCGCGAAGGCATGATCGGGATCGCAACGGCAGATTCCGGCCGCTCACCGAAACACGTGGCGCCGTTCGGCGGCAAGGAGGCGCGGCTTGGCACCAATCCGATCTCGATCGCGGTGCCGTCCGATCTCGATACGCCCTTCTACCTGGACATGGCGACCTCTGCGGTGGCGGCCGGCAAGATCCAGCTCGCGGTCGCCCGCGGCGAGGAGATACCGACGGGATGGATCATCGATGTCGAAGGACGACATACCACCGATCCGACCCAATACCGCAAAGGCGGCGCCCTGCTGCCGCTCGGCGGCACCGAGGGCTACAAGGGCAGCGGCCTCGCCGCCATGGTCGAGGTCCTTTGCGGCCTGCTCACCGGCCTCGGCTTCGGCGTCGAGCCGACGGGACGGCACAATGACGGCTGCTTCATGGCGGTGTTCAACGTCGCTGCGTTTCGCCCGCTGAAGGAGTTCAAGCGTGAGGTCGCCGATTTCGCGCAATACCTGAAAGCGACTCCGCCCTCCGAGGGCAGCAACGGCGTCTACTATCCCGGTGAGATCGAGGGCGTGCGCGAGCAGCAGCGCCTGCGCGACGGCATCGAGATCGAGGATGCGACCTGGGAAAAACTGCGGGCGCTGGCGCGCGAATACAGACTCGATACGGTCCTCGATCTGGCCTGACGGTATTTTGGAGAACAGCAGCATGACGCGGCAGATGGTACTGGTCGGCTTCCTCCAGGCGCAGAACTGCACGAATCTGCCGAGCTCGTGGCGGCATCCGGACTCGCGCGACGATTCGATGTCGGCGGACTATTATCAAGAGATCGCCAGGGTCCTCGAAGCCGGCAAGTTCCACATGGCGTTCTTCGACGATCGCCTGGCGATGCCGGACCGCTACGGCAACGATCACGCCCACACCGTCGAATACGGCATCCGCTGCGTGAAGATGGACCCGCTGATCGTGCTGACCACGATGGGTATGGTTACAGAGAAGCTCGGGTTGGGGGCGACCGGCTCGACGACTTATTTCGAACCTTTCGACATCGCCCGCCGCTTCGCAACGCTCGATCTGATGTCCGGTGGACGCGCCGGGTGGAACGTCGTCACCTCGCTCAACGACGGCGAGGCACACAATATGGGGCGCGCCTCTCATCCCGAACATGATTCGCGGTACGACAAGGCCGACGAGTTCATGGAGGTGGTGCTAGGCCACTGGGACACCTGGGAGGACGGCGCGCTCATCATGGACAAGGCGAGCGGCCGCTTTGCCGATCCGGCCAAGGTGAAGCGGCTCGATCACAGGGGACCGGCGTTCAAGTCCCGCGGTCCGTTCACCGTGCCGCGTTCGGACCAGGGCCATCCCGTGATCATCCAGGCCGGCGCGTCCGGCCGCGGCCAGCGCTTTGCAGGACGATGGGGTGAGGTGATCTTCACCGCCGCGCGCAACCTCGCCGCCGCCAAGGATGGCTATGCGGCGGTGCGTAACGAGGCCGCGAAAGCCGGCCGCGATCCGGAAACGATGTTCCTCTGCAACCTGACGACGCCGGTCTGCGCCGCGACCAAAGCCGAGGCCGAAGACAAGATGGCGCTGATCAACAAGCTCCCGCTGCAAATCGACGCGCTGTCGCTGCTGGCCGAAGCGCTCAACTACGATTTCGCCTCCAAGGATCTCGACGAGCCGCTGACGACGGAAGAGCTGAAGAGCATGCAGGGCATTCTGGGCATTCGCGACGGTGTGCTCAAGAACTCTGGAAAGAGCAATCCGAGCGCGCACGACTTCGTCACCTTCTCCGGCCGCGGTCAGGTCCAGGATGCGACGGTCGGCGGCCCCAAGGAGATCGCGGACAAGCTCGAAGAGATGTTCGTCGAGCGCGGCTGCGACGGTTTTGTCATCGCTGCCACCTATGTGCCCGGGTCCTATGCCGACTTCGTGCAACATATCGTACCGGAATTGCAGCGGCGCGGCTTATTCCAGAAGGAGTATCGCGGCAAGACGCTGCGGGAAAATCTCGGGCTCAAGCGGCCGGCTGCCGGCGCGTGGAAAATGCAGCCGCGCCATGCCGCAGAATAGCAACGGAGACACGGCATGCGCTGGCTGAAATTCACCGCCTCGGACAAGGCTTCATGGGGAATCGTCGAGGGCGACCAGGTGATCGCGGTCACCGGCGATCCCTTTGGCGAATGGCAGCGCACCTCGCGCACGCATCCGCTGTCGCAGGTCAAGATCGAGCTGCCGCTGATCCCGCGCACGTTTTACTGCGTCGGCCTGAACTACCTGAAACACCTGAAAGAGGCCGCCGACAAGCGCGGCGAGGTGCCGGCCGTGCCTGACAGGCCCGAGATCGGCTATCGCGCCCAGAATGCTCTGATCGCCCATGACGAGGATGTGGTGATCCCGTCTTTTGCGACGGACAAGATCCACTATGAAGGCGAGCTCGTCGTCGTCATCGGCAAGAAGGTGAAGCATCTCACCAAACAGAACGCGATGGATTGCGTGTTCGGCTACACCATCGGCAACGACGTCAGCGAGCGGAGCTGGCAGAAGGCCGACCGCAGCCTGTGGCGGTCGAAGAACGCCGACACGTTCAAGCCGATGGGCCCATGGATCGAAACCGAGGCCGATCTCGCGAAAATGGAAACCGTCGTCCGGGTCAATGGCAAGGAGACCAACCGCTTCCACACCAACGACATGATCTTCGGCGTGGTGGCGTTCCTGGTGGAGCTGACGAAATACTTCACGCTATGGCCCGGCGATGTGATCTGGATGGGTACCGACGGTGCGTCGCCGGACATCAAGCACGGCGATGTCGTGGAGATCGACATCACCGGTGTCGGGACGCTGCGGAACAGGTTCGTGCGGGAGGAGCGGTAGGCTGCTTGCGTGGTGGGGCACGGCGCAGGAACACTTTTGCGCACCCTACGCAGCTCGATCAAAACGGCAGCGTCAGTTCGTTAAATCCGGACTCGGATCAGCTTGTGGCTCCTGAGCGGCCCTTCACATGATCGATAAAGGCTCGCAACTTCGGCATGATTTGTCGATGGCCGGGATAGTAGAGGAACACCCCCGGCGTCATCGGCGCGAATTGCTCCAGCACGTGGACGAGTTTTCCCGTCGTCAAGGCACCGGCGGCGAGCGGTGCGGGCACTTGCGCAAGACCTACACCCTCGACAGCAGCGCCGAGCATCGTGGGAAAATCGTTGGCGATGAAAGGTCCCGAAACGGCGATCTCGATCGAACGCCCGTTGTCGTTGAGGGACCATGATGCAAGCGCACCGTTCGATCGTCGCAATCTCAGGCACGCGTGCTCACGCAGATTGTCCGGGCGCTCGGGCCAGCCGCGGCGGTCGAGGTAAGCCGGGCTGCCCACGATGATGAGCGGCAGCGGCTTCGTCAGCCGCACCGCGATCATGTCAGGGGTGATGAACTGGCCCATCCTGATGCCGGCGTCAAAACCTCCGGCAGCGAGGTCGACCAGCTCTTCGCTTGCAGCAAGCTCCACCTCAATCTCGGGAAACGCCCGGCAGAACGACGCGACCACCGGCTCCAGCAGGATCGGCACGACCGAGCGCGGTACGGTGAGACGCAGGAGACCGGCCGGCCGCTGTCCGAGCTCACGCGCCGCCCCGCTTGCTGCGATGAGCTCTTCGAAGGCTGGTCTTGCGCGAGCAAAGAACCTTTCGCCGGCTTCGGTCAGACCGACGCTGCGGGTCGTGCGGATGAAGAGCGCCGCGCCCACGCGCGCCTCGAGCGCTCGTACCGCCTGACTGATGGCCGATGGCGTGACCCCGAGTTCAGCGGCCGCCCGGCGGAAACTGCGGTGCTGGGCGACACTCAGGAACGCCTCCACGCCGTCGAGTGCACCGTGCCTGACTGTGAAGTTTTGCTTCATACCCCATCAACATTATCGCGAATAGTCGCCGGTGCAAAGCAGACTTACATCCGGCCTGCAAGCAGCACCGCTGCATGCGCTGACACTCGCGACACCACGGCGACCGCCGTGATCGGAGAAATGAGACCGATGAAAGCAATCCGTCACGCCGTCTTGGCACTCACCCTCACATTGATAGGTGCGACTTCCATGGCCGATACATCCCCTGCCCAAGCACAAGCCGCATCGCCCACAACCGGGGTGATGGTCATCCTGTCCGTCAAGCCAGGCGTCACACGCGAACAGGTCATGGCCGTCATGCCCGATGAAATCAGGCAGACCGTACAGCTCTATCTCAATGGAAAGGTTCGTGAATGGTATTCGCGGTCCGACGGGCGCGGAGCCGTCTTCCTGCTGGATGTCAAGGATGTCATCGAAGGGCGCGCCATCATGGACGCCCTGCCGCTCGCCAAGCAGGATCTCATCGATCACGAATACATTGCAGTCGGTCCGCTGATGCCGCTCCGGCTGCTCATGACCAAACCCTGAGCGCGCGTCGACGCCGGATCGAAACGACCGGCTTCGACTCACTCGACCGGACGGACAATCACAAGGACATCCGAACGTGCCACCGAGCTTTAACCTTCCGTTCGTTCTCAGCGTCGCCGGGGCTTTCCTGACAAGCTCGGTGGTGGCCGCCATCTATGTTTGGCCGGCGCTCCGCGCCATGCCGCGCCATGACGCCCTGAGACTTCTCGCTGCGTTCCATGCGTTCAGGTTCTTGGGGATGAACTTCATGGTTGCCGGATTCGTGTCTTCGGAGTTGAGCCCGGATTTCGCCAGCGAGGTCGGATGGGGAGATCTCATCGCCGCCACGCTCGCGCTCATGTCGATGGCAGCGCTGTCCTGGCGATGGTCGATCGCCGTTCCGATGGTCTGGATATTCAACGTCTGGGGCACGCTGGACCTTTTAAACGCGTACTACATGGGCGTAACCAAAATCCAGAATCCGGGCCTGTTCGGCGCCGGAATTTATATCCCGGCCCTCTACGTGCCGCTGCTGCTCGTCAGCCATATTCTCGTCTTCATGCTTCTCTTGAGGGCCGGATCAGCGGAAGAAACCACCGTGACGCAGCGGGAGGAACGCCGATGAACGCCGATACTGTTTCCGCTGGCGTGATGGCCCCGCGGCCCGCCTGGCTCACCCTGACGTGGATCGTTGCATTCACGACGCTGTGGACCTGGTTGATCTACGCGCTACCCACGCTTCCGGAGAGCGGCTTTCCGGCCCTTGGCGTTCGGCTGATGGTCCATGGGTTCATCGCGCTTGGATTGTGGCTCGGCCTCGAAGGCACCGCGTTGACACCAAGACAACGCCAGGCGACCTGGCTAGCCGTCATGGCCCCTTTCACGCTTTGGGCCGCCGTCGCCTGGACGGCAGCCATCAACGGCGCGTTCCGCGCGGGCGCTTCCTCCTTGCCGCTGCTTCCAGCGGCGATCCTGCTGCCGGTGATCGTCGGGACTCCGGTACTGCTGTTGTCGAAGCGGGTGGGCCAGTTGCTCGATGCAATGCCGATGACGTGGCTCATCGCCCTGCAGGTTTACCGCGTCTTTGGCAGCCAATGGCTCGTTTACTGGCTGTGGGGGGTGATGCCGGGCCTATGGGCGCTGCCGGCAGGAACTGGCGATGTGCTGACCGGCCTGTTCGCGGTACCGGCGGCGATTGCCGTGGCGACCGGAACGGCCGAGGGTCGAAAAGCGGCGATGCTTTGGAACATCTTCGGCCTCGCTGATTTGGCCGTCGCGATCACCTTGGGGATGATCATGTCGCCCGGCCCGTTCCAGCTCATCATTCCAGAGGGCCCGGCCATGGCTGTAGACACCTTTCCGAATGTGCTGACCCCTGCCTTCGTGGTGCCGAGCTCGATCCTGTTGCATATGCTGTCGCTGCGCCAACTGCGGCGCGGATGAAGTTGCCTCAAAACGGCAGTGCGACGCTGGTCTTGATTTCCTTCAGCACCACGTTGCTGCGGACGTAGCGAATGCCGGGGATGCGGAACATGAACTCGTCGAGGAATCTGTTGTAGGCCGCCATGTCCTGCACCACGACACGCAAATGATAATCGGCATCGCCCGTGGTCGCAAAGCACTCCAGCACCTCACGCCGCGTGGTCACCCGCGCGACGAACTCGTCGACGAATTTTGCGTCGTGTCGTTCCAGCGAGACGTGGAGGATCGCGGACATCGCAAAGCCCGCCTGCTCGCGCGCGACCAGGGCCGCATAGCCCTGGATGGCTCCGCTCTCCTCCAGCGCACGCACCCGGCGCCAGCACGCCGAGGTCGACATGCCGACCGCGTCGGCGAGCTGCTGGTTGGTGGCGCGGCCGTCCCTCTGAAGGTAGGCGAGAATCCGCGCGTCCTGGTCTTCGATCATGCAAACCACTAAGATGGATTATCCAACCACCTTATAGACCGTACCGGATAATTCTACCAGAACAGGCCAGTCATCGGGAAAATCAGGTAAGACCTACCAGTCACCCAAGCCTACTCTTCTCCCATTCGGCAAAGATGCCGCGGGAGATCCGCCATGGACGCCATTCCGTCACTCGACGCCTACGAGCTCTCCGACCGCTACGATCGCGACGAGGGACGCGTCTTCCTCACGGGCACGCAGGGCATCGTCCGCATTGCGCTGGACCAGATCAGGCGTGACCGTGCCGCGGGGCTGAACACGGCCGGCTTCATCTCAGGCTATCGCGGCTCGCCGCTCGGCGGCGTCGATCTGGAACTGTGGCGCATCCAGGAGCGGCTGAAGCGCGACCGCATCGAATTCCTCCCCGCAGTGAACGAAGATCTTGCCGCGACCGCGGTGCTGGGCTCGCAGCAGGTCGAGACGCAAGCCGACCGCGAGGTCGATGGCGTGTTCGGGCTCTGGTATGGCAAGGGTCCCGGCGTCGACCGCTCCGGCGATGCGCTCAAGCACGGCAACGCCTACGGCTCCTCGCCGCATGGCGGCGTTCTGGTGGTCGCCGGCGACGACCATGGCTGCGTCTCATCCTCGATGCCGCACCAGTCCGACGTCGCCTTCATGAGCTGGTTCATGCCGACGTTGCACCCCGCCAGCGTCGCCGAATATCTCGAGTTCGGCGCATATGGCTATGCGCTGAGCCGCTTCTCCGGCATGTGGGTGGGCTTCAAGGCAATCTCGGAGATCGTGGAATCCGGCGCGTCCGTTGCGCTGCGCCCGCCGCGCGCCTTCCACACGCCGGACTTCGCGCCGCCGCCGGGCGGGCTGCACTATCGTTGGCCCGATCTGCCGGGGCCGCAGATCGAGGAGCGGCTGGAGGCGAAGAAGCACGCGGTCTACGCCTTCGCAAAGGCCAATCCGATCGACCGTCACATCTACGACATCCCGGGCGCCACCTACGGCATCGTCACCACGGGCAAGGCGCATCTCGATTTGATGGAAGCGCTGCGTCTGATGGGCCTGGACGAAGCGGCCTGCCGCAGCATCGGCATCGACATCTACAAGGTCGGCATGGTCTGGCCGCTGGCGCTGCATGACGCGATGGCGTTCGTGAAGGGCAAGCGCGAGATCCTCGTGGTCGAGGAGAAGCGCGGCATCATCGAGAGCCAGTTCAAGGAATATTTTTACGACTATCCCGGCGCAAAGCCCGAGCGCATGGTCGGAAAGCATGACGAGACCGGCGCGCGGCTGATCTCCTGGATCGGCGAATTGTCACCGCGTGCGCTCGCCGGGGTGCTCGCACGCCGGCTCGATCCGATGTTCCCAGGCCTGAATCTCGCCGCGCGGGCAGCGACCCTGTTGCCGGAAGCCGCCCGCACGATCAACGTCTCTGGTGCGACGCGCACGCCGTATTTCTGCTCCGGATGCCCGCACAACATTTCAACAAAAGTGCCGGAGGGGTCGAAGGCGCTGGCCGGCATCGGCTGCCATTTCATGGCGAGCTGGATGGACCGCGAGACATCGTCGCTGATCCAGATGGGCGGCGAAGGGGTGAACTGGGCGGCCTCGTCACGTTTCACCGGCAACAAGCACGTCTTCCAGAATCTCGGCGAAGGCACCTATTATCATTCGGGCTCGATGGCGATCCGGCAGGCGATCGCGGCTCAAGCCAATATCACCTACAAGATCCTGTTCAACGATGCGGTCGCGATGACCGGCGGCCAACCTGTTGACGGCCCGGTCAGCGTGCACGCCATCGCGCACAGCGTCCGCGCCGAGGGCGTTTCGCGCATCGCCTTGGTGTCGGACGATCCCACGCAATTTTCGCCAGGGGACCTGCCTGTCGGCGTGTCCATCCATCCGCGCAACGAGATGGACAGCGTGCAGCGCGAGCTGCGCGAAATCTCCGGCGTCTCAGTGCTGATCTATCAGCAGACCTGCGCCACAGAGAAACGGCGCAGGCGCAAGCGTGGTGAGATGGCCGACCCCAAACGCTTTGCTTATATCAACGATCTCGTCTGCGAAGGCTGCGGCGACTGCTCGGTCGAATCCAACTGCCTCAGCGTCGAGCCCAAGGAGACGCCGTTCGGCCGGAAGCGCCAGATCAACCTCTCATCCTGCAACAAGGACTTCTCCTGCCTCAACGGGTTCTGCCCGAGCTTCGTCACCGTTGAGGGTGCGACGCGCCGAAAGAAGAGCGCGAGCCAGATCGACGCGGTCGGCCACGCGGCCACGCTTCCCCTGCCCGCGCCCGCAACGCTCGACCGTCCCTATGATCTGCTCATCACGGGCGTCGGCGGCACTGGCGTGATCACGGTCGGCGCGCTGATCGGCATGGCGGCGCATCTCGAACGAAGCGGCGTCTCGGTGCTGGATTTTACCGGCTTTGCACAGAAATTCGGGCCGGTGCTGAGCTATATCCGGCTTGCGCCAACCCCCGAGGCGCTGCATCAGGTGCGTATCGACCAGGGCGCGGCCGATGCGCTGATCGGCTGCGACCTCGTCGTCAGTTCGTCGCCAAAGGCGTCCGGCACCTATCGGAAAGGCACGCGCGCCGCGGTCAACACCGCGGAAATGCCGACCGGTGACGTCGTCCGTTTCCGCGACGCCGATCTCGCTTCACCCGCTCGCCTGCGCGCGATCGGCCAGGTGATCGGCGACGGCAATCTCGACACCATCAACGCCAACGCGCTTGCCGAGCGCCTGCTCGGCGATGCCGTCTATGCCAACATCATCATGCTGGGCTTTGCCTGGCAGCGCGGGCTGCTGCCGGTCTCGCTGTCGGCGCTGTTGCGCGCGATCGAGCTCAACGGCGTCGCGGTCCAGCGTAACAAGCAGGCCTTTGCCTGGGGCCGGATCGCGACTGCCGATCCGGACTTTCTGCCGAAGACGGACGAGTCGCCCAAGACCGAGACGCTCGACCAATTGATCGACCGCCGCGCCGAATTCCTCACTGCTTATCAGGACCGCGTCTACGCGACGCGTTATCGGACACTCGTTGCAAACGTTCGCAATGCCGAAGCCAATTTGAACAGCGAGGCGTTGACCGAGGCCGTCGCGCGCGCCCTGTTCAAGCTGATGGCCTACAAGGACGAGTACGAGGTGGCGCGGCTGCACATGCAGGGTGGTTTCCTCGACGCGTTGAAAGGCGAGTTCGAAGGCAACTTCAGCATCCAATATCACCTCGCCCCGCCGTTCCTGCCGTCGAGGCGCGACGCCCGCGGACGTCCGCGCAAACGCGCCTTCGGGCAATGGATCCAGACACCACTTGCCATGCTCGCGCGGATGAAGGGATTGCGCGGGACGCCGTTCGATCCGTTCGGCTACACGGCGGAACGGCGCGCCGAACGGGAGCTGATCACCTGGTACGATCGCGTCATCAACCGGCTTCTCAGCGGGCTCGACGCAGCGCATCTGCCTGACCTCATCGCCATTGCAAAAGCCCCGATGGATATCCGCGGCTACGGGCCGGTTAAGGACGCCGCGATTGGAAAGGTGAAGGCCGAGGTCGAACGGCTCTTCGCCGAGCTCGATGCGCCGTCACCTGCAAAGATGCGCGCCTACGGTTGACGGGGCGCCGATGAGGCTTCAGCCTCTGAAGCTGAGGGGCGCCCTGATGGCGCTCCTGCAATCGGGTGACGCATCATGGATTTCGACCGGTTAACCCTGACCCAGGCCGTGGCCGACCTCCGCGCCGGAAAAATCACGAGCACCGCGCTCACGACGGAAGCTCTTGCCCGCGCCAAGGCCAATGCCGATCTGAATGCCTTCGTCACCCTGGACGAGGCTGGTGCCTTGAAGGCCTCGGCCGCATTCGACGCGACGGGCGACGGCAAGCCTCTCGGCGGCGTGCCCATCGTGATCAAGGACAATATCGAGGTCGCGGAGCTTCCCTGTAGCGCAGGAACGCCGGCGCTGAAGCAATACGTTCCGAAGGCTGACGCGCCTGTTGTCGCAAAGTTGCGCGCGGCGGGCGCGATCATCATCGGCAAGACCAACATGCACGAGCTCGCCTTCGGCATCTCCGGCTACAACACTGCGTTCAAGACCGGCACGGAGTTCGGCGTGCGCAACGCCTATGACCGTGCCCTGATCGCGGGCGGCTCCTCGTCTGGCACGGGTGCCGCGATCGGCGCGCGGATCGTTGCGGGCGGGCTCGGAACCGACACTGGCGGATCGGTCCGCGTGCCCGCCGCACTGAATGGATGTGCCTCGCTGCGCCCGACGGTCGGACGCTATCCGCAAGCTGGCATCGCGCCGATCTCGCACACCCGCGACACCGCGGGCCCGATGGCCGCGACCATGGCGGATGTCGAACTGCTCGACCGCGTCATTGCGGGCGGCGACGCCGTTCAACCGGCTGATCTGAAGCAGATACGAATCGGCATCGTGAGGTCGATGCTGATCAATCTTGATACCGACACCGATGCCGCCTTCCAGGCGGCGATCGCGAAAGTGAAGACACAGGGCGTCACGGTCCTCGAGATCGAGATGCCGCAGTTGGCCGAACTCAACGGCCAGGTCGGCTTTCCCATCGCGCTGTACGAGGCCTATGACGACATGGTGGCCTATCTCGCAGGCACCGGCACCGGCATCACCATCGACGCACTGGCGCGGGAGATCGCGAGCCCCGACGTCAAGGATACCTATGATGGCCTCGTGATCCCGCGCAAACTGCCTGGTCCCGACAATACCCTGGTCGATGCCGGCCCGATCTATGAGGCCGCCATCAAGTCCGCGCGTCCCGCCCTGCAGGCGCTCTACGGCAGGACCTTTGCGGACAACCGGCTCGACGCCATCGCCTTCCCCACCACGCCGCGCGTTGCGATCGCTTCCAACCCCGACGCCAGCAGCCCCGAAAATTTTGGCCTGTTCATCCAGAACACCGATCCCGGCAGCAATGCCGGGCTTCCCGGAATCCAGATTCCGATTGCGCTCGGCGCGGTCAGCAAACTGCCGATCGGGCTCGAGCTGGATGGTCCCGCAGGCAGCGATCGCTGCCTGCTTGCGGTCGGCATGGCGCTCGAAAAAGTGTTCGGGCGGCTGCCGGCGCCGCCCCGGTCATGAGTAGGGATTGATCAGCTTCTGCTGCTCGGCGCTGTGATGCACGAGCATGTCGATGAAGGTCCTGACCTTCGCCGACAGATGATGCCGGTGCGGATAGACCGCGTTCATCGACATCTCGACGGGACGATATTCTGGCAGAAGGCGAACGAGGTGACCGGCTTCGAGATCGTCCTGGACGAGAAAACCCGCCATCAGGCAGACGGCAGCGCTTTCCAGCGCCACCTTTCGCAAGGCCTCACCGCTGTTGGTGATGAAGCTGCCCGAAATTCGCACCGATGCCGGCGTGCCCTTGCGATCGAAGAAGCGCCAATCGTCGCCGAACGGATAGTTCAAGTGACGGGCGCAATTGTGCGCGGTGAGCTCATCGAGCTTCTGCACGCGACCGTGCCTTTCGAGATAGTCGTGCGAGCAGCACAGCACGTGGCGCCAGGTGGCGAGGCTGCGGACGATCAGGCTCGAATCCGGCGGTGAGGTCATGCGCAGGGCAACGTCATAACCTTCTTCGATGAGGTCGATGTCGGCTTCGCCCATGCGCAGATCAATCCTGAGCTCTGGATAGGTCGACAGGAGCTTCGCCACCACGGGCGCGACGAACGGCACCATGTGCGTGGCAACGTGGATCCGTAGCGTGCCGCGAGGCACCGACTGCAACTCGCTCGCGATATCGTCGGCCTGTTCGATATCGGCGAGGATCTGGATGCAGCGGTCGTAATAGGCCCTGCCGATCTCGGTGAGGTTGACCTTGCGCGTGGTGCGCTGGAGCAGCCTCACGCCGAGCCGGTCTTCCAGCGCCTGAACGTGATTGCTCACCATGGTGGTCGACATGTTGAGCTTACGGGCCGCTGCAGAGAAGCCGCCGGTCTCGACCACCCGGCTGAAGACTTCAAGGCTGGTCAATCGGTCCATGCAGGCTGATTATCCGCTCTTGATCGATAATCGCAAGGAATTTAGTCGGATTATCCGTCCGATCGTCCCACGGTTCGCGCATGCATTAGCAGCAATCGCGCGACAGACGCGGCAATCGCTCTGGGGCAGTTGCCCCTCTGGCTCGGTACACCCCACACCCAAGCGATGGCCCCAACTATCCACTCAAAATGGATAATCTTTCCGGCATTTTGCCGATTATCGCGCGAGTCGGGAAGACCGATACTCTCAGGCAGCCGATAGGAGATCGCGATGTCCGAGATGCCCCGCACCGAAAACTTCCAGCAAGCGACTGAAATCACTCATGATAACCCCAAGGTTCCGCTTCCGGTGCCGGCGCGGAATATCGTCCGGCGCGCGGCATTGGTGCTCGCTCTTCTCGCCGGCACGGCAGCGATTGTCCATTACGGACACGATTACTGGACCACCGGGCGCTACCTCGAGACAACCGACGACGCCTATGTGAAGGCCGACTCCACGATCGTCGCGCCAAAAGTCTCGGGCTATATCGCCAAGGTGCTGGTCAGCGACAACGAAAAGGTCAAAGCGGGCCAGGTGCTGGCAAAGATCGACGGCCGCGACTTCAAGGCGGCGCTCGACCAGGCCCGCGCCGATGTGGCTGCGGCGGAAGCGTCGGTGCGTAACCTCGATGCCCAACTCGAACTTCAGCAGCCTATCATCGAGCAGAGCACGGCTGATGTGACTGCCGCGGACGCGAATCTGAAATTCGCGCAGGAGGAGCGCGCCCGCTACGACGATTTGATGAAGTCGGGCTCCGGCACGATCCAGCGCGCCCAGCAGACTGACGCTGCGTTGCGCGCCAGCAACGCGCAACTGCAACACGCGAAGTCGGGCCTCGTGGCCGCACAGCGCAAGATCGACGTACTCACCACCCAGCGCGCGCAGGCCACAGCCCAGCTCGAACACGCGCGCGCGGTCGCGGAGCAGGCGACGCTGAATCTCTCCTACACCGAGATTGCCGCGCCGGTCGACGGCACGGTCGGCGCCCGCTCACTGCGCGTGGGACAGTTCGTGCAGGCGGGCACGCAATTGATGGCGGTGGTGCCGCTCGATGCGGTCTATGTGGTCGCCAATTTCAAGGAGACCCAGCTCACCCATGTTCGCGCCGGCCAGCCGGTCGAACTGCATGTCGACAGTTTCCGCAACCAGATCCTGCGCGGCCATGTCGACAGCCTGTCGCCGGCGAGCGGCCTCGAATTCGCACTGCTGCCGCCCGACAACGCCACCGGGAATTTCACCAAGATCGTGCAGCGCGTACCGGTGAAGATCGTGCTCGACGACCACCGCCTGACCGGGCTGCTGCGCCCCGGTATGTCGGCGCAGCCGACAGTCGACACCAAGGCGACCGTGCTGGCCGAGCGCGAGACGGCCAAGCGCCTCGCCGACAATGCGACGCGACCCAACGGCGGCTAAAGGCCAACTCCGGCAGCATTATCAAGTCCTGCCGGACGATCCTTCCAACGCTTCCTCGATTATCGAAAACACTCGCCTGATGCATCCTGCCTCCGTATCCGAGACGAGGCCTTCCATGAGCACTCTCCAACCCGCCCTGAACGCCGCTTCCGCCGCCGGCATTCCCGCTCGAGCCGCTCCCGCCACGCCGGCGGTTTCCACCAAGACCTGGATCGCCGTGATCGGCGCGACGCTCGGCGCCTTCATGGCGGTGCTGAACATCCAGATCGTCAACGCCTCGCTCGCCGACATCCAGGGCGCGATCGGCGCCGGCATCGACGACGGCGGCTGGATCTCGACCTCCTATCTGATCGCGGAGATCGTGGTGATCCCGCTGTCCGGCTGGCTGGCGCAGGTGTTTTCGATCCGCATCTATCTCCTCACCAACGCGGTCCTGTTCCTGATCCTGTCGGCCGCCTGTGCGCTGGCGCAGGACCTGCCGCAGATGATCGTGCTGCGGGCGGTGCAAGGTTTCACCGGCGGCGTGCTGATCCCGATGGCGTTCACGCTGATCATCACGTTGCTGCCGCGCGGAAAACAGCCGGTCGGGCTTGCGCTGTTTGCGCTGTCGGCGACGTTCGCGCCCGCGATCGGCCCAACCATCGGCGGTTATCTCACCGAGAATTTTGGCTGGCAGTACATCTTCTACGTCAATGTCGTCCCCGGCGCGATCATGGTCGGCATGCTCTGGTACGCGCTGGACGCAAAGCCGATGAAGCTGTCGTTGCTGCGCGACGGTGACTGGGCCGGCATCATTACCATGGCGATCGGACTGTCGGCGCTGCAGACCGTGCTGGAGGAAGGCAACAAGGACGACTGGTTCGGGTCGCCCTTCATCGTCAAGCTGTCCGTCATCGCGGCCGTTGCGCTGACCGCCTTCCTGATCATCGAGCTCACGGTCAAGAAGCCGCTGTTGAACCTGCGCCTGCTGGTGCGCCGCAATTTCGGCTTCGGCATGCTCGCGAACTTCCTGCTGGGAATCGCGCTCTACGGTTCGGTGTTCATCCTGCCGCAATATCTGGCCCGCATCCAGGGCTACAATGCCGAGCAGATCGGCATGGTGCTGGCCTGGACCGGCCTGCCGCAGCTCCTGCTGATCCCGCTGGTGCCACGCCTGATGCAGAAGCTCGATGCGCGGCTCATCATCGGCGTCGGCTTCGTCCTGTTCGCGGCCTCCAACTTCATGAACATCTACATGACCGGCAACTATGCCGCCGATCAATTGCTCTGGCCCAACGTGGTTCGTGCGATCGGGCAGGCGCTGGTGATGGCGCCGCTGTCTGCGGTGGCGACGTCAGGCATCGAACCGGAGAACGCGGGCTCGGCCTCCGGCCTGTTCAACATGATGCGCAATCTCGGTGGCGCCGTCGGCATCGCGCTGTTGCAGACCCTGCTGACCAAGCGCGAGCAGTATCACTCCAACGTGCTGATGCAGTCGGTCTCGGTGTTCGAGCAGGCGACGCGGACGCGGCTGGAACAGCTCACCCAATACTTCGTCAATCACGGCATCCTCGACCGTGCGGACGCGTCGCATCGCGCCTATGTCGCGATCGGCCATATCGTGCAGAAGCAGGCCTATATCCTCGCCTTCAGCGACACCTTCTATCTGCTCGGCGTGGCACTGATCGTCGCGTTGATCGCTACCCTCTTCCTGAGGAAGGCCGGCCATGCCTCGGCCGGCAGCGCCCACTGACATCAACCCAGCAAGCAAGGAGAACGACCATGAAACCCCGCATGAATTTCTACCAGGCCGCACCCGACACGATGAAGGCGCTGATGGCGCTGGAAGAGCAGATCCAGTCGACGGGACTGGAGAAATCGCTGATCGAGCTCGTCAAGATCCGCGCGTCGCAGATCAACGGCTGTGCCTTCTGCATCAACATGCACACCGAGGACGCCCGCAAGCGCGGCGAGACCGAGCAGCGCATCTATCTGCTCAACGCCTGGCGCGAATCCCCGCTCTACACCGACCGCGAGCGCGCCGCGCTGGCCTGGACCGAATCAGTGACGCTGATCGCCGAGACGCACGCGCCTGATGACGTCTACGAGCAGGTCCGCGCGCAATTCTCCGAGGCGGAGACGGTGAACCTGACGATGCTGATCGGAGCCATCAATGCCTGGAACAGGCTGGCGATCGCGTTCCGTGCGGTTCACCCGGTGAAGGTGAAGGCGTCGGTGGCGTGAGCTGCGCCGCTCGCAGATAAGTCTCGTAGGGTGGGCAAAGCGAAGCGTGCCCACCTTGCTTCAGCAACCGCGAGAGAAGAGGTGGGCACGGCGCAAGCGCGCCTTTGCCCACCCTACGATAGCTGAGTAGTGGTTCAAACCGCCGTCGCCTTGGCGAACTCCACATAGATCTCGCGCAGCCGCGTTGCCATCGGGCCAGGCTTGCCATCGCCGACTTGCTTGCCGTCGATCGCAACCACCGGCTGGACGAACAGCGACGCCGAGGTGGCAAAAGCTTCCTTGGCGGCGAGCGCTTCGGCGACCGTGAAGGAACGCTCCTCGACGCGGAGCTGGCGCTCTTCCGCAAGCGCCACCACCGCCTTGCGGGTGCAACCCGGCAGGATCGCGTTGGAATTCTTGCGGGTCACGATGACGTCGTCCTGGGTCAGGATGAACGCCGACGACGAGCCGCCCTCGGTGACGTAGCCGTCCTCCAGCATCCAGGCCTCGCCTGCACCGGCTTCGGCCGCGGCCTGTTTCGCAAGCACCTGGGCCAGCAGCGCGACGCTCTTGATGTCGCGCCGCTCCCAGCGGATGTCCGGCACGGTGATGACGTTGATGCCGGTCTTGGCCGACGCCGCGTTGATGATGTCCTTCTCCGAGGTGAACATCACCAGGCTCGACTTGACGTCGCCCTTGGGGAAGGCGAAGTCGCGGCCCTTGTCGGCGCCACGCGTGACCTGGAGATAGACGAGGCCATTCGCGACCTTGTTGCGCGCGATCAGCTCCTTCTGGATCTCGGTGATGCGCTCGACCGTCTCGGGCAGCTTTAGCTTAATTTCGCCGACCGAGCGCTCCAGCCGCGTCAGATGCGAGACGTTGTCGATCAGCTTGCCGTCGAGCACCGCCGAGACCTCGTAGATGCCGTCGGCGAACAGGAAACCGCGATCGAGGACCGAGATTTTAGCGTCCGAGAGCGGGACGAATGAGCCGTTGACGTAGGCGATCGAGTCCAAGGCAGGTCTCCTGGCGGGAATAAACGGAACTTCCGCTGCTATACGAAATTCGCAGGCGCCGATAAACCCTATTTGGCGTCAGACGACTAATGCGACAAAATCTTCGACAAGAACTTCTGCGCGCGGTCGCTGCGGGGCTTGCCGAAGAAATCCTCCTTCGGGGCGTCCTCGACGATCTCGCCGCGATCCATGAAGATCACGCGATTGGCGACCTTGCGGGCAAAGCCCATCTCGTGGGTGACGACCATCATGGTCATGCCCTCATGGGCGAGGTCCACCATGACGTCGAGCACCTCGCTCACCATTTCGGGGTCGAGCGCCGAGGTCGGCTCGTCGAACAGCATGACAATGGGATCCATCGCGAGCGCGCGGGCGATCGCCACGCGCTGCTGCTGGCCGCCGGACAGTTGCGCGGGAAACTTCTGCGCCTGTTCCTTCAGGCCGACGCGCTCCAGCAGTTGCATGCCTTTCGCCACCGCCTTGTCGCGCGACCGGTCGAGCACTTTCTGCTGTGCGAGGCAGAGATTGTCGATGATCTTCAGATGCGGAAACAGCTCGAAGTGCTGGAACACCATGCCGACCCGCGAGCGCAGCTTCGGCAAATTGGTCTTGGGATCGTTGACCTTGGTCCCATCGACGCTGATGTCGCCTTTCTGGAATGGCTCGAGCGCGTTGACGCATTTGATCAGCGTCGACTTGCCCGAGCCCGAGGGTCCGCAGACCACCACGACCTCGCCCTTGGTGACGCTGGTGGTGCAGTCGGTCAGCACCTGGAAGGTCGGGCTGTACCATTTGTCGACGTGGCTGATTTCGATCATGACCGATACGCTCTAACGGATGATGGCGATGCGCGCCTGGAGGCGGCGGACGCCGTAGGATGCGACACAGGAGATGGTGAAGTAGACGATTGCGGCGAACAGATACATTTCGACCAAACGACCGTCGCGCTGCGCGACCTTGCTCGCAGCTCCCAGAAAGTCGGTAATCGACAGCACGTAGACCAGCGAGGTGTCCTGGAACAGCACGATGGTCTGCGTGATCAGAACCGGCAGCATGTTGCGGAACGCCTGCGGCAGCACGATGTAGCGCATGGTCTGGGCGTAGGTCAGCCCCAGCGCGTTGGCCGCGGCAGGCTGGCCGCGCGAGATCGACTGGATGCCGGCACGCATGATCTCGGAGAAGTACGCGGCCTCGAACATGATGAAGGTGATGAGCGAGGACGCGAACGCGCCGACGCTGATGGGCCGCGACGAGCCGGTCAGCCACTGCCCGATATAGGGCACCAGGAAGTAGAACCAGAAGATCACCAGCACCAGCGGCAGCGAGCGCATGAAGTCGACATAGACGCCGGCGACGTATCCGAGCGTCTTGTAGCCGGACAACCGCATCAGCGCGATCGCCGTGCCGAAGACCAGGCCGCCGAGTGCCGCGAGCCCCGTCAGCATCAGCGTGAACGTCATGCCTTCGTAGAACAGATAGGGCAGTGCGCGGCGGATGACGTCGAAATCGAGATTGCTGAACATGGCGCTATTTCCCCGTGATGTAGCCGGGGATCGCGACCCAGCGCTCGAGGAAGCGCATCGCGGTCACGACGACGACGTTGACGAGGAGATAAAGCAGGGTCGCGGCGGTAAAGGCCTCGAACACCTGGAACGAGAATTCCTGCATCGAGCGCGCCTGTCCGGTGAGCTCGAGCAGGCCGATGGTGATGGCCACGGCCGTGTTCTTGATGGTGTTGAGGAATTCGGAGGTCAGCGGCGGCAGGATGATGCGGAACGCCATCGGCAGCAGCACGTAGCGGTAGCCCTGCACAGTGGTCAGGCCCAGCGCAGTCGCGGCCATCCTCTGCCCGCGCGGTAATGAGCCGACGCCGGCCTGCAATTGCACTGCGACGCGCGCCGACATGAAGAAGCCGATGCCGATCGCCGCCGTCCAGAACGGTGCGTTCGGCATTTGCTTCAGCCAAGTGCCGGCCGATTTCGGCAGCAATTCCGGCAGCACGAAGAACCACAGAAACAGCTGCACCAGCAGCGGCATGTTACGGAAGAATTCGACCCAGCAAAAGCCGATCCAGGACGCGGTCTTTGACGGCAATGTGCGCAGCACGCCGACGATCGTGCCGAAAATCAGCGCGATGATCCAGGCGAGCACGCCTGTCTTGAGGGTCAGCACCAGTCCCGACAGCAGCATGTCGAGATAGGTGCCGGTCCCCATCGGGTTGGGCTCGAAGAAAATTCCCCAGTTCCAGTGGTAGTTCACGTGTCCCCCGCGCGAACGCGCCAATCACAGATGTCCCGGGCGCCTATGCAAATGTCCGGCCACCCTGGTGTCAAGAGTGGCCGGACATCATTTTGATCCCCAAGTCCTGATTCCAGGACGGATCGGAGCTTACTTATAGTCGTCCGGATTCGGCGAGTCGCTCGGCTTGGCGAACTCGTGCTTCAGCTCGGGCGAGATCGGGGTGTTGAGGTTGAGACCCTTCGGCGGGATCTTGGCCGTGAACCATTTGTCGTAGATTTTCTGGCCCTCGCCGGAGGTGTAGACCGCAGCGGTCGCCGCATCGACCACCTTCTTGAACGGCGCGTCGTCCTTGCGCAGCATGATGGCGTAGGGCTCAGGCTTGGAGAACGCGTCCTTGGAGATAACGTAGTCGTCCGGCGACTTGGAGCCGGCAACGAGGCTCGCGAGCAGGATGTCGTCCATCACGAAGGCGACCGCGCGGTCGGTCTCGACCATCAGGAAGGATTCGGCGTGATCCTTGGCCGGAATGATGTTGGCGCCGAGGCTTTTCGCAACATTGGCTTCGGTGAGCTGCTTGATGTTGGTGGTGCCGGCAGTCGAGACCACCGTCTTGCCCTTGAGGTCGTCGATCGACTTCAGGCCGCTTGATTTTTTGAAGACGTAGCGGCTGGCGGTCAGGAAGTGGGTATTGGTGAAGGCGACCTGCTTCTGGCGTTCGACATTGTTGGTGGTCGAGCCGCATTCGAGGTCGATGGTGCCGTTGGCCATCAGCGGAATGCGGGTCGCCGAGGTCACCGGGTTGAGCTTCACCTCGAGCTTGTCGAGCTTGAGCTCCTTCTTCACGGCGTCGACGATCTTGTAGCAGATGTCCATCGCGAATCCGATGGGCTTCTGGTTGTCGTCGAGATAGGAGAACGGAATCGAGGAGTCGCGGAAGCCCAGCGTGATGGCGCCGGTGTCCTTGATGTTCTTCAGCGTACCGGTCAGCTCCTCGGCCCCAGCCTGGCTGACGGCGAAGGTCGCGGCGAGCGCGAGGCCGATGCTACGGAAGTGTTTCACTTTTTGGTCCCCTTTCAGGATGATGCCGGCGGGATGCAAGCACAAAACAAGCCGGAATAGAATGTGACTTTCGACTGGATGGCGGCTCAGGTTAACGCTCAGGTTAGCGGGCGTGTTAGCGGACGTGTGAGCGGTCCTGGCAATTCCCCGAGATCCCAGAACAGGCCGGCCATCACCGTCAAGGCCTCTTCGGTCAATGGCAGCAGGATGTGCTCATTGGGCGCATGCTGGGAGCAGCCGGGATAGGAGTGCGGCACCCAGATCGTCGGCAGGCCCAGGATTTCGGAAAACACGTCGTTGGGCAGCGAGCCGCCGAAGTTCGGCAGCACCGCCGGCACCTTGCCGGTGGTCTCCTGCACCGAATCCGCCGCCCATTTGATCCAGGGGCTGTCGAAATCGGTGCGCGAGGCGGCAAAGCTCTGCGCCGCCCGCACCTCGACCATCGGAAAACCCTTCTGGACCAGATGTGCGCGGACGGCGTCGATCAGGCCGTCGATTTTGGTGCCGACCACGAAACGCAGTTGCAGCACGGCATTGGCGTGGCCGGGAATGGCGTTGGCCGGCTTCTCGATATTGCCGGATGACATCGCCAGCACTTCGAGCGTGTTCCAGGCATAGAGCCGCTCGGCCGCCGACAGCCCTTCTTCGCCCCAGCTCTCAGCGAGCGCCGGCTCGTCCTCGGTCGGCACCACCTGCACGTCGGCAAGATAGCTGCGGATCTGGTTGGTGAGCCGGGGCGGCTTCAGCGCATCGAGCTGAAGGCGGCCGTGGCCGTCGACCAGCGTCGAGATCGCGTTGACCAGAACGGTCGCAGGGTTGGCAAGCACGCCGCCCCAATTACCGGAATGATGTCCGCCGTCACGAAGGTTCACATCGAGATGAATGCGTATGCCGCCGCGGCAGCCGAGGAACAGTGTGGGGCGGTCGGCGGACAGGCGTGGCCCGTCCGAGGCCATGAACAGATCGGCCCTGAGCGCATCGCGATTGAGATCGCAGACCTTGCCGAGATCGGGCGAGCCGATCTCCTCGCCCATCTCGACGACGAACTTGGCGTTGAAACCGAGCTTGCCGCCGCGGGCGTCGCGCACCGCGCGGAGTGCCGCCATGTTGATGCTGTGCTGGCCCTTGTTGTCGGCGGTGCCGCGGCCATAGAGGCGCGTACCCGCAACCGTCGTGCGCCAGGGATCGCGGCCGTCGCGCCACTCGCCCTCCATGCCGTCGACGACGTCGCCATGACCGTAGATCAGCACGGTCGGCGCCGTCTCGCTCTCGTGGTGCTCGGCGAACAGAAACGGCGCCTTGCCGTTGGGAGATTCGACCATGCGGCTTTCGAAGTCGAGCGCGGCGAAAGCGGGCACCATCTCCTGTTCCAGATAGGCGCGCAGCTCGACGCTCCGGTTCGGATTCTGGCTCTCGGTCCGGTAGGCGACGCGACGGTCGAGTTCGGCGAGGAACACGCCGGATTTGAAATCGTCACGGGCGCGGGCGATGGCATCGGCTCTGGTCATTATTTTCTTTTTTAGGTTGCGAGACGAAGGAGCATACCCGAGACGGGCAGGCCTCCGAAAGTGGCGGGGACTTCGATAGTCTTGGGATTTCGTTCTTGCTCTCTTGAGATTGGCTTGCCAAGCGCAGCAGCACCGCTGATTTTGGCCTTGCCAAGGTCGAGTTATATGCAAGAACTTCGCCAAGTTCGGGCGCAGCTCTATCATTCGAAGAGCGCCCGGTACAGGGCGCCGGGGGACCATCATGGCCAAGCAGATCAGGCTCAACGCTTTTGCGATGAATTGCGTCGCGCACCAGTCACCGGGCCTGTGGACCCATCCGCGGGACCGCACTGCCGAATATAACCGCCTGCCCTACTGGATCGATCTCGCCAAAACGCTGGAGCGCGGCCGCTTCGATGGCCTGTTCCTGGCTGACGTACTCGGGGTCTACGACGTCTATGGCAACAGCCCTGACGCAGCCTTGCGCAATGCAGCGCAGACGCCGTCGAACGAACCGCTGCTGCTGCTGTCGGCGATGGCGGCGGTGACGCAGAATCTCGGCTTCGGCGTCACCAGCAATCTTTCCTTCGAGCCGCCCTATCCGTTCGCGCGGCGGATGTCGACGCTGGATCATCTCACCGAGGGACGGATCGGCTGGAACGTCGTCACCGGTTATCTCGACAGCGCCGCGCGCGGGGCCGGCAAGGACAAGCAGACCGGACATGACGACCGCTACGAGATCGCAGACGAATATATGGAGGTCGTCTACAAGCTCTGGGAAGGGAGCTGGGAGGACGACGCCGTGCTGCGCGACCGCAAGCGCGGCATCTTCACCGATCCCACAAAAATCCATCGCATCAACCACGAGGGCGCGAACTACCGCATCAACAACACCATTCACCTCAGCGAGCCGTCGCCGCAGCGGACGCCCGTGCTGTATCAGGCCGGCACCTCGCCGCGCGGACGGCAGTTCGCGGCGAAGCATGCCGAATGCGTGTTCATGTCCGGGCCGTCGGCCAAGGTGATCGCGCCGCGCGTGTCGGCGATCCGTCAGGAGGCCGCCGCGTTCGGCCGCAATCCCGCGGAGATCCTGATGTTCTCGATGATGACGATCATCCTCGGCAACACGGAAGCCGAAGCGGCGGCCAAATATGCCGACTACCGGTCGCATATCAGTCCGGAAGGCGCGTTGGCCCTCATGTCGGGATGGACCGGCATCGACTTCTCCGGCTACGAGCTCGATCAGCAGGTGCGCCATGTCCAGAACGATGCCGGCCGCAGCGCACTCGATAACGTCACCCGCGCCGATCCCGACCGCGTCTGGACCGTGCGCGACGTCATCGAGCATGTCGGCGTCGGCGGGGCCGGTCCTGTCGTGGTCGGCACGCCGGAGATGGTCGCAGACAAGATCGAGGCGTGGTTCGAGGCGACCGATGTCGACGGCCTCAATGTCGCCTTCGCGATCTCGCCCGGTGATTTCGAGGATATCGCCGACATGCTGGTGCCGGAGCTGACGCGGCGTGGAAGATACAAGAAAGAGTATGCGCAGGGCACGCTGCGGGAGAAGCTGTTTGGCGAGGGGCGCGCGCGGCTAGGTGCGCCGCATCCGGCGGCGGGGTTCAGGGTGGGGAAGACGGGGTAGTGCCGCTGCCGCCTCCTCGTCATTGCGAGCGAAGCGAAGCAATCCAGGATCCCTCCGCGGAAACAATCTGGATTGCTTCGTCGCTTCGCTCCTCGCAATGACGGCGGTTGATGTGCCTACACCTTCCCGTCCACCATCACCTCGATCAGCTTCGTCCCCGGACGGTTGAACGCCGACGCCAGCGTCGCCTTTAGCTCCCGCGGATCGCTGACCTTGATCGCCTCGCATCCCAGCGCCTTCGCGATCCCGGCGAAGTCCACTGGCGGATCGACAAAATCCATGCCGACGTAATTGTCGTCGCCATGGAATGCGAGCAGGCGCTGCTTGATGATGCGGTAGCCGCCATTGTTGGCGATGACGACATTGAGCGGCAGCTTGTGATGCGCCGCGGTCCACAGCGATTGGATCGAATACATCGCGCTGCCGTCGCCGGAGAAACAGACGACCGGCCGATCCGGATTGGCAATGCTGGCGCCGACCGAGGCCGGCAGGCCCCAGCCGATGCCGCCGGAGGCGAGACCGTGATAGCCGAAGCGGTCGCGGTGCGCACGCAACGCCGTGATCTGGCGGCTGGAGGTGAGGCCTTCGTCGACCAGGATGGCGTTTTCGGGCATGGCCTCCACCATTTGCAACACCAGCCAGTCCGGATCGATGGGGCTACGGTCCGCGGCCTTGCCGATCTGCTCCACCAGCGCGCCGCGCCGCGCGGTCCAGTTCTGCGGTGCGAGCTCGGCGAGACGTTGTTTCGCGCGGCTCGCCAGGGCAACGCCGCCCATCTCCTTCAGCACCGGAATCAACGCGCGCAACGTCTCCTTCAGATCCGCCTTCAGCGCGATCTCGGCGCCGTAGTTCTTGGCAATCTCCCAATCGGCGAGGCCGACCTGCACGATGCCGAGACCATCCGGTAGCGCATCGACCTCGCTATAGACCGACATCCGCAGGGGATCGCCGCCGAGCGCGATCAGAAGATCGTAGGGTGCGAGCATGTCGCGCGCGACCTTCTGCACGCGCGCCAGCGTGCCGACGAAGCTCGGGCTCTCGGAGAGAAAGTGCGAACCGTAGGGCGTCGAGGACTGATAGGCGGCCGCCCCCAGCAGCTCGGCGAGTTCGGCGGCCTCCTTCAGCGCGTCACTCTTGACCACCTCATCCATGGTAACGATTACGGGGCGCTCGGCCTTGAGCAGGCGCGCGGCAAAAGCCTTCAGCGCCTCGTCCGACGGCTTTGTGCGCGCGTCGATGCGGGTGGAGCGGCCGAGACCGATGCCGGCCTCGCTGTTGAGGATGTCGCCGGGTAGCGAGATGAACACCGGCCCGGTCGGCGGCGTCGTCGCAACCTTGGCGGCGCGGCGAACGATGCGCGGCAGATCCTCCAGCCGCGTCACCTCGACGGCCCATTTCACCAGCGGCTCGGCCATGCGCACCAGCGGCCCATACAGCACCGGCTCCATCAAGCCGTGTCCTTGCTCCTGCTGGCCGGCGGTGAGGATCATCGGCGTGCCCGTGAACTGGGCGTTGTAGAGCGAGCCCATCGCGTTGCCGAGGCCGGGTGCGACATGGACGTTGCAGGCGACAAGCTTGCCGGAGGCGCGGCTATATCCATCCGCGATCGCCACCACCAGGCTCTCCTGCATCGCCATCACATAGGTGAGGTCGGGATGGTCCTTCAGCGCATGCATGATCGGCAGCTCGGTGGTGCCGGGATTGCCGAACAGATGCGTGATGCCCTCGTCCTTGAGCAGCGCGAGAAAGGCGGAGCGGCCGGTGATCTTGTTCTTCATGTTTCCTCCAGGCCCGCGGGCGCTGCCGCGAGGACTGAAAGCATGATGGCCGAAAGCGCGGGACGCGCGCAATGGAGAGCGGTCATGGCTGCGTTGCGCGGGACGGTCTCATGTCCCGGACGCGGCGCAACGTGCAACGTTGCGACGCAGAGCCGGGACCCAGATTTGCGCCGAGTTCGCTGAGGCATGGGCCCCGGCTCAGCAGCGCGGCACTTCGCACCGCACTGCGTCCGGGGCACGAGAGTGGAGTGCGCTACATCTCCGCGCGCACCAGATCGAACGGATCTTCGCCGCTGGCTCGCTTTTTCTTTTTCGAGCGCTGCCAGACCACGCCCGGAAAACCCGTCAGCGGCACCAGCGGCTCGCCGGTATAGGCCCATTCCTGAAGCTCTTCGATTGCGATGTGATAGAGCGGCTGGCGGCCGGTGCGCTCCTTGAACAGCGCGCGGGGAATGTTGACCATGTGCGGGCCGCGTGGGCGCTCGTACGTGATCGGCGTGCCGCAATGCGTGCAGAAGCTGCGCGCGGTCTTTGTCGCCTTGTCCTCGTAGCGGCTGAGCGCCGTTTTCCCCGAAATGATGCGAAACCGCTTCTTCCAGCTGCCGACATAGGTCGCATAGGCAGCGCCGTGGGCGCGACGGCTGGCGGCGGAATGATCGTGCCAGGCCCAGCGTGCGGGGACGTCGATCTCGAAGGTGATCTTGCCGCAGAGGCATTGGCCGGTGGCAATACCTGCGGCGACTGCGGCTTTGGCCATGGTGCTTCCCTCATCGTCTTTGCGAGCGCAGCGAAGATTCCATGGGGAGTGGATAGCGACCAAGTCTGAGGCCAGACTGAGGTTGCAATACCACCCAACCTGGAGACGACGATGTTGCTCG
>NZ_JBEPQV010000039.1:0-71630 GCF_040548035.1 Bradyrhizobium sp. LB8.2 | reverse complement strand
AACCGCCTTCGCGCAAAACAAGGCACGATAACGCATCATGGCAACCGCGCTGTCACCGCAATTACCGTGTCTCATTCCAGGGGTGCAGTCCAGCGTTGGACGGTCGATTTCGTGCCGCGGTCACCGCAATTCGTGCGCCGGCCAAGGACGTGCTGCGATACGCTTAGTGAGGCCAGTGGCAGGGAGTCACAACGGCGGCGACGCCTGCCGGCCTTCATTCAAGGAGTTCAACCAGCGCCTCCGGAGCATCGGCGAACGCGAACGGGTTGAGGAATTGCCGCCGCCACAGGAAATTGCGGTCGACTTCCGAGAGCGCTGCCGTGTCGCATATTTCTTTCCAGAACCTCTTGATCGCCTTGATCTGTCCCGCGATGAGCTTGGTCGCCTCATCGAGTCCGAGAAGGAAGAGCGGTGCGGCCTGAAGGCACACGGTGATCTGGCTCGTGCGTCGCTCGCCGGTGATGAACATCGCCTGGCTGGCCTCTCCGCCGGTCCTGACCTGCGGGCAGATGTCGTAAGCGGGCGTCAGCGAGAGTTCTTTTCCATTCCAGAACGCCGCGTGGTTCCGGGCGTGATCGTCCGTGCTGTCTTCGCGTCAACGCAATGATCCATAAATGGATCATTTGGGCCTATATGGTCCATTAATGGACCATGGATGCCCGAGTTTTGGCCTCAGCCGGCTGATCCCTCAGTCAGGCACTGACTTCATCTCGACCAGCAGCTTCTCTGTCTCGCCCAGCAACGCCCGAATCGCCCGTCGTTCCGCAATCCCATCCTGCGTGAATGCGCCGTGCGTCCGCGCGTTCTGATTTCCCCTCGGCGCGCCAGACCTCCGTGCGCCGCCGTGCATGCGGCAGCGGGCCTTGCCTTGCACTGCCGGTGCGCGGCAGGTGGTGCCGCTGCGCGTCTCGGCGCCACAGCGCGGGCTCGTCGTCATCGCGCTCGTGTTGCGGATGTGATTGCAGCTCATGCGCTGGCGCATTGTCCGGATTCGGCCTCGCGCGGCGGGACCGGTCCTGCATCTGTCGCAGCGCCCGGCTCCGCGACGATCATGCTCGCGTGTTGGGTAACGTTGCCCACGATCGCTCTGCCGCCGTCCTGCACCGACAAATTCCGGACCGTGATCGCGCGCTCGCCGTTGTTGCGGTGGCGGCTGAGTGCCTCGATCTGGCTTGCGAAGGTGCGGGTCAGCCGGGTCAATGCGCGTGTGATGCTTTCCTGCTGCTGGACGTCGCCGCTGCAGGCGAGGCGGCAGGCTGAGCGCATCGCCGCCGTGTGAACGGACACCATCTGCACTGCGAGCATGGCTTCGATCGAATCCTTCGGTGCGATGCTCTTCACCATCGAGATCATGAAGGCGAGATTGGCTTCATCGGGCTCTCGTCCGATCGCGCTGGCCTTCACCAATTGCCTCAGCAGACCATGTAGCGCGTCGCGGTCGGCGGCGCCGAGCGCCTCGGCGAGCAGGCGTTCGCCGGCTTGCGGGTCGGTATGGTGGATCACAATCCGCCGCTTGTAGAGTTTGATCCGCGGGTTGGCGGCAAGGCCGCTGAGATCGTTTGCCGCAACCGGCAGCGTGCTGTGGCGTTTCGCAGATGTCGTCATGTGCTGTGTCCTTTGCCGGCGCGGGCTCATGGCGCGCGAAATCAATCGCTCGCTTGCTGCGCGCCTGGGCGATTTTGGAGATGTTGATGAAGGGCTTACGCGCAATCGCCGCTAGGCCCCCCGTGGTCGGGCGGTGTGACGCTGGCGATTGTTGCGATGATGCCATCATGCCGGTGTTTTGCCCGACGAGTCAAACGGCTTTGCCTGCTGCGCAATCCCTGTCAGTGCAAGTTCTTGTCCGTGCAAGTCCTTGTTCTGACAAGGACCGGCTACTGTGCATGGGGTTGTTTTCGCGGTTTTTGTTTCGATGCTGCCCTGACGTGCCGCCGCGCCGGCGCCAACGGCATGATCGCCTGCCGTTGGTGAAGGCCGGCAGGCTGCGCGCGCTCGCGGTGTCATCAGCCGAGCGGCTGCCATCGCTGCCTGACGTGCTGACCGTCGGGTGCGCAGTTTGCGCGAAATGCCGGAGTGGCCGATCCCTATCCGATGCCGGCCATCTGAGCTAACCGCTCGAGCAGCGGCCGCTGTCCCGCGTTGATCTTCTTGTGCGCTGCTTCGAGCGTGAACCATTCGGCACGGTCGACCTCGGGGAAGGTCTGTCGTTTGCCGCTACGTGGCGGCCATTCCATCTCGAAGATGTTGCTGCGAATGCTGCGCACGTCGATGTCGAATTCGGCAGCGAACGCGGTGACGACCTTGCCGCCGCGCTGCTTGACCTGCCCAAGCGAGATCAGCGGCATGGACAATGCGAAGCCGAGCTCTTCGGTAAACTCCCGCCGCGCTGCAGCTTCCGGATCTTCCCTGTCCGTATGCTCACCCTTCGGGATTGACCATGCACCGATGTCCTTGTTGCGCCAGAACGGCCCTCCGGGATGAACAAGGAGAACCTCGACTTCCCGCCGCTTTCGATATGCGAGGATCCCGGCACTGGTCGACGGCATGGCTGATTCCCTGCAGGCGAACCAACGGAAGCCGCTCCATCGAGCGGCTTGCGGATTTGTGCATCAGCCGGCAGATCGTTCGCGGGCGGCGAGACGGATGGCTCGGGTTTTCGCGCTCTTTCCGGCCGCGCGCGCTTCAATCATGCTGCGCCTCTTGAGGTGAGTCGAGGCGTTCTTCCGGAGCAGGGTTGCGATCCGCTTGCGTGCACGGCTGGTATTCAACCGGGCGGCCAGTTCCTCGGCCTTGCGAATGATAGTGGCGGCCGAGGGCGTCAGGTTGACCGGAACCCAGGCGACGTCTTTCGTCTTGGACAGGCTGCCGATGCCCTCGCAGGGGGCTTCTCGTGGCAGGTCGATCCGGATCGCAAGGGCCTCCGTGCGTTCGGTCCAGTCCTCGGCCTTGGTGCCCGTGATGATGCGGACATAGTCTCGCGTCTCGCGCGGCAGCTCGCTCTCCTTGGCGAGCCATTTCTGGATCCGGCCGGGACCCGCGTTGTAGGCGGCCGCGGCCAGGCCGAGATTGCCGAAATCGTCGCGCAGCTTGCGCAGGAATTTTGCGGATGCCGGCAGCGCCTTCATCGGATCGAAGGGATCATCTAACCCGACCTCCGCCGCTGTTTCCGGCATGAATTGAGCGACGCCCTGTGCGCCGGCCTGGCTGACCTCGTTGGACCTGAAGCGGCTCTCCTGCCAGATCAGGCGGGCGAAGAATGGCACCGGAATGCCGCTGGCCTCGGCTGCTCCACGAAGCGCGTGGCAGAATCGTTCCGTCCGCGAAACCGGCGCCTGCGTGACAGGCTCGTTCGCAAGCGGCTCGGGTGTCTCCTCATGGGCCGCACGTGCATTGGCGAACTCGAGGGCCTGCACGCTTGCGAGGAACAGTTCAACCACCGGAACAAGTGACGAGGCTTGCGTGTTTTCAAGAACAGCGCGTTCGAAAGCTGATGTCTGGCGGGACGCCGGATCGAGGTCGCACATCAGAATCATAAACGCGGCGCAGGCCGCGACGACAAATCGCATTGCGTGGACAACCTCGAGCTGTGGGTGAACGGCCGGCGGCGCGCCGACGATAAGGAGTTCTTAGACGACAAGGAGTTCTTAACCGTGTGATTGCGGCAAAGCTGCGGTCTCGTCGGTTCCGCCGGTGCTACTACGGTGTTCCCGCCGGGAAACTCTCCGCCGTTTTGCGGACATATTGGGACGGGCGACATGATGCGGTGGATTATTGGCGCGGCGATTTCGCTGTCGGTGATCTGTCCGGCGCTTGCAGGGCATCTCGATGCAGCGGCGGTGAACGATGCTGCGCGTCCTGCGAAACAGCCGGCTACCGACAAGATCAACGCGTCCGTTGTGAAGCTTCAAATCTTGCTGGACCGTGCGCAGTTCTCGCCCGGCGAAATCGACGGCAAGTTCGGCGAGAACGCCCAGAAGGCGTTGAAGGCATTTTCCGAGCAGAGCGGTATCGCATCCGACAAGACGATCGCGCCGGAGCTTTGGGACAGGCTGAGCGCGGCGAGCGAAGGTCCGATGATTGTCGACTACAAGATCACCGACGCCGATGTGAAGGGGCCGTTCCTGAAAGAGCTGCCAGGCAAGCTCGAGGACATGAAGGCGCTGAAGGCGCTGAGCTACACCAGCCCGCTCGAGGGGCTCGCCGAAAAATTCCACATGAGCGGCGACCTGCTTCGGACGCTCAATTCCGGCAAGTCGTTCGACAAGGCCGGCGAGACGATCACTGTCGCAAATGTCCCTGCACGAAGAGAGCTGCCACCCGTTGCGCGGATCGAGATCGACAAGAGCAACAGCACGCTAAGGGCGTTCGACGGGGCCGGCCGCCTGCTCGCATTCTATCCCGCGACAATCGGCAGTCCGGACCGTCCGACGCCGCAGGGTACGCTCAAGGTCACCAGCACCGACGAGAAGCCGACCTATCACTACAATCCTGACTACAAGTTCAGCAGCGTCAAATCGAAACAGCCGTTCGATGTCCAACCGGGCCCGAACAATCCGGTGGGGGCATATTGGATCGGCTTGTCGGCGCAGGGTTACGGCATCCACGGCACAGCGGAGCCCGACAAGGTCAGCAAGTCGGCGTCGCACGGCTGCGTCAGGCTGACCAATTGGGACGTGCGCGCGCTCGGTGACCACGTCAAGCGTGGCACACCGGTGGTCTTCCTGGATGCGCCGACGGAGTCGGCGTCCAAGCAGCGGGGGAAGTCCGGCGGCAGGCGCGCCTCGAACTGATCCTTGAAACTAGTTCTTGGGAAAGTCCTGACGCAGCGCGATCTCGGCGGCATCGCCGGGCGACAGCGCCGTCGGGTCGAACGCTGTTTGCGGTCTCGTCATGATGTCGTAGAGCGAGATGCCCCTTGATGGGCTTGCCCATGAGCTCGCGAACGCAGTCGGCGAGCGTGCCGTTCAAATCAGCCGGCAACGAAGGCGAGCAGGGTGCCGTTGGCCTTGGCCGGCGGTACGCAGATCGCAGGTCCGCTGCGCACAGCTGCCGAACCGAGCGCCTTCTCGGTGGCCGCGAGATCGCCGCTCACAAGCACCAGGGCCGCGCCGCCGCGTCCGGAAAGTCCCGCGAGCGGCACACCGGGATAGCGCTTGCCGAGCTGGTCCAGCGTCAGATAGACGAAATCGGCACGGTCGCCGCCGGATGGCACGGTCACTGCGCCGTCGTCCCCGGTCTTCGGCGCGCGGTCGATCAGCCGCCCCAAATGCGCGGCTTCCTTCGCGGGCTCGGGCGTCGCGATCAGCGTCTGCTTGATCCGCTTCGCCGCATTGGCGTGCTTCATCAATTCGGGAATCCACACCGTGTCCCGGGTCTTGTGCTGGCAAGCGAAGATACGCACGCCGCCGGGCGCCTCCGCGGTCGGCCACATGAAGGTGCGGAATTTCGCCGCCGAGACCGTGCCATCAGGCAGCGTCACGGGCCGTTCGAAATCGGTCGGGCCGATCGGCTCCAGGCCGCGTGCGCGGATCTCCTCCGCGCCGGCGGCGGAATCGACCGCGGTGAAGGCGATGCGCTCGATGCCCTCACCCCGCTTGTCGAGGAAGGCGCGCGCGGGCGCGTTGTGCTCGGTCGCGGCGAGCACGCCGAGCAGCTCCATATAGTCCGGGTCGAACATGATGGTGTAGTTGCCGGTTCCCATATGCGCGCTGTGGGTGCCGCGCGGCGAGAGGGTGAAGCCGAGCTGCTTGTAATTCTCGGCGGCCTTGTCGAGGTCCTGAACCATGACCACGGCGTGGTCGATACCGATGACGTTCTTGAGGGCCACTGTTCTTTCCCCGAATGCAAACTGACTTCAGGCCGCGGCGGCGGCCACTGGTGCCTGTCTACGCCGGATAGGCGGTCAAGTCATTTTCAAATCGGCGGCAAAGGCGGAATTTCATTCCGCGAAATGCTCTCTCGACGCGCGATGGCGTCAGCGAGCCTGCTCGATATAGGCGGCGAGGATGGCGCGCTCCTCGCTGGTCATTTCGGTGATGTTACCCGGCGGCATCGCATTGGACCAGGCCGCGACGCGGCCGATCAGGCGGATGTTGCGATGGATATGTTCGGGCGCATCGAGCAATATGCCTTTCGGCGCGGTCACGATGCCGTCCCAGACAGGCTCGGTTGCGTGGCACATGCTGCAGCGGGACATCACGATCTCCTCGACATTGGCGAGGGTCGGTTGCACCGGCAGCGCGCTTGTCCTGGCCTCGCGCGGCCCGGCCGCGGAGAGGAAGAGGATCGCGATCACGCCGACCGCTGCGACGCCCCAGACCCACCATGGCGATTTGCGTCCGGCATGACCCTCGTTGAAGAAGTGGCGGATCACCGGGCCGAGCGCCAGGATGATCGCGACGATGATCCAGTTGAAGCGCGTGGCGTAGAGCAGGGGATAGTGGCTGCTGATCATCAGCACGACGACAGGCAGCGTCAGATAATTGTTGTGGACCGAGCGCTCCTTGCTGGTCTTGCCCAGCTTTGGATCGGGTGCTTGTCCCGCGATCAGGCTGGCGACGATCTTCTTCTGGTTCGGGATGATCAGCGCGAAGACGTTGGCGACCATGATGGTGCCGATGATCGCGCCGATCTGGTTGAAGGCGCCGCGGCCGCTCAGCACGTGGGTGAAGGCATAGGTCAACGCGACCAGGAACAGATAGCCGCCGATGGCGAACGGGAGCTCGCGCTGCGCAAGCCCGGTGCGGCAGGCGGCTTCATACAGCAGCCATGCCAGCGCGAGGCTGCAAAAGCTGAACAGCCCGGCCTGGAATGGCGTGAGGTCGAGGATCGACTTGTCGACCAGGAACAGATCGGCTTCGAGATAATACACCACCACCATCAGCGCGAAGCCGGACAGCCAGGTGGTGTAGGCCTCCCATTTGAACCAGGTCAGCTCGCCTGGCATCCGGGCGGGTGCAACCAGATATTTCATGATCCGGTAGAAGCCGCCGCCATGGACCTGCCAGGCCTCGCCCTGCACACCGTCCGGCAGATCGCTGTTGGGCTTGAGGCTGAGGTCGAGGGCGATGAAATAGAAGGAACTGCCGATCCACGCGATCGCCGCGACCACGTGCAGCCCGCGGAGCAGCAGGCTCGCCCATTCCGATATGATGGATCCCCACATGATCACCCCAACAGATACGACACCAATGCCGCAGCTTTGATGACCGCAACCGGCGGCCCCGCCCATACAATGTGTCGCACCGTTCGGCGGCATTTTCCAGTACGATGGGTTGCGGCTGATGCACATCGTGCGGGCATGAGTTGACGTGGAATTCGGCAGGCGTTTGACCTGTCGCAGAACGTTTGCGGGTCGATCGGCGTTGACGCCCCACACGTGAAGGCCGGGAGGAAACGACGTGAAGAACAGGATTTCGTTGGTGGCGGTATCCGCGGGGTGGCTGGTCGCGATCGCGACCTCCGCACAGGCCGAGGCGGTGCTGCAGGGCAAGGAGGCCTACGGCGATTGGCAGGCCGACAAGCCCGGCACGGTCAGATTGATCCGGCCGCAGGACCTGGTGAGGCCCGGCGCCACGCGGTCGGTTGCGAGCTTCTCGCGTGTGGTGCCGCGGCCGCCGGAGGCTACGCTTCAGGTGCCGGCCGGATTCAAGATCGAGCTGTTCACCGGGGGCCTGCGTGCCCCGCGCATCATCAGGGTTGCGCCGAACGGCGATGTCTTCGTCGCGGAGACGCGCGCCGGCAACATCCGCGTGTTGCGCGCCGGTGAGGGCGGCAAGGTCGCGACCAACGACGTGTTCGCGAGCGGACTGCGGCAGCCGTTCGGCATCGCCTTCTTCCCGGGCGGCGACAATCCGCAATGGGTCTATGTCGCTAACACTGACAGCGTCGTCCGCATTCCCTATCAAGCCGGTGACCTCAAGGCGCGCGGCAAGGCGGAGACGATCGTGGCGAGCCTGCCGCATGACGGCGGCCATTCCACCCGCGACATCGTCTTCACGCCTGACAACAAGCGCATGCTGGTCTCGGTCGGCTCGCTCAGCAACGTCGCCGAAGGCATGGGTACGCCGCCGCGCGGATTGGAAGCGTGGTCGAAAACGCAGCCGCTCGGCGCCGCGTGGGCGAGCGAGACCGAGCGCGCCACCGTGCTCGCCTTCAATCCCGATGGTAAGGAGCGGAAGATCTACGCCACCGGCATCCGCAACTGCGTCGGCCTGGCGGTCCAGCCGCAGACCGGGCTGCCCTGGTGCTCGACCAACGAGCGCGACGGGCTCGGTGACGACCTCGTCCCTGACTACGTCACCAGCGTGAAGGAAGGCGCCTTCTATGGCTGGCCGTGGTTCTATGTCGGCGGCAATGAAGACCCGCGCCATGCCGGCGCGCGGCCGGACCTCAAGGACAAGGTTACCGTGCCTGATGTGCTGGTGCAGCCGCACTCGGCCTCGCTCGGCATGACCTTCTATCAGGGCACGCAGTTTCCATCCGAGTACCAAGGCGATGCCTTCGCCGCCGAGCACGGCTCCTGGAACCGGTCGAAGCGCACCGGCTACAAGGTGATCCGCATCTGGATGAAGGATGGCAAGCCGACGGGCGAGTACGAGGATTTCGTCACGGGGTTCGTGGTGAATGACACCGACGTGTGGGGGCGGCCGGTCGGTGTCGCCGTGGCGAAGGATGGATCGTTGCTGGTGTCGGAGGACGGCAATGGCACGATCTGGCGGGTGACAAGCGTGCCGCGATGAAGGTGTACCCTCTCCCACAAGGGCAGAAGGGACAGCAGCGTGCTTGGGATGTCTACCCCCTGCGCACACTCGCGCCGCCATCCACCGGCAGCGTCACGCCCGTAATGAAGTTCGCCTCGTCCGATGCCAAGAACAGCGCGGCATTGGCGACGTCCCATCCCGTGCCCATCTTCCGGCGGAGCGGCACCTTGCTGTCGCGCTCGGCTTCGACTTCGGCGCGGGTCTTGTGCCATTCGCGGGCGCGGGTGTCGACGGCCATCGGCGTGTTCATCAGGCCCGGCAGGATGACGTTGGCGCGGATGCCGTATTCGGCGTTCTGGTAGGCGAGCTGTTCGGTGAAGGCGATCATTGCCGACTTCGTCGCCTTGTAGGCGACGTACGGATAGGTCGTGATCGCCGCCATCGAGGAGATGTTGATGATCGCGCCGCTGTTCTGCGCGCGCATGATCGGGATCACCTCTTTCGCCGCCAGAATGCAGCTCTTCAGATTGATGGCGACAACGCGGTCGAATGCCTCCTCGGTGATTTGCAGCAACTCGGCATCGCCGCCGGACAGGCTGACGCCGACATTGTTGTGCAGCACGTCGATGCGGCCCCAGCGCGAATGCGCGTCCGCGACCATCGCCTTGATGTCGGCGGACTTGGTCACGTCGGCCTTGAAGGCTGCGGCGGTGCCTTGCTGCGCGGCGATCAGGGCAGCGGTTTCCTGCGCCGATTCCAGATGATGATCGACGCAAAGCACCTTGGCGCCCTCGCGCGCGAAGGTGAGCGCGGTGGCGCGGCCGTTGCCCATTCCCTCGCCGGGGCTTTGCCCGGCCCCGACCACGATCGCAATCTTGTCCTTCAAGCGCATGTCAGTTCACTCCGGGGATCGGGTACTGCTGGAGTACCTCTTTGTAATAAGGCTCGTTGTCGATCTTCATGGTGGCGAGCACGCGCACGACGCCGCAATAGAAAGCGATGGTCAGCACGAGGTCGACCATGTGTTCGTCCGAGAGATGCTGCTTGATCTCGGCAAAGGTCGCATCCGACATCGCGAGCTCGCGTACCATCTCGCGGGCGCCTTTCAGGATCGCCTTGGCGAGCGGCTCGAGCTTCGAGGCCTTTCCGTTGGTCTCGGCCATCAGGCCGGCGATGTCCTCGTCGGTGACGCCGAATTCCTTGCCGATCTTCACGTGATGGGTGAATTCGTATTCCGACTTCTCCATCCAGCCGACCTGGAGGATCGCAAGCTCCCGCAGGCGCGGGTCGAGCTTGCTCTTGAAGCGGATGTAGCCGCCGATGCCGTTGAAGGCGCGCGCCATCTCCGGCGAGTTGACCAACAGCTTGTGCAGATTGGTGTTGCGCTTGAGCATGTCGCGATAATCAGGCGCGACCTGGTCGGCTTCGAGATAGGGCAGGCGGGCCATCCCTGGTGTTCCTTTCAGTGCTCTTGTGATCCACGTTCGGGGGCTTGGAGCGTCACGCCGCCGTCGACCACCAGCACCTGGCCGGTGATGTAGCGCGCGAAATTGCTGAGCAGGAACTTGACGGCATGGCCGACGTCCCAGCCGGTGCCTTCGGTCTTCAGCAGTGAGGCCATGGCGCGCTGCGCGCGCGCCTGCTCGCTCATGCCGCGGGCATAGACCATCGGCGTGTACATCGGTCCCGGGCAAATGCAGTTGACGCGGATGTTGTCGCGGCCATGATCGACCGCCATCGCGCGGGTCAGCCCGATGATCGCGGCCTTTGATGTCGTGTAGGTCGTGAGCCCGCGCGGCCGCAGCGCCGAGATCGAGGAGATGTTGACGATCGCGCCGCCCCTGGCGGTCTTGATCATGGCGGGGATCGCATGCTTCGAGAGCAGGAACATGCTCTCGACATTGACCTGCATGACGCGGCGATATTGCTCGGGCGTCTCGTCGACCACGCTGCCCCGGCTGCCGATGCCGACATTGTTGTCGAGAAAATCGAGCCGGCCCCAGCGATCGAGCGCCGCTTCGACCAGTGCCTTGCAATCGCCCTCGCTGGTGACATCGCCGCCATGGGCTGCGGCAGTGCCGCCCTCGGCTGAGATCATCTCCACGGTGCGCTCGGCGAGCTTGAGGTTGCGGTCCGCCACCAGCACCTTGGCGCCCGCGCGTGCCAGCAGGATTGCGGCAGCACGGCCATTGCCGATACCGTCGCCCGCAGCGCCGCCTCCGCTGACCATCGCTACCTTGCCGCCGAAACCGGCATCGTCCTCGGGGCCCCGCATGTCGTTCTTCCCAATTATTTTCGTGCAGATTAGCAATCGTCCCCGCCGGAGAGAAGGGCGCTCCTCCTGCATTCATGTCATTGACATCGCATGGAATTGCATGTCGCGGCCGGCGCATTGAGCAGGGCTGGTCCTTGCGGCTGAGGAACCGTTTTCCCGCGACTGCGTTTGCTGCCGGAGCCTTTCCCGCGCTAGGCTCTGTCCCGGGGCTTCCCAACCGCCAGTGGCTTGCCGATGAATCTGCTCGATCCACAAGGACCTGTGGCTGCGGCCAACAGCACGATCCTGGTCGATTCCGTCTTCATCATGCTCGCGATCGTGGTGCCGACCATCATCGCGATCCTCGGCTTTGCGTTCTGGTTTCGCGCCTCCAATCCGAGGGCGCACTTTCAGCCGGACTTCGTCTATTCCGGGCGCGTCGAGATGGTGGTGTGGGCGATCCCCGCGCTCACCGTGATCCTGCTCGGCGGCGTCGCCTGGATCGGCTCGCACCAGCTCGATCCCGCAGCACCCGTGCCCGGCACTGGCAGCCCGGTCCGCATTCAGGCCGTCTCGCTCGACTGGAAATGGCTGTTCATTTATCCCGACCAGCGCATCGCCACCGTCAACACGCTGACGGTGCCGGCCGGCGCCGAGCTGAACTTTCAGCTGACGTCGTCGAGCGTGATGAACACGTTCTTCATCCCGCAGCTCGGCAGCATGATCTACACCATGAACGGCATGGTGACGAAGCTGAACCTGCGCGCCGACAGCGAAGGCAAGCTGCAGGGCCTGTCGGCACATTTCTCCGGCGACGGTTTTCCGGACATGATGTTCGACGTCAACGTGATCTCGCCGCTCGCCTTTCCGGACTGGGTGGCGGCGACGGCGAAGAGCGATGCCGTGCTCAACGAAGAGAGTTACAAGAAGCTGATGCAGCAGGGCATCGAAAAGGGCAGGCCGACCTACCGGCTCGACGATCCCAGGCTGTTCGATCTGATCGCGAGCCAGCACATTCCGCCAGGACCGGGGCCAGAGCTGATCTCCGATGCCGGCCGTCCGCACAGTGGAGGCCATGATGCTCGGTAAGCTCGACTGGTCGGCGATTCCGTTCGACCAACCCATTCCGCTGATTGCGGGCGCAGTCGTGCTGTTCGGGATTCTCGCGGTGCTGATCTGGGTCGTGGTGAAGGGGCATCTGCCCTATCTCTGGCACGAGTGGATCACCAGCGTCGACCACAAGCGGATCGGCGTCATGTACATCCTGCTGGCCTCGGTGATGCTGCTGCGTGGCGGCAGCGACGCCATCATGATGCGGATCCAGCAAGCGGTCGCCTATCAATCGCAGGGTTATCTGCCGCCGGAGCATTACAACCAGATATTCTCCGCGCACGGCACCATCATGATCTTCTTCGTGGCGATGCCGTTCGTGATCGGGCTGATGAACCTGATCGTGCCGCTGCAGCTTGGCGTGCGCGACGTCGCTTTCCCGACGCTCAATTCAGTCGGCTTCTGGCTGACCGCGACCGGCGCGCTGCTGGTCAATCTCTCGCTCGTGATCGGCGAATTCGCGCGTACCGGCTGGCTCGCCTTTCCGCCGCTGTCGGAATTGTCCTACTCGCCGGGCGTCGGCGTCGACTATTACGCCTGGTCGCTGCAGATCTCCGGCGTCGGCACGCTGGTGGCCGGTATCAACCTCGTGACAACGGTGCTGAAGCTGCGCACCAAGGGCATGAACTATCTGCGCATGCCGATGTTCTGCTGGACCACGCTGGCCTCGAACCTCCTCATCGTCGCGGCATTCCCGATCCTCACTGCGACGCTGGCGATGCTGCTGCTCGATCGCTATCTCGGCTTCCACTTCTTCACCAACGAAGCCGGCGGCAACGTCATGATGTTCATGAACCTGATCTGGGCCTGGGGCCATCCGGAAGTCTATATCCTCGTGCTGCCGGCCTTCGGCATCTTCTCCGAGGTGGTCTCGACCTTCTCCGGCAAGGCCCTGTTCGGCTATCGCTCGATGGTGCTGGCGACCATGGCGATCTGCATCATTTCCTTCATGGTCTGGCTGCATCACTTCTTCACGATGGGCGCAGGTCCCGACGTCAACGCCATCTTCGGCATCGCCAGCATGATCATCGCGATACCGACCGGGGTGAAGATCTACAATTGGTTGTTCACGATGTATGGCGGCCGCATCCGCTTCGAGACGCCGATGCTGTGGTCGATAGGCTTCATGGTCACCTTCATCATCGGCGGACTGACCGGCGTGCTGGTCGCGGTGCCGCCGGCCGATTTCATGCTCCACAACAGCATGTTCCTGGTTGCACACTTCCACAACGTCATCATCGGCGGTGTGCTGTTCGGTGCCTTCGCCGGGTTCGAATACTGGTTTCCAAAGGCGTTCGGCTTCCGCCTTGACGACCGCTGGGGCAAGCTGGCGTTCTGGTTCACGTTCCTCGGCTTCTACGTCACCTTCGTGCCGCTCTATGTCGCCGGCATGCTCGGCATGACGCGGCGGATGCAGCACTATGATGTCGCGGCATGGCGGCCGTGGATGTTCGTGGCGGCCGCCGGCATGGCCGTGCTGACAATCGGGGTGATCTGCCAGATCGTGCAGATAGTGGTCAGCATCCGCAACCGCGATGCCTTGCGCGATCGCACCGGCGATCCCTGGGACGGCCGCTCGCTGGAATGGGCGACCTCGTCGCCGCCACCGGTTTTCAACTTCGCTTTCAATCCAGATGTGCGCGGCGAGGATGCCTACTGGGACATGAAGAGCCGCGCCCAGCAGCAATCGCTCGAGCATGAATTGCCCGAGTATCGTGATATCGAGATGCCCCGGAATTCCCCGACCGGTTTCGTCTGTGCGTTCTTTGCCACCATCATGGGCTTTGCACTGATCTGGCACATCTGGTGGATGGTGATTTTGGGCGGCATCGGGGCGTTCGCGACCTTCGTCGTGTTCGCCTGGCGCGACCATGACGAATACGTCATTCCGGCCGACGAAGTCGCCGCGATAGACCGCGTCAATCTCGAGGAGCGGCGCAGCCTTGTCAGCATGGCGGGGACAGTCTGATGTCAATGACCGCGACGGCCGGCCGTGCGCACGCCGATCCCCATCACATCGGGCTCGTCATCGAGCATCCCGGGCCGGCGCCGAAGCGCATCGTGACCGCCTATGGCTTCTGGGTCTTCCTGCTCTCCGACATCGTGATGTTCTCCTGCTTCTTTGCGGCCTATGCGGTGCTGGCCGGCCAGACCGCCGGCGGCCCGAAAGGTTCGGAGATATTCGACCAGCGGAATGTGGCGATCGAGACTGTCTGCCTGCTGCTGTCGAGTTTTACGTGCGGCATGGCCAGTATCGCGGCCGATGTGCGCAACCGGTTCTGGTTCTACCTCGGCATGGCCGTGACTTGCGGGCTCGGAGTGGTGTTCCTCACCATTGAGTTCCGCGAATTCGCCGATCTCGTCTCCCGCGGCTATGGGCCGTCGCGAAGCGCCTTCCTCACAGCGTTCTTCTCGCTGGTGGGATGCCACGGTCTGCACGTCTCGGCTGGCGTGCTGTGGCTGCTGACCATGATGGCCCAGGTCTTCGCCAAGGGCTTTCGCGCAGACGTCCTGCGCCGGATGATGTGCTTTGCGCTGTTCTGGCATGCGCTCGACATCGTCTGGGTCGGGGTGTTCTCCGTGGTCTACTTGCTTGGGAGTGGCGTATGAGCGATCAGGCGCATGTGCGGACCGAACGCGACCTCGCGCCGGGCGAGGAAGAGCAACACAGTGTCGGCGCACGCATCCTTGGTTACGTGGTCGGCCTTGTGCTTGCGCTGCTGCTGACGGCGACGTCGTTCTTCATCGCCGGCACCGATCTGGTCTGGCAGCCTTCCATTCCCGTTGCGCTGATCGTGCTGGCGATCGCGCAGATGGGCGTGCATCTGGTGTTCTTCCTGCACATCACCACCGGCCCCGACAACACCAATAACGTGCTGGCGCTGGCGTTCGGGCTGCTGGTGGTCTTCCTGGTGGTCGGTGGCACCGTCTGGATCATGGCGCATCTGAATGCGAACATGCCGCCGATGGATCAGATCATGCCAATGCGCCGTTAGCGCATTGTGCAAAAAAGAAGAGCCGCTTGTTGTGACAAGCGGCCCAAGTCTAGGGAGGAAACGCCCGAGCAAAGCAATCGGGCCGGAACCGGATTGCCGCCAAGGAAACGCTCGCGCAAAGCGCTTGCGTACACATTTAAATGCAGCAACTCCCGATAGAGTTCAATTCCGGATGAATACTGTCTCCGGCTACCGCTCACGGCTGCGTGATGGGCTTCCTCATTTCGGCCGGCGGCAATTATAGGCCTTGCGGAAGCCCGCGGCCTGGGCGTCGTCCTCCGAGCAGAACCAGCGATCCGGCTTGGTGGTCGCGGGGTAACTCGGGCAACCCCGCAAATGATAGATGCCGATATTGCCGGTGACGCGCGCGCGCACCGCAAGCTTACCCTTAATGCTACAGCTCGGCGGCATGTTCAGATCCTCGGGAAACAACGCCGTGCGAATCTCCTTGTCGCGGTCGGCGCGGCAGGCGGCACCCAGGAGCGCGCCGTCCTTCTTGCCAGCGCGGAATTCTTGCGGTGCAACAAAGCAGCCCTTCCAGATGCCGGCCGAGGCCGATTTCGCGTCGGCTGCGGCCGACTTGACGTTCGCCTTGATCGGCTCGCGCGCGATGGCAAAGCCGAGCTTGACTAACTGCTCGTTCAAGCTGGTCTTGTCGCCCTCGGCCGTGCAGATCGCGCGGTGCCGCTTGCCGAAGCTTTTTTCGGGGCCGACATCGTCGCAACGCACGGATCGTTTGCCGATCAGCTTCGCGAGCTGGTCGCGGGCCTCGATGCCGCAGGTCCAGGGATCGGCGTGATCGTCGATACAGACCTGGTCCAGCTCGGGCGCGTCGACGCCGTCGAGGCGGTAGGTGACGTCGCCGAGCTGGATGGCGTTGCCGTCGCGGACCGTCGCGGCGGCGGTCAGTGCAGAGGCGGGGCCGGAGGTGCCCAGAAATCCGGACAAAGCGAGAAAGAAAACCAGCGCGAAAGCGCGAGCGGCGGAAAATGAATTCTCGAAGGACATACGGTCTCGCTATCGATTGGTCTTTCGCCTTGTTCCTAGCATCCGGATGTGGCGATACCAATGGTCTGCGCCCTGCGAAGTGCGACATTCCGGCCCCGCGGCTTTACTCAGCCGTAGCTCTGATCCTATCGTTGCCCGGCCTCGCGGACCGCGGAGGCCGAATCGCCCGTGAAGCGGCGAGGGAGGGAAAAGGTTGCGATGAAAGACCCCGTGGACGTCCTGATCATCGGTGCCGGCGCTTCAGGCGCGGCGGTGGCATGGTCGCTGGCCGAGACCAAAATGCACATTCTCTGCCTGGAGCAGGGTGGCTGGATGAACCCGGCGGAATATCCCAGCACGGGCCGGGACTGGGAGGCCAAGTTCTACGGCGAGTGGTCGTCGAGCCCCAACATCCGCGGCCGGCCCGAGGACTATCCGATCAACGACGACAATTCGCCGATCAAGGTCGTCAACTACAATGCGGTCGGCGGCTCGACGGTGATGTACACCGCGCATTGGCCGCGGCTGCATCCCTCCGATTTCAAGGTCAAGACGCTCGACGGCGTCGCCGACGACTGGCCGATCGACTACGACGCGCTGACCCCGTTCTTCGAAGAGAATGACCGGATGATGGGGACGTCAGGCCTGTCGGGCGATCCGCTCTCGCCGCTGACGCATCCGCCGATGCCGCAACAGCCGCTCGGCCTGTCCGGCGCCATCATCGGCAAGGCCATGAACGAGCGCGGCTGGCACTGGTGGCCGTCGGACACGACGGTCGCGACCATGGACTATGAGGGCCGCGCGCGCTGCATCAATCTCGGCCATTGCACGCCGGCCTGCGCGCAAGGCGCAAAATCCTCGACCGACATCACCTATTGGCCGCACGCGGTCCGCGCCGGTGTCGAGCTGCGCACCCATTGCCGGGTGCGCGAGATCACCACCGACGAGAACGGCATGGCCACGGGCGTGGTCTACTACGACAAGGATAGCGTCGAGCAGTTCCAGCCGGCGCATGTCGTCATCATCGCCTGTAACGGCGTCGGCACGCCGCGGCTGCTGCTGAACTCGGCATCGAACCGCTTTCCGAACGGGCTTGCCAATTCGTCCGGCTTGGTCGGCAAGAACCTGATGTTCCATCCCTATGCGCAGATCTACGGCTACGTGAAGGAGCCGACCGATAGCAACCGCGCGCCGCCGACCTGCCTGTGGAGCAAGGAGTGGTATGACACGGACCTCTCGCGCGGGTTCGTGCGCGGCTATGGCGTCCAGTTCGTGCGCGGCGCGGGGCCGGTGTTCGAGGCTGTCGTCAGCGAGCAGAAGGGCATTCTGCCGTGGGGCGCCGATCATCACCGCATCTTCCGCAAGCTCAACGGCCACCGCCTCGGATTTTCCGCGATTTGCGAGGACCTGCCGGAGGAGCATAACCAGGTCACGCTCGATCCGGTCTTGAAGGACAGCCACGGCATTCCCGCGCCGAAGATCGACTACACGATCAGCGAGAACAGCCGGAAGATGATGGAGCATGCGCTGGCGCGCGGCCGGGAGATTCTCGAAACGGCGGGGGCGAGCGACATCTGCGTCAACTCGCCGATCCCGTGGGGCGGCTGGCACCTGCTGGGCACGGCACGCATGGGCACCGACCCCGAACGCTCCGTCGTCAACGAATGGGGCCGCTCGCACGACGTGAAGAACCTCTTCATCGTCGATGGCAGCGTCTTCGTCACCTCGGGCGGCGTCAACCCGACCTCCACCATCCAGGCCATCGCGCTCTACGTCGCCGACCAGATGAAGCAACGCCTCGCCAATTTGTTCGATTGAGAATGATATGTCCGCAGAAAATCAACTGACACGCGCCCAACGCGACGACCTTCGCACCATCGCCGCGATGATCGTTCCCGCCAGCGACGCGTACAAGGTGCCCGGCGCCGATGATCCCGCGATCCAGGCCGACATGCTGGCGACGCTTGGCCGTGACAGCAGATTGGTGGCGGCGGCGCTCGACCATCTGGCGCGGCTTGCGGGCCAACCGTTCGCCGAGCTCGATGCGGCAAAGCGCGATCTGGTGGTGCAGGAGTTTCGCAATTCCGGCGGCGCGGCCGCGGTGACGCTCGTCCGCGTGGTGCTGCAATGCTACTACCGCGACGACCGTGTGCTGCACTCGCTAGGGCTCGAGCTGCGCGCGCCGTTCCCCAAGGGTTACGTGCTCCCGGATGGCGACTGGTCCCTGCTCGACCCGGTCAAGGCAAGGGCGGGCACGCTGCGGCGGGTGCCCTAAGCGGCCACTTGCGCTGGAGGGAACAGGCCACCATCTGTGTGACCCTCAAGGACTCTTGCCATGTTGGATTTTACCTCAGACATCGTCGATGACGCATCGCGAGCGACAGCGGCTGCCCCGGACAATGACCGGGTCCTGCTGGACGCCTATTCCAATGCCGTGATCGACGTGACCGATCGCGTCGGCCCTGCGGTGGTGCGCGTCGAAACCGGGCCGAAAGTGCCGAACGGCCGCGAGCGCGGCGGGCTCGGCTCCGGCATCGTGATCTCGCCGGACGGGCTCGTGCTCACCAATAGCCATGTGGTCGGCTCGTCGAAGGAGATCCGGCTGCGGGACGTCGAGGGTAATGTCGGCGAGGCCCGCGTGCTCGGTGTCGACCCCGATACCGACCTCGCGCTGCTGCGCGCCAACGGCGTGCGTGACTTGCCCTATGCCGCGCTCGGCAACTCCCAGAACCTGAAGCGCGGCCAGCTCGTGATCGCGATCGGCAATCCGCTCGGATTCGAGTCGACCGTCACCGCCGGCGTGGTCTCCGCGCTCGGGCGCTCGATCCGCTCGGTCAGCGGCCGCACCATCGAGGACGTGATCCAGACCGATGCCGCGCTCAATCCCGGCAATTCCGGCGGGCCGCTGGTGTCGTCGAATGCCGAGGTGATCGGCATCAACACCGCCATCATAAATGGCGCGCAAGGCATCTGCTTCGCGGTCGCCAGCAACACCGCGCAATTCGTGCTGTCGGAGATCATCCGCCACGGCTATGTCCGCCGCGCCTATATCGGCGTCGCCGGGCAGACCGCGCCGATCCCGCGGCGGCACGCGGTGCTGGCCGGCGTCGAGAACAAGATGGGCGCGTTGCTGGCGCAGATCGAGCCGGACGGGCCGGCGGCGAAGGCGGGCCTGTTGTCCGGCGATGTCGTGATCAGCCTCGACGGCGTCGGGATCAATGGCGTCGACGACCTGATCCGCGTGCTCGACCGCGACCGGATCGGCCGGCGGCTGGCCATGGACGTGCTGCGGCTCGGCCGGCTGCGGGCGATCGACATCGACCCGGTCGAGCGCAAGCCGGCCCGCTAGCTGTGGTCTTTCAGGAGGTTGTCCATCATTGCGAGCCAACGGGTCTGCGCGAAGCGCGGCCCGATGACGGGCTCCGCGAAGCAATCCAGACTGTCTCCGGGGAAAGACTCTGGATTGCTTCGTCGCAAGGGCTCCTCGCAATGACCAGGAGAGAGTTCGGGCCTAACCGCTACTCCGCAGCCACCGCAAAGCGGCTGTTCTCCAGCTCCGCTTCCAGCCGCGCCTTCTCGGCCGCGGCAAGCTTGATGTTGGCCTCCTTGACGTGGCCGAAGCCGCGGATCGTCTCCGGCAGTCGCGCAAGCTTTGCCAGCAGCGGGATCTGCTCCGCCTTCAGCCCGGCGATCCGCTGATCGATCATGCCGAGATAATCCGCGACCAGCTTCCGCTCGGTCCGGCGCTCCTCGGTGCGGCTGAACGGATCGAACGCGCCGCCGCGCAGGAATTTCAGCTTGGCCAGAACGCGGAAGGCGTGGATCATCCAGCCGCCGAATTCCTTCTTCTGGAGATGTCCGGTGGTCTTGTCGCGCTGTGCGAAGATCGGCGGGGCCAGATAGAACTTCAGCTTGAAGTCGCCGTCGAATTTCTCCGAGACCTTCTTGGAGAAGCTGCCGTCGGTATAGAGGCGTGCGACCTCGTACTCGTCCTTGTAGGACATGAGCTTGAATAGATTCTTGGCGACAGCCTCGGTCAGCTCCACGGACGCGGGCGAGGCAGCTGCTTCCGCCTTGCGCACCTTGGCGACGGCCGCGAGGTAGCGGTCGGCGTAGGCCTTGTCCTGGTAGCCACTCAGAAACTCCGCGCGGGTCGCGATGATGTCGTCGAGCGACTTCGCCGGCGCGGACGCCCGGCTCCTGAACTGGAGCACGCTGCGCACCCGCGACATGTCGTGGGCGGCGAGGCGTCCCCAGGTGAAGGCAAGCTTGTTCATCTCGATGGCGGCGCCGTTGATCTCGATGGCGCGGAGCAGCGCTTCCAGCGACAGCGGGATGGCGCCCTTCTGGAAGGCGAAGCCGAGCATGAAGGGATTTGTCGCAATCGAATCGCCCATCAGCGCCGAGGCAATGCCGGTGGCATCGATGATGTCGAGGTTCTTGTCGCCGACGGCGTCGCGCAGCACGGTCTGCATCGTGCCCATCTCGAAATCGAGATCGGGGTTTTGCACGAAGCTCGCGGTGGGCTGCAGGTCGGCGTTGACATAGGCCTTGGTCACGCCGCGCTCGGCACGGCTGAGCGCGGAGGGACCGGCCGAGACGATCATGTCGCAGCCGAGGATGACGTCCGCGCCGCCCGTGGTGATCCGGACCGCGGAGATGTCTTCCGGCTTCGCGGCGATGCGTACATGGCTCATCACCGCGCCGTTCTTCTGCGACAGGCCGGTGAAATCCAGCGCCGAGCAGCCGCGGCCGTCGACATGGGCGGCCATGCCGAGCAGCGCGCCGATGGTGATGACGCCGGTGCCGCCGATGCCGGTGACGAGGATGTTGTAGGGCGCCTCCAGCTCGCGCGCAGGCGGCAGCGGAAGGTCGGCGAACAACTGGCCTGAGTCTACTGCCGAGGTCTTCATGCGCTTCAGGCTGCCGCCATGCACGGTGACAAAACTCGGGCAAAAACCTTCGACGCAGGAAAAGTCCTTGTTGCAGTTCGACTGATCGATCTGGCGCTTGCGGCCGAATTCGGTCTCGAGCGGCTGCACCGAGACGCAGTTGGAAGCCTGCGAGCAATCGCCGCAACCTTCGCAGACCAGCTCGTTGATGAAGGCGCGCTTGGCGGGATCGGGATAGAGTCCACGCTTGCGGCGGCGGCGCTTTTCCGCCGCGCAGGTCTGGTCGTAGATGATGACCGTGAGGCCCTTGATGTCGCGCAGCTCGCGTTGAACGGCATCGAGCTCGCGGCGGTGATGAATGGTCGCGCCCTGCGGGAAGTAGTTGCCTTCAGGGTATTTGGTGGGATCGTCCGAGACGACCGCGAGCCGCTTGACGCCTTCGGCCCAGACCTGGTGCGCGATCTGCGCGACGTTGAAGCCGCCCTCGGCCGGCTGGCCGCCGGTCATCGCGACGGCGTCGTTGTAGAGGATCTTGTAGGTGATGCTGATGCCGGCGGCCGATGCCGCGCGAAGGGCGAGAAGCCCGGAATGGGTATAGGTGCCGTCGCCGAGGTTCTGGAAGATGTGCTGCTCGGTGGTGAAGGGCGCTTGTCCAATCCAATTCACGCCTTCGGCGCCCATATGCGAGATCAGATCGGTGCGGCGCGTCGGCATGCTCAAAGCCATGCCGTGACAGCCGATGCCGGCCATAGCGCGGCTTCCTTCGGGCACGCGCGTCGAGGTGTTATGCGGGCAACCCGAGCAGAAGAACGGCGTGCGCGCGAGCTTGATCTGCGTGCTGGTGGTGACGGGGTTGTCGAAGGCCTCGAGCCGCGCGAGCCGCTGCTCCAGCACCGGGCTGTGATGGCCGAGCTTGCGCAACCGCGCCACCAGCGCGGCCGCGACCAAGGTCGGCGTCAGTTCGCCCTCGCTCGGCAGCAGCGGTGCGCCGCGCTCGTCGCGTTTGCCCGTGACGGTCGGGCGGCGGGACGCATCGATATTGTAGAGGATGCGCATCAGCTGGTCTTCGATGAAGCCGCGTTTCTCCTCGATCACCAGGACGTCTTGAAGCCCTTCGGCAAAACGCTTGGCGCCGCTTTCCTCCAGCGGCCAGGTCATCGCGACCTTGTAGATGCGCAGGCCGAGGTCCTGCGCGTCCTTGTCGGTAATGCCCAAATCGGCGAGGGCCTGCCGCAGATCGAGATAGGCCTTGCCGGTCGCGACGATGCCGAGACGTGCTGGCTTGGAGTCGAGCACGATGCGGTCGAGCTGGTTGGCGCGGGCGAAAGCCTGCACCGCCGCCATCTTGGGGCCGAACAGGCGCCTCTCCGCGTCCAGCGGCGGATCGGGCCAGCGGATGTTGAGGCCGCCGGGCGGCATCTCGAAATCGTCGGGGAGCTTGATCTGGATGCGTTCGGGATCGCTATAGATCGAGGCCGAGCTCTCCACGGTCTCGCTGATCGCCTTGAAGCCGACCCAGCAGCCGGAGAAGCGCGACAGCGCAAAACCATAGAGGCCGAGATCGAGATAATCCTGCAGCGTCGCCGGATTGATCACGGGGATCAGCGCCGCCGCGAACACCTGCTCGCTCTGATGTGCCAGCGTCGAGGACTGGCAGCCATGGTCGTCGCCGGCAAGCGCAAGCACGCCGCCATTGAGCGAGGTTCCGGCCGCATTGGCGTGCTTGAGCGCATCGACCGAGCGGTCGACGCCGGGTCCCTTGCCGTACCAGATGCCGAACACGCCATCGACCTTGGCGCCGGGAAACAGGCCGACCTGCTGGCTGCCCCAGACGGCGGTCGCCGCGAGGTCCTCGTTGAGGCCGGGGACGAAGGCGATGTCGTGCTGCTGGAGGTGCGACTTGGCACGCCACAGCGCGTGGTCGTACATGCCGAGCGGGGAACCACGATAGCCCGAGATGAAGCCGCCGGTGTTGAGGCCCTGAAGCCGATCGCGTTCGCGCTGCAACATGGGCAACCGGACCAGCGCCTGCGTGCCGGACAGGAATATCCGCTTCGATTCGAGCCGGTATTTGTCTTCCAGCTCGACCTGCATCAGCGTCATTTCAGAAGTCCTTGTCTCTGGTTCGACTTTATTCGACTTGGGGTTTGCGCTGCGGGAGGGATTGCGGCTGCGCGACGCGAATTGTGACAGTCAAAGGCATGGGCCAGCGAAGTCAATATCGCTGGCCGCATCCGTGGCGCTCCTGCTAGTCATGGCTTCCAGTGGAGAACACCATGGGCGACCTCTATCCGTTCTCGCTGCAGCAAAAGATCGCCGTCATCACCGAGAACTCGCCGTATTACTCAGGTGCCGACAATGCTTCTTCGAATCCTTGGGGCATGGCGATCATCCCGATGGAGATGCTGAGCGTGCTGTTCCAGTACCGCTCGAAGAACGATCCGTTGCCGGCGAAGGGACCAGCCGTCGGCCTGTTCGCCGATCAGGAGATCAGGCTGGTGAAGGGCCCGCTCTTCGTCGAGGAGTACGAAGTCGAGCGCGAGGTGGTCGCGCTCTCCGGCAGCCGCCGCACCGAGAGTGCGTGGGTCAAGACGCGCGTGTTCGACAAGACGAATTCGGCGGTCGCGACCATGCTGCTGAACATGGCGACGCTGAAGGATTCCTACGCGCCGTATGAGCAAGAATATCGGCGGCGGTACGGAGAGACTGCCCGCTGAAAACGAGCTTCGTTGTCGCTCATCCTCTAGGCAAATGCCCGTCGCAAAGCCGTCGCACAGCGAATAAGCAGCCGCGAGCACTCTCGATAACGCGCTGATAGCGCAACGAATTTGCGCGCTTCGTCTTCCCGACCGTCATTGTACACAATGGCACGGCGCTTGCAGAACTCCTGGCACACAGAGTTCTCGCGAGGGGCGGGGCGTCATGTTGAACTCAAGCAAGCCGACACTGGGCGTCATCAGCGCCGAACCCGGGCCGATCGAGCTCGACTGGTCGGCTACCGCGCTCGTGATCATCGACATGCAGCGCGATTTCATGGAGCCCGGCGGCTTCGGCGAGACGCTCGGCAACGACGTCAGCCAGCTCGCGCGCGCGGTGAAGCCGATCGGTGCGGTGCTGAAGGCCGCGCGCGACACCGGCATGCTGGTGATCCACACGCGCGAAGGCCATCTGCCCGATCTCTCCGACGCGCCGCCGGCGAAAGTCGAGCGCGGCGCGCCATCCTTGCGCATCGGTGACCCCGGCCCGATGGGCCGCATTCTCATTCGCGGTGAGGCCGGCCACGACATCATCCCGGAGCTCTATCCGCTCGACAGCGAGATCGTGATCGATAAGCCCGGCAAGGGCGCATTCTACGCCACCGAGCTCACCGACGTGCTGGAGAAATACGGCATCGAAAATCTGCTGGTGTGCGGCGTCACCACCGAAGTGTGCGTCAACACCACCGTGCGCGAGGCCAATGACCGCGGCTATCGCTGCGTCGTCATCTCGGACGGCTGCGCATCCTACTTCCCTGAATTTCACGAGATGGGCCTCAAGATGATCAAGGCCCAGGGCGGCATCTTCGGCTGGGTCGCAAGCTCAGCCGCGGTACTGGAGGCGATGAAGACTTCAAATATTTCGGCTTAGGGGCATCACCATGAGCACAAGCACGACGGGGACGGCCGGCACCTCCGAGTTCAAGCCGGCACTATGGACACCGGGCGACTGGAACGCATTTTTCGGCTTCGGCACCAACATCCTCGTCAACATGCTGGTGCTCACGGGCCTGTTGCGGTTCGTATTGAAGATGCCTGATAGTCTGGTGTTCGGCCGCATCCTGCCCGCGCTCGGGCTGATGATGTGTCTCTCGACCTTCTACTATGCATACCTCGCCTATCGTCTCGCGCAGAAGACCGGCCGCAACGACGTCTGTGCGCTGCCGTCAGGCGTCAGCGTGCCGCACATGTTCATCGTCACTTTCGTGATCATGCTGCCGATCACGATCAAGACCGGCGATCCGCTGAAGGGATGGTCGGCCGGCCTGGTCTGGGTGTTCTTCCAGAGCTTCATCCTGATGATTGGCGGCTTCATCGCGCCGTTCATCCGAAAGATCACGCCGCGCGCGGCGCTGCTCGGCACGCTTGCCGGCGTCTCCGTCACCTTCATCTCGATGCGGCCAGCGCTGGAAATGTACATGACGCCGCAGATCGGCCTGGTCTGCTTCGCCATCATCCTGGTGAGCTGGTTCGGCGGCGTGAAATATCCAAAGAGCATCCCGGCGGGCCTGATCGCGATTGCGGTCGGCATGGTCATCGCGTGGGGCTCGAACCTGTTCGGGCTCAATCTCGGCGGCTTGAGCGTCAAGGGCGTCGGCGACGCCTTTGCCAGTTTCGGCTTCTCGGTGCCGATTCCCGCGGTGGGCTACGTCTTTTCCGGCTTCGAATTCCTCGGGGTCATCCTGGTCACCGCCATTCCGTTCGGCATCTACGACCTCGTCGAGGCCATGGACAACGTCGAGAGCGCGGAAGCGGCCGGCGACGAATATCCGACCACACGCGTTCTGACCGCCGACGGCGTCGTCAGCCTGATCGGCTGCCTGATGGGCAATCCCTTCATCAACGCGGTCTATATCGGCCATCCCGGCTGGAAGGCGATGGGCGGCCGCATCGGCTATTCGGCTGCGACCGGCATCATGGTGGTGGTGCTGGCGTGGTTCGGCATCATCCCGGTGCTGCTCGCGCTCGTGCCTGTCGTCGCGATCTCGCCGATCCTGCTCTACATCGGCATGCTGATCGGCGCACAGGCGTTCCAGACCACGCCGGTCAAGCACGCACCCGCGATCGTTCTGGCGCTGACGCCGCACCTTGCGGCGTGGGCCAAGCTCCAGATCGACACTATGCTGGGCTCGACCATGAATGCGGCTGCGATCGTCGGCGGAATGGCCGCCGACAAGGCCGACGCGGTCAAGGCTGCCGCGATCGCAGCACTTCCGCAGCAGGGCGTATTCTATCACGGGTTGGACGTGATGGGGGGCGGCTCCATCCTCGGCGGCCTGATCCTGGGTGCCATCGGCGTCTTCATCATCGAGCGTGATTTCGAGAAGGCCTCGGCGTTCGCCCTGGTTGGCGCCGTGCTCACCTATTTCGGCTTCATGCACGGCGAGGCCGTGGGCATCGGCGGTGGGTTCGGCGTCACGCCGTCCGTCGCTTTCGCCTACGCCGTGATGGCAGCCGGGCTGTACGCTCTCAGCCGGCGCAGCAGCGAGAACTACATGCCGCATGCGGAGATGACGGCCGCGCCGGCGGAGTAGCTATCCGCCCTTGACGGCCCCCGCGGTGAGCCCGGCGACGATCTGTCGCTGGGCAAACACCGTCAGCAGCAGTACCGGGAACGTCACGATCAGCGCGGCGGCGGCCAGCGGGCCCCAGCTCAGCTGGTCGAACGAGATCATGTTGTAGACAGCGACCGGCAGGGTGCGTGTCTCACGTCCCGCCAGCACGATGCCGAACACAAAATTGTTCCAGGAGAAGATCACGGCCAGAATGAAGGCAACGGCGATGCCGGGCTTGGCGATCGGCAGCGCGACGTGGCGGAAGACCTGCCAGCGTGTGGCGCCGTCGATGAGGGCTGCTTCTTCCAGCTCCATCGGCGTCGTCTCGAAATAGCCGATCATGATCCAGATCACGATCGGCACCGTGACCACGAGGTGGATGATGATCTGCGGCACCAGCGTGCCGAGCAGTCCCAGCCACTGGAACAGCAGGAACAGCGGGATCAAATAGGACAGGCCGGGCGTGATCCGGGCGATCAGGATCACGATCGCGGATTTGTGCGCGGCCATGCGTGCGATGCCGTAGCCGGCGGGGACACCGACGATCAGCGCAAGCAACGTCGCGCCGCCTGTCACGATCAGGCTGTTGATGAAATAGGTCAGGAAGCGGTTCGAGGCGAGCACGTCCGCGTAGTTCTTCCAGGCGATATGCTCGGGGAAGAACACCGGCGGGTAGGCGGCGTTGTCGATCTCGAATTTGAGCGACAGCGACAGCATCCAGAGAAAGAACAGGATTGCCGGCGATACGATGACGAACACCGAAAGCCACAGGCCGATTTTGCCGATGATCTGACGGGGTGTCATGCGTCGCTCGAGATTTCTGTCCACAGCATGCGCTGTCGGGCATAGAGCATCACGGCCGCAAGCGCGACGATCAGCAGGAAGAACACCACCGCGATCGCCGAGCCGTAGCCGAGGTCGTAATAGGAGAAGGCCACGCTGTAGAGATAGATGTTGATGGTCTCCGACGCCGATCCCGGTCCGCCCTGCGTGATTGCGAAGATGATGTCGAAACTTTTCACGGCGTCGATCATGCGGATCATGCCGGCGATGAACAGGAACGGCATGATCAGCGGCAGGGTGATGAAGCGGAAGACCTGCCAGATATTGGCGCCGTCGATCTGTGCACTTTCATAAGGCTCGGTCGGGATCGCGGCGAGGCCGCCGAGCACGATCAGCATGACCAGCGGCGTCCATTGCCAGGTCTCGACCAGCACCAGCGAAGGAATGACGGTCGCGGGATGGAACACCCAGAGCTGCGCAGGGATCCCGACCAGTGACAGCAAATAGTTCAGCACGCCGAGCTGCGGGTGGAACATCATGGTCCAGACCAGCGCGATCGCCACCGGCGTCGCCATCATCGGCATGATAAAGACGCCGCGCAGGAAGCCGCGGCCGGGGAATTTCTGGTGAAACACCACGGCCGCAAACGTGCCGAGCACGAGCGGCAGCAGCACGGACAGTGCGGTGTAGAACAGCGTATGCCCGATGGCCTCGATGAAGCGGGGATCGCTCGTCAGCCGCAGATAATTGGAGAATCCAGCGAAGGTGGTCGCCGAGCCGACCTTCCACTCGTTCAGGCTCATCCAGATCGTGAAGACCCACGGGAAGATGATGATCGCGAGCACGACGACCAGCGCCGGCACCACGAACGGCCAGTAGGACGGCGGTCGCAACTCCTTCTCCGGCGCGGCATCAGACTTTGCCGCGCCCGGAGTCGATTGTGTCAACGCACTCACGTCTTCTCGCTACGCTCCAGGATCGGCCGGTACTGATCGTTGGCCTTCTTCAGCTCGGCGGCAGGATCGGCGCCGGACAGGGTCGCGGTGACCGCGGCGCCGACGATGTCGCGGAATTCGGCGACCGGGATCACGACGGGCAGGCCCAGCTTGCTGATCTTGCCGGAATCGATCACCGATTGCAGCCACTCCTTGGTCTTCACGCCCTTCTGGACGTCGGGATCGCCGAGGATCGAGTTGCGGAACGGCACGCCGCCACCGGTCTGCAGCAGCCGCGCGCCCTGGGTCTTCGAGACCACCCATTGGCAGAGCAGATAGGCGGCTTCCTTGTTCTTGCTCGCCGCGGCAATGCCGATGCCGTCGCCATAGGTCGAGGAATATTGTCCCTTGGGGCCGGCGGGTACGACGGTGTAGCCGACCTTGCCGACAACGCGCGAAGCGGCCGGATCTTCCAGCGGCGGCGCCCAGCCGACGCCGTCGATCCACATCGCGGACCGGCCTTGCGTGAACGAGGCCATCGACTCCATCCAGTTGAAGCCGGCGACGCCTGGAGGCGCCGATTTCGTCAGGAGTGTCTGATACAGCTTGGTCGCGGCAATCGCTTCCGGACCGTCGGTCAGGATGTTGCCCTTGGCGTCGAGGAATTCCCCGCCATAATCGAGGAAGAAGTTGCTCCACATCGCCATGTTGGCGTTGCGCAAGCCGCGCCCGACAAAACCGTAGATGCCTTCCTTGGCATCGGTGAGCTTCTCGGCCGCCGCGGCCATCTCGTCGAGTGTCTTGGGCACGGCGACGCCCTTCTTCTCGAACAGCTCCTTGTTATAGTAGAGGATGAAATAATCGACCGACCACGGCAGCGACAGCATCTGGCCCTTGTCGTTCTTGGCGTATTGCAGGCCCGCGGCCGAGAAATCGCTCTCCACGAGATCAGGGGCGGTCAGCGTCGGATCCTTCATGAAGGGCGTCATGTCGGCGAGCCAGCCGCCCCTCTCGAACTGCCGCTTCTGCACGTGATAGCTGAGATGGACGACGTCGAAGCTCGGCCGTCCCGAGGTCAGCTCGATCACCACCTTCTGGCGCTGCTGCTGCTCGGGAATCTGCTCGGATTCGACCTGAATGCCGGTGAGCTCGGTGAACTCCTTGACGTATTTTTGCAGATTGTCGCCGCGGGGCCCCTTGGCGAGGATCACCTCAAGCTTGGTCCCGGCGTATTTCTTCCAGTTCACCTCGGCGCGCGCCGGCAATCCCGTCAGGCTGAGCGCGCCAGCGGCGGCAGTGCCCGTTAAAAGCGTACGACGCGAGATTTTGTGGTTGACCACTTTAGGTCCCTCCCTGTGACTCAATTTGGGCGGATACTAGCGGCCGTTCTGCGTCTGCCTAGTCCTAATCTGCGGAATTCAGGGCCGCACGGCCGGCGTTTCCACACTCAGGCCGCGCGCCCGCGACATCAGATAGAGTTCGAGCGCAACGAGCTCGGGCGAACCGTAATCATAGGCCTGGGCGCGAACGCCGGTCATGCAGCTGCGCAGCCGCCGCTCCAGCGAGCCCAGCGTCTGCCATTCCAGGCGATAAAGCGGATAGCCGGTCGGCTGTCCTTGCGTGATCGGCGCGCTGGCAAGACGCTTGTTGTAGTTGTCGTCGTGGCAATTGGTGCAGGCAAGGTTGAGCTGGCCCTCACGCTGCATGAAAAGGTCGCGGCCCTGTTCGACAAACGGCTTCAGCTGCGGATCGTCGCCAGCCGTGATCGCCGCGCCCCGCGATTGGTGCGCGACGAAGGCGGACAGGGCCAGCAGGTCGCGGCTCTCGTACGGCAGCGGCGTTGCCTGCTGATGATTGCTGCGGCAAAGATTAATGCGCTGGTCGAGCGTGACGGGGCGCGTCAGCGCCTTGTCGAAGGCCGGATAGCGCGCCGCGACGCCCTTCATGCTGCTGCGCGCATCGCCGTGGCAATCCGCACAGGCTTTGTCGGCGCTGCCGGTCTTCTTCGTCCACAACGCCTCACCGTCGAGCACGAACAGCATGCCGGGATTTGACGTGTCGTCATCCTGCATCGCACGTGTGTCAGGCCCCATGAACGAATAGCCGGAGCGGCGCGCGTCCGGCGGAATCTCGCCGGCGAGCAGGGCAGGGGTGGTGGCGAGGAGCGCCGCCGCCGTCGCTATCGCGCACCAAAAATTCATTCGACGGTGATCGACGCCGATGCGCTCGACGAATAGCCGTTGTCGCCGGTCCACTCGAACTCGAACTTGCCGCTCTCCTTGGCGACCGTGAAGAACGACAGATAAGGGTTGGCCGCGATCGCCGGAAACAGGTCAGCACGAAAAATCTCGGCGCCGTTGTAGCGGCACGTAAAACTCGTGATGATGTCGCGCGGCACCGGCGCGCCGTCCGCGGTGTGCCGGAAGCCGGTTTCCATGATGTGCGAGGTCAAAGTGCGGATCTCGACGACATCGCCGCGCCGGGCTTTTGCCGGAACGTTGATCAGCGCGGCCATCAGTTCATCTCCTCGGTGCAGGCGGCCAGCGTCACGACGATTTCGGTCGTGACCTGCCAGAACGAGTCGTCGGAAAGACGCGCGATCGCCACCACCTTCTGGGTGTCGGCGAGCCGGATCCGGGTCGAGATTTGGGCGCGGCCGGAGGAGGGGCCGAGATAGAAATTGCCGATATTCGGCTGCGGGTTCTTCTCATTGAAGACGTGGATGCTCTTGACGTAGTCGTCCGCCGTCATCGGGCTTGCGACGCTCACGGTCATCGGCACCGTGTTGCCGTTCTCGACCAGCGGCGGAATGTCGAGCTTCACCCTGCCGGTGCGCACAGGTGCTTCGCCGACGACGTTGCGGATCGCGGTGGTGAGCATCGCGGGCGTCGCTTGCAGCGGCCGCTGGGTGACGATCGGGATCGTCCCGGCGGCCGCGACGCCTCCGGCGATACTCAGGAAATGTCGTCGCGTGGTTTGCATGAACCTAGTCCCGAAGCGCTGCAAGAAAGGCCACGATGTCCTCGATCTCCGTGGCCGACAATATCGGCCTGCCGGCGAAATTGCGCCCGACGCGCATGAGATGGTCGTTGCGATAGTAGGACGGCATGATGGTCTCCGGGTTGAAACGCGCCGCATCGACCAGTCGAAGCCGCAACTGGCTCGTGGTCCAGCGGTTCCCCGCACCTGTGAGATCAGGCGCGAGGTCGCCCTGGAACCGCGTTTCGGGGAAGGGGCCGGAATGGCAGAGGATGCAGGTGGTGGTGCGCGCGAGCACAAGCGCGCGGCCGCGCGCGGCATCACCGGGCGCGCCGGTGAGCGATTCCGCAATGCCGTCGCCGGCGATGTTGTAGGGCAGGAGTTCCTCTGCCCCTGCATGGCAGGCGAAGGCGAAACTGGCGGCGATCAGCGCTGCGATATGGATCGATGATCTAGCCAAAGGTGTCTGCCGTGATGGTTTGAAACCAGCGCTCGGCTTCAGTCGCTTCCCGGGCGCGCAACTCGCGCGGAGCATCGACCGGGCTGGTCGCGCCGCCCTCGACCTCGGCGAAGATATCGCCCTTGGGCTGGTAATTGCCGGCGAGTGAAAAGCCGTAACCGGGCGCGACAATGTTGTAGCAGATGCCTGTCAATCGCGGCGTTTCCGGCGCCCGACCGGCGAGGAGATTCACGATGGCGGCAGCACAGGCCTTGCCCTGTGCACCTGCAGCGGACGCCGATTTGGGAATGCCGCCGCCGAGGCAGGCATCGCCAATGACGTGGATGTTCCGGACGAGTTTTGACTCAAAGGTAACAGGATTGATCGGGCACCAGCCGGTTGCATCCGTAGCGCCCGCGATCTCGGCAATACGCCCGGCGCGCTGCGGCGGAATGACATTGGCGACATCAGGCGTGTAGTTGCCGAACTCGGTGACGATGGTCCCGGTCGCGGGATCGACTGAGGTCACGCGGCCGCCTTGCGACAGCCCGATGCGTTCGATCATGTCGCCGTACAGCTCCTTCCACGCCTTCTCGAACAGCCGCTGCTGCGAGAAATTGTCCTTGGCATCGAGGATCAGAACCTTCGAGCGCGGCTTCTTCGTCTTCAAATAATGCGCGATCAGGCTGGCGCGCTCGTAAGGCGCCGGGGGACAGCGCGAGGGATTGGCGGGGATCGCAATGGCGACAGTGCCGCCGTCCGGCATTGCCTTCAACTGCCGGCGCAGCAGCAGCGTCTGCGCGCCTGCCTTCCAGGCGTGCGGCATTTTTTCTGATGCCGCGTCGTCGTAGCCGGGCAACGCTTCGAAATGGAAGTCGATGCCGGGGGAGAGTACGAGACGATCATAGGGCAGCGCAACGCCATCGGCCGTGATGACGCTGCGCAGCTGCGGCTCGATCGTGGTCACGGCCTGGCCGATCACGGTGACGCCCTCGGCGCCGAGCCTGTCATAGCCAAACTGCTGAGCTTCGATGTCGCGCAGGCCGGCAATCACCGCGTTGCTGAAGGGGCAGGAGGTGAAGACCGCATTGGGTTCGATCAGGATGACTTGCAAGTTTGCCTGCGCGCGCTTCAGCGCGCGGGCGCACGCGGCGCCGCCAAAGCCGCCGCCGACCACGACGACGCGGCCCGTCGATTGCGCGCGCAGGATGGAAGGTACGGCGAGCGATGTTGCCGCGACGGTGATGCCGAGGGCGGCATCCCGCCGTGTCATCGGCGCTTTCATGGGCCTCATCCGAAAAACGCTGCGGCGGCCATGGTGGCCGCCGCAGCTGTCGTCTCAAGCGAAGGTGATGTTCTGGTCGCGCAGCGGTACCGAGCGGATGCGTTTGCCCGTCGCCGCGAAGTACGCATTGAGCACCGCCGGCGCCGCGACGCCGATGGTCGGCTCGCCGACTCCGCCCCAGAACCCGCCGCTCGGCACCATCACCGATTCGACCTTCGGCATCTCATTGATGCGCATCGAATTGTAGGTGTCGAAGTTGGTTTGCTCGATCTTGCCGTCCTTGACGGTGCAGCCGCCGTAGAACAACGCGCTAAGGCCATAGACGAAGGAGCCCGCGATCTGCCGCTCCACCTGTGCCGGATTGACGACGTAGCCGGGATCGGTGGAGGCGACGATACGAAGCACCTTGATCTTGTTGCCGTCGGTCACCGAGATTTCGGCAGCGCCGGCGACATAGCTGCCATAGCCCATCACCTGCGCGATGCCGCGATAGACGCCCTGCGGCGCCGGCGTGCTCCAGCCGATCTTCTCGGCCACGGCATTGAGCACCGCGAGATGCTTGGGGTGATTGCCCATCAGCTTGCGGCGGAATTCGAGCGGGTCCTGGCCTGCGGCCTGGGCCAGCTCGTCCATGAAGCATTCCATGTAGATCGCGTTGTGATTGACGTTGACGCCACGCCAGAAGCCGGGCGGAACGTGCGGGTTGCGCATCGCGTGCTCGACCAGCAGGTTCGGCACGGAGTAGCCGAACGCGGCTTCGCCGGTCTGGGCGACGCCCTGGAATGCGGCCGGATCCATGCCGTTCTGCAGCGCTTCGGGACGCAGCGAGAACAGGATCGACTGCCCGGACAGACGGTAGTGCAGCGCGACCAGATTGTTGTCGGCATCGAACGCGCCGGTCATCTTGCACTGGGTGATCGGGTGATACTTGCCGTGCGCCATGTCCTCTTCGCGAGACCACAACAGCTTGATCGGCGTGCCCGGCATCTCCTTGGCGATGATGACGGCCTGGCGAACATAGTCGGTCTGGCCGCGCCGGCCGAAACCGCCGCCGGGCATCACCTTGTACACGTCGCACTTCTCCGCCGGCAGGCCGGAGGCTTCCAGCACCGCCGCGAAGACAGCTTCTCCGTTCTGTGTGCCACACCAGACCTCGCATTTGTCCGCCGTGTAGAGCGCCGTGGCGTTCATCGGCTCCATGGTGGCGTGGTTCTGGTAGGGATAGCTGTAGACGGCCTCGACCTTCTTGGCGGCAGTTGCAATCGCGGCCTTCGCGTCGCCGTTCTTGTTGCCGACATAGGCCGGCTGCGCGTTGTCGAGGCCCTCGGCCAGCCACTTTGCAATCGATTCGCTCGAGACCTTGGCGTTGTCGCCCTCGTCCCAGACGATCGGCAGCGCCTCCAGCGCGGTCTTGGCGTGCCACCAGGTGTCGGCAACGACCGCGACCGCGGTATCGCCGACCTTGACGATCTTCTTGACGCCCTTCATCCCGGCGATCTTGGCTTCGTCAAAGCTCTTCACCTTGCCGCCGAACACCGGGCAGTCCTTGATCGCGGCGTTCAGCATGCCCGGCAGCTTGACGTCGATGCCGTAGATCATGGTGCCGGTGGTCTTCTCGGCGGTGTCGAGCCGCTTCACGCCCTTGCCGATCAGCTTCCAGTCCTTGGGGTCCTTCAGCTTGACGTCGGCCGGTGGCGTCAGCTTGGCCGCGGCCTCGGCGACCTTGCCGTAGGTCGTGGTCTTGCCCGAGGGCGTATGGGTGATGACGCTGTTGGCGGCCGTGCATTCGGATGCCGGCACTTTCCACGTCTCGGCGGCGGCCTGGATCAGCATCACGCGCGCGGTGGCGCCGCCCTTGCGGACGTAGTCTTGCGAAGAGCGGATGCCGCGGCTGCCGCCGGTCGAGAAATCGCCCCAGACGCGCTTGCGGGCGACGCTTTGGCCGGGCGTCGGATATTCGGTCGAGACTTTCGACCAGTCGCATTCGAGCTCCTCGGCGACGAGCTGGGCGAGGCCGGTGAGCGAGCCCTGGCCCATCTCGGAGCGGGCGATGCGGATGACGACGGTGTCGTCGGGCCGGACCACGACCCAGGCGCCGATCTCGGGGGAGCCGTCGGCGGCGCGGACCACGGCGGGGCCGCCGAAGGGGATATCGAGGCCGATTGCGAGACCTGCGCCGACCGCGGCGGTGCCGATGACGAAGGCGCGGCGGTTGAGCCGCGGTGAAACATGCTTATTCATGTGGCGGCTCCTTACGCGCTTGCGATCGTGTGGATCGCTTCGCGCACCTGCTGGAAGGTGCCGCAGCGGCAGATATTGGTGATGGCCTCGTCGATATCGGCGTCGGTCGGCTTCGGCTTCTCGCTCAGGAGCGCCGCCACCGCCATGATCATGCCGCTCTGGCAATAGCCGCATTGCGGCACGTCCTGGGCGATCCAGGCTTCCTGCACCTTGTGCAGCGACTTGCCGGAGGCGAGCCCTTCGATGGTCGTGATCTTCTTGCCCACGGCCTCGCTGACCGAAACCCCGCAGGAGCGGGTGGCGACGCCGTCGATGTGAACGGTGCAGGCGCCGCATTGTGCAATGCCGCAGCCATATTTTGTGCCGGTCAGGCCGGCATTCTCGCGGATTGCCCACAGCAGCGGCGTATCCGGCTCGACGTCGAGCGTGAAGGCTTTTTCGTTGATTGTAAGGTTTGCCATCGCAGTCCCCTGATTGGTCCAATCCACCGATAGGACTCAGGGGCGCAATGTGTCCGGCAAATTGGAAACCTTCAAATCAACAGTCTGAGGGGTGGCTGGACCCTGGCTGGACCCTGCTTGGACGCCCGCGGCACGGCTTGGGGCGACGTATGCCGGCTTCCGCGGGCAGACACCCTTGGAACCGAGAGCGACAGTTTGTCCGTTTTGCCGGGGTGCAAGTCGACAATGCTCTGCTACAGTGGGATCAAGCCAAAAGGGGTTCCATGAACGCACCGCAGCCTTGCAACGTCCTGATGCTCTATCCGCTGTTCTCGGCAGAATCCTTCTGGAGCTTTGGCGAATCCTGCAAAGTGTTGGGCGTGAAGCGCCCCGCCGCCCCTTTGGGCCTGATCACCGTTGCCGCGATGTTGCCCGAGAGCTGGACGGTCCGGCTGATCGATTGCAACACGGAATCCTTCGGCGACGAGGATCTGTCCTGGGCCGACGTCGTCTTCACCGGCGGAATGATGCCGCAGCAGGCCGACACGCTGCGCCTGATCGAAACGTGCCGTGCCGCGGGCAAGCCGGTGGTGGTCGGCGGTCCCGATCCCACATCGAGCCCCCACATCTATGAGAGGGCCGACTTCCAGGTGCTCGGCGAGGCCGAGAGCGTCATCGACGAATTCATCGCGGCCTGGGACAGTGGCGCACGGTCCGGCGTCTTCATCGCACCGAAATTCCAGGCCGACGTCACCAAGACGCCGGTGCCGCGCTTCGACCTGCTGAAGTTCGAGGACTACCTTTATCTCGGTGTGCAGTATTCGCGCGGCTGTCCGTTTACCTGCGAGTTCTGCGACATCATCGAGCTCTATGGACGCGTGCCGCGGACCAAGACAAACGCGCAGATCCTGATCGAGCTCGATACGCTCTACGCAATGGGTTACCGCGGCCATCTCGACTTCGTCGACGACAATTTCATCGGCAACAAGAAGTCGCTCCGGCTGTTCCTGCCCCAGCTCGCCGAATGGCAACGCGCTCACGGCTATCCCTTCGAATTGTCGACTGAAGCCTCGGTCAATCTGGCCGACGATCCCGAGCTATTGAACCTGATGGGTGCGGCGAACTTCTTCGCCATCTTCGTCGGCATCGAAAGTCCGGACCCGGCGACGCTGGTCGCGATGCGGAAAAAGCAGAACACGCGGCGCAACATCGCCGAGAGCATCCACAAAATCTACGCCGCGGGCATGCTCGTCACCGCGGGTTTTATCGTCGGCTTCGACAATGAGAAGCTCTCGATGGCGGATGCCATGATCGACTTCATCGAAGAGGCGGCGATCCCCGTCAGCATGGTCGGCCTGCTCTATGCCTTGCCGAACACGCAGCTTACGCGCCGCCTGGAGCGCGAAGGCCGGCTGCACCCGGGCCACGACCTGGCGCCGACCATCGGCGCCGATCAGTGTACCGCCGGGATCAACTTCGATCCGGTGCGCCCGTTGCGCGACATCCTGATGGACTACAAGCGCGTGCTGGAGCAGATCTACAGCCCGACGGCCTATGCGAGGCGCATCGACCGTCTGATGACGCTGCTCGACCGCTCTCGCCAGCGCCAGGAGCTCGCGGAAGGCGATATCCGCGCCCGGATCGGCGCGATGGAAACGGTGCACAAGGTGGTCACAGCCCTTCCCGAGGCGCGTGGGCCGCTCTGGCAGACCTTCATGAACTGCGCCAAGCGCGACACGTCATCGGCGCGGATCGCCGTGCAGATGATCGCTGCCTATGCGCATCTCGGACCGTTCTCGCGCAAGGTCATCGATGCCATCGACGCACGCCTCGCTGCGCTCGATGAGGAGACGGTCATTCCGGTGGCGACGATCGACGCGACGGCGGCTCGACATCTGGCTTGAGGGGCTACTTCACCGCCAGCCGCAAGAAGCTCATCACGCTGCCGAGTGCGGCAAAGCCGGCGCCAAGTGCCAACGCGACGATGGCGCCGTCGTGACCGGCGAGGGCAAAGCACAGGGCGGCGAGTGCCGCTCCCGTGGTCTGCCCGGTCAGTCGCGCGGTTGCGACGATGCCCGAGGCGCTGCCGCTGCGGTGAGGCGGCGCGCTCGACATCACCGCCTTCATGTTCGGCGCCTGGAAGAACCCGAACCCCATGCCGCAGATCACCATCCGCCAGATGATGTCGGGGATCGCGGGATTGGCCGGAAGCGTCGCGAGCAGCGCCATGCCGATGCCGAGCAGCACGAGGCCGATGCCGCCCAACAATCCGACCGCATGCCGGTCGGAGAGACGCCCCGCGATCGGCGCCATGATGCCGACCACCAGCGGCCACGGCGTCATGAAAAATCCGGTCTCGACCTGCGAGCGGCCCAGCACGTCCTCGAAATAGAACGGCAGCGAGACGAAGGCGAGGCCCTGCACCGCAAAGGAGCACACGGCCGTCGCCGCCGACAGCGCGAACATCGGCCGGCTGAACAGGTCGATCGGCAGCATCGGCGCCGGATGGTCGGCATGGCGGCGCGTTAGGACGAAGCCGAGCACGAGCGCCGTGACCAGCTCGATGCCCACGACCACCGGCGACAGATTATGCGCGGCGCTGCCGATGCCCGTGATGAACAGGCCGAGGCAGGCCGACGCCAGGATCGCGCCGAGAAAGTCAAAGCCGTGATCGGCGCGCGGCGTCTTCGGCAGCATCGCAAAGCCGATGCCGATCGCGACAAGGCCGAACGGTATGTTGACAGCAAACAGCCACGGCCATGGGCCGACCGCCAGGATGGCGGAGGCAATCGACGGCCCGAAGGTGAAGGCGGTCGCGACCACCAGCGCGTTGTGGCCGAAGCCACGGCCAAGCATCCGGCTGGGATAGACGAAGAGCACCAGCGCAGTGTTGACGCTCATGATGCCGCTGGCGCCGAGCCCTTGCAGCGTGCGCGCAACCAAGAGGCTGTCCAGCGACCACGCCACCGCGCAGAACAGCGAGGCGATGGTGAACAGGATCAGGCCGCCGAGATAGATGCGCTGGTGCCCGACGATCTCGCCGAGCGCCCCGAGCGGCAGCAGCGTCGCCACCAGCGCGATCTGATAGACGTTGACCACCCAGACCGACTGCTCCGGTGTGACATGCAGATCGGCGGCAATGGCGGGCAGCGCGATGTTGGCGATCGCGGTGTCGAGCGAGGCCATCGCAAGCGCGGTGAAGATCGCGGCGATCGCCCAGCGCCGCCGCGCGACCGGCAGGCCGTCGGAAATGGTGTGGTCGGGCTCGCGCGCGGCAGCAGGTAACGTGATTGTCATTGCCTTGCGCGTTGCTCCGGCGGCGTGGCTGATAAGGACTCGGCATGTACTACGGCCGGGCCGCCTGCCACAGGCATATGCTTGCATGCTGTGTATGCGCGAAGGCTGGGCGATGAGCCTGCGCGCCGGCGTATGATCGCTGCTGCAATTTCAGGGGATCGCCATGCACATCGTCGTTCTGCCCGGTGACGGCATCGGACCGGAGATCACGACCGCGACATCAGGCGTGCTGCGCGCGGCCTCCGAGCGCTTCCAGCTCAATTTGCGGCTGGAGGAGCACGCGATCGGGCATGCGAGCCTCAAGCAGTTCGGCACGACCGTGCGTCCCGAGCTGCTCGACATCGTCCGCGCCGCCGACGGCCTGATCCTGGGGCCGACCGCGACGTTCGATTTCAAGGACGAGGCGCATGGCGAGATCAATCCGTCGCGGCATTTCCGCAAGAACCTCGACCTGTATGCCAATGTCAGGCCCGCGCGCACTTATGCAGGGAGTCCCGGCCGCGTCGGCGATTTCGACCTCGTCGTGGTGCGCGAAAACACCGAGGGGTTTTACGCCGACCGCAACATGGAGCAGGGCAATGGCGAGATGCTGGTTACGCCAGACGTCGTGATCTCGCTGCGCCGGATCACGCGCCTGTGCTGCGAGCGCATCGCGCACGCCGCCTGCCGTCTCGCGATGAAGCGGCGCAGGCATCTGACCATCGTGCACAAGGCCAACGTGCTCAAGATCGGCGACGGCATGTTTCTGGATATCTGCCGCGAGGCGGCGAAAGGCTATCCCGGCCTCGCGGTCGACGACATCCTGGTCGACGCCATGATGGCGCATGTGGTGCGCAACCCCGACCGCTTCGACGTCATCGTCGCCACCAACATGTTCGGCGATATCCTGTCGGATCTCACGGCCGAGCTCTCGGGCAGCCTCGGCCTCGGCGGCTCGCTCAATGTCGGCGACCGCTTCGCCATGGCGCAGGCGGCGCACGGCTCGGCGCCTGACATTGCAGGCCAGGACGTCGCCAATCCGGTGTCGCTGATCCTGTCGACGGCGTTGCTGCTGGCCTGGCATGGCGAGAACAGCGGCGCGGTTCGTTACGAGGAAGCCGCGCGAGCGATCGAGGCGGCGGTGGCGACGGCGATCGGAGAGGGCAGGGCGACGCGCGACGTCGGCGGCAAGCTCGGCACGATCGCGGCCGGGGCTGCGATCGCGGAGATCTTGCAGGCCGGGTGAGGTGCTTCTGCGGGTCCTTGCGCTTTTTTCTTAGGGGCCAAAACAAAAAACGCGAAAACAACCCCATGCACAGTAGAAGGCCCCTTGATCGATAAGGGATTTCCGAACCGCGTCACGACGACATTCCGTGCCGCGATCACGTTGACCCGTCGGGCAAAACACTGGCAGGATGTTATGCTGATTGCGATCCGGCCGAAGACCTTCGTGGCTTCCGCCCGCGCTGCTGCCGGCAGGGTGCTCTGCATTCCCGACCGATGACAGCCCTCCTGATCTCGGGCATGAACTTGTCAAAGGCAAAAAGCCTGGCGATCGGGAGGAACTCATGAGCTACCAGCACATCATCGTCGACGACCCGCGTCCGCGCGTCCGGCGCATCACGTTGAATCGGCCGGAGAAGCGCAACGCACTGAACAATCGCCTGCGCAGCGAGATATTCAAGATGCTCGAAGAGGCCGATCGCGATGGCGATGTCTCGATCACGATCCTGCGCGGCGCAGGGCCGTGCTTCTCGGCAGGTTACGATCTTTCCGCCGACAATCGCGTCGACCAGCCCTATCATTCGGCGTCGGGGCCGGGCCAATGGTCGCGTCACGTGGTCGAAGGCTGGTTTCGGATATGGGATCTCGCCAAGCCCGTGATCGCGCAGGTGCACGGCTACTGCCTTGCCGGAGGCACCGAGCTCGCCACCGCCTGCGACGTGGTCTACGTCGCCGACGACGCACAGATCGGATATCCGCCGGTGCGTCTGATGAGCCCGCCCGATATGCAGTACCATCCGTGGCTGGTCGGCATGCGACGCGCCATGGAGCTGATGCTTACGGGCGATGCGATGTCCGGCCGTGAAGCCGCCGAGTGGGGCTATGCGACACGATCCTTCCCGCTCGCCGAGCTGGAGGAGAAGACGCTCGATTTCGCCGAGCGCGCTGCCAAGGTTCCGGTCGAGCTGCAGCAGCTCAACAAGCGCAGCGTGCACCGCGCGATGGAGATCATGGGCGCCCGCGCCGCGATCCGTGCCGGCACCGAGATCCAGGCGCTGGCCTTCACCACTGAGGCGAGCAAGGCCTACATGGGCAGCTTTCGCCGCGATGGCAGCAGCGTGAAAGCCCAACTCGACCAGCGCGACACAGCGTTCGGGGACTATCGGACGAAGAAGGAGTAAGCCGCCGTGCCGTCGGCGAACACGACTTCAGGTAGCGCGAGCTTTGACAAGCGATCGGCGAAGGTACCAACGATAGCGCCTAGACACATTTCAGTTGCACGCACTTCGCCGCATGCAGCAAGTCTTGTGGCAAGGCGCTAAACGAGACCATTGAGCGCGCTATCACGTCTCATTCGATGGTCGCAGCGCTGAATTAATTAGCTGCTTGACTAACAACATCGACCGTCCTCATATCGAAAAAAACAGGCGCACGGCGCCATTGGGACGGAAATGCTCGATTTCACGCAGCAATTGATTAGCGGCGTCGCGCTGGGGTGTGTCTATGGGCTGATCGCCCTCGGGTTCGTGCTGATCTACAAGGCGACCGAGGTGGTGAATTTCGCGCAGGGCGAGATCATGATGCTCGGCGCGTTCATGTCGGTCACCTTCATCACCACGCTCGGGTTGAATTACTGGCTGTCGTTCCTGCTGTGCGTGATCGCGATGGCCATTCTCGGCGCGATCATGGAGCGGCTCGTGCTCCGGCCTATCCTCGGATACCCGCAATTCTCGATCGTGATGGCGACGATCGGCCTCGGGCTTGTGATCCGCGCGCTGGTCGGCATCATCTGGGGCACGGATGATTTGCGGATCGAGACGCCGTTCACCGATGGCGTATTCACGATCGGCAGGCTCGTTATCGCGTGGGACGCGCTCTCCATCATTGTCGCGACGGTGCTGCTTTGTGCCGCGCTGTACGCCTTCTTTCGTTATACGCGGATCGGTATCGCGATGCAGGCGACGTCGCAGAACATGCTCGCGGCCTATTACATGGGCATTCCGGTCAAGCGGATGTTCTCGCTGGTCTGGAGCCTCTCAGCGATGGTTGCGTGCGCCGCCGGGATATTGCTGGCGCCGATCACGCTGATCCACGCTAATCTCGGCTTCCTCGGCATCAAGGCATTTCCGGCGGCCGTGCTCGGTGGCTTTGGCTCGATCCCCGGTGCGGTCGCCGGCGGAATTACCATCGGCATCGTCGAGTCGCTGTCCGGCTTCTATCTGCCGGAAGGGTTCAAGGACGTCGCCGCCTATGTCGTCCTGCTCGCCGTCCTGCTGTGGAAGCCGCAGGGCCTGTTCGGCCTCAATGCCGTCAAGAAGGTGTAGGGCAATGGCGCATCACGTCCGCACCGATTACGGCGACAGCGATCCGCTGTTTCCGTCGAAGGCTGCAGTGTTCTGGTACGCCGTTCTGCTCGCAGGCCTTATCGCGGCACCTTACGTGGTGGAATCCTACTATCTCAGCCAACTCGTCTTCATCATGATCTACGCCATCGTCGGCGTGGCGCTGAATATTCTGTCGGGGCAGGCCGGGCAGGTCTCGATCGGTCACGCCGCCTTCCTCGCGATCGGAGCCTACTTCACTGCGGTTGCCCAGAAGCATGGGATTCCGCTGGTGCTTTATCTCCCGCTCGCCGGCGTCTTCACCGGCATCGCGGGCTATCTCGTCGGGCTGCCGGCGCTCCGGCTGCACGGAATCTACCTCGCCATCGCCACGCTCGCCTTTGCCTTCATCGTCGAGGAGATCATCGCGCGCTGGGAGAGCGTCACCCATGGCAACGAAGGAATGATGCTGCCTCCGCCGTCCGTGTTCGGGTTGAAGCTCGGCACCGAGGGCTTCTATTACCTCTGCTTGCTCGTCACCGTGCTGGTGATCCTCGCCGCCATTAACATCATCCGCTCCTCCACCGGGCGCTCCTTCATGGCGATCCGGGACTCCGAGACTGCGGCGCGCAGCATGGGCATCGACACCGCGCGCTACAAGACCACCGCCTTCGCGTTGTCCGCCGGCATCACTGGAATCGCGGGCGCGCTCTATGCGCACAAGATGTCGTTCATCTCGCCGGAGATGTTCAGCCTGGCCGTGTCGATCGATTTCGTCATGATCATCATCATCGGCGGGTTGGTGAGCCTGAGGGGCGCAGTGTTCGGCGCGATATTCATGATCATGGCCGATCCGCTGCTGATCATCCTCAAAGACAAGGTTCCGTTGTGGGTCGATGCGCTGACTCACGGGCTGTTCCTGCCTGACGCCGTGACCCAGGCGATACAGGCCGGGGTCCTGCGCGTGGTCAATGCGCCCGGTCTCAAATCGCTGATCTTCGGCATCATCATCATCGTCTTCATCATCTACGAGCCGATGGGCCTCGACGGCCGCTGGCAGCGCGTCAAAGCGTATTTCAAGCAATTTCCGCTGGCGCGCCAACGCAGCGCCCGTCCGCCCCGCATGTTCCTGAAGTCCGAGCGCCGATGACCTTCTTCGACGTCAAGAACCTGACGGTGAAGTTCGGCGGCCTGACGGCCGTGGACGATATCTCTTTCGGACTCAACGAGGGCGAGGTCTTCACCATCATCGGGCCGAACGGCGCGGGCAAGACCACGCTGTTCAACCTCATCAGCCGGCTCTACACGCCGAGTGCAGGCCAGATCATCTTTCGCGGTGAGGACGTCACGCGGCTCTCGGCGCAGCAGATTGCCGGGCGAGGCATCGCGCGGACGTTCCAGAACATCGAGCTGTTCGAGAGCGCCTCGACCTTGCAGAATCTTCTCGTCGGCCGCCACCGGCATTCGACCACGCGGGCCTGGCAGGACATTCTCCGCACGAAGAAGGTTCGCGACGAGGAAGTCGCGCACCGGCGCGCGGCCGAGGAGGTCATGGACGTGTTGCGATTGCAGAAGTACCGCGACACCACGATCGGCGCGCTTCCCTATGGCGTCCGCAAGGTCATCGAAGTTGCGCGAGCGCTGTGCGTCGGACCGACGTTGCTGCTGCTCGACGAGCCGTCGTCCGGCCTCAACGTCGAGGAGACCAACGCGATGGCGGAATGGATACTGGAGATCAACCGCCGCCTCCGCGTCACCGTGCTGATGGTCGAGCACGACATGTCGCTGGTCAACCGCGTCTCCAGCCGCGTACTCGCGCTGAACTACGGGAAGATGATGGCGCTCGGCACGGCGGCGGAAGTGCAGGGCCATCCCGACGTCATTGCGGCCTATCTCGGGACATGACGATGGACACGCAACCGATCCTGCGTCTCGCCAATGTCGAGAGCACTTACGGGCCGATCACCGCGATCCGCGGCATCAGCCTCGACCTGATGCAGGGGCAGATCGTCACCGTGCTCGGCGCCAACGGCGCCGGCAAGACCAGTATCCTCAAGACCATCTCCGGCGTGCTCGATCCCGTGAAGGGCACGGTCGAATTCGAGGGCCGCAAAATCGGCTCGATGGAGCCGGACAAGGTCGTTCGGCTCGGCATAAGCCATGTGCCGGAAGGGCGTGAGGTGTTTCCGTTCCTTTCCGTCCGCGACAACTTACGGATGGGCGCCTACATCCGCAAAGACGGCAAGACGATCGCCAGCGATCTGGAGAAGGTGTTCGACTATTTTCCGGTGCTGCGCGAGCGGCAGAACCAGATTGCGGGTCAGCTCTCCGGCGGCCAGCAGCAGATGCTCGCGATCAGCCGCGCCCTGATGAGCCGCCCAAAAGTGCTGCTGCTGGACGAGCCGTCGCTCGGGCTGTCGCCGCTGCTCGTGAAGGAGATTTTTACGATCATTCGCCGGCTCAATGCGGAGGAAGGCGTCTCGATACTGCTGGTCGAGCAGAACGCGAAGATGGCGCTGGAGACGGCGCACTACGGTTATGTGCTGGAGGTCGGTCGCGTCGTGATGCACGACACTTGCGCCAACCTGCTCCAGTCGGATCAGATTCGCGAATTCTATCTTGGTATGCACAGCGAAGGTGGTCATGGCGGGCGCTGATAGCGAGGCACTCTCGGTACGTCTTGTTGCGGCCCTCGCAGCGCACGGCGAGGCCACCGTCATGCGCTCGAAGCGCTACGGCCTCTGGCAGCCGCTCAGCGGAACGGAAACTGCGACACGCGTCAATGCGATCGCGCGCGGCCTGCGCGCGGTCGGACTGCAGGATAAGGACGTCGCGGCCATCTGCGGCGACACCTGTGCGGATTGGGTGCTCGCCGACCTCGGCATTATGGCCGCCAGCGGCGTCTCGGCGGGGCTCGACGCGGATGTCGACGCAAACGAACTGGCGCGTCTCCTCAATCTCTGTTCCGTCACCATTCTGTTCGTTGCCGGCGATACGCACCTGCACCGGGCGCTCGGCATCCGCGATCGCTGCCCGGGATTGCGGCTAATCGTCGTCATGCACGAGCAGTGGGACGACGGCGCGCGCGTCGATCACGTAATGACCCTTGCGGAGCTGCAGGCCCGCGGCGATGGCGTTGGTCCTCTTCCCGCGCCGGCCGCGACATCGGTCGCTGCGATCGTGATGACATCGGGCGTCACGGCGCCGGCGCGCGGCGCCTTGCTCACGCAAGCCGCGCTCGGCCGGCAGGCAGCGCGCATTGCCGGCGAGCTGCAATTGAACGAGAAGGACGAGCGCCTGTCGTTGACACCGCTGCATCATGTGATGGAGCGCGTGGTCGGCGTCTACGCTTCGCTGCTGGCGGGGTGCATTATCAATTTCCCCGAAAGCCGCGAAACGGCGCTCAGCGATCTCCGGGAGTTGCAGCCGACAATCGTGCAGGCGCCACCGCGGATGTGGGCGAAGCTGAAGTCCGGCGTCGAGCTCGCCGCGGCGGAAGCGACTGCCTTTCAGCGCCGCACGATCGCGATGGCTGTGAAGCCAGGAAGCGACGGGCCCAATCCGCTTCTCGATGCCCTGGTTATGGGGCCGGTCCGGCATCGCATCGGTCTATCCCGGGCGCGGCTTTGTCTGACGACCGGTGCGCCGGCGCGCGCCGATGTCGGCGCCTGGTTCGGGGCGATCCGGCGGCCGCTCACCGACGCTTACGGCCACGCCGAGTCCGGAGGGGTCGTAACCCTCATCGCACATCGCGGTACGCCCAGAACGCTCGACGGCGTCACGCTAGAGACGCTCGCGTCCGGCGAAATCCGGCTGCGATCCGACGCGCTGTTTGTCGGCTACGCCGGCGAGACTGCGAATGCCATCCGTGACGGCTGGTGGTACAGCGGCGATGTCGTCCATGCCGGCCAGCCGCATCCCGCGGGACGTATCGCGGACCAACTCGACAGCGGTGCGGCTTCGCTGAAGAGTGAGGCCGACCTCGTGACGTCGCCCTACGTCGCCGACGCCTTCCTGCATCGCGACGACAAGGGGCGGGTGATCGCTGCTGTCCTGATGGACCCGGACCCCGTCATCAAGTTCGCGCAGGACAACAGCATTCCGTTCACGCACTTTCTCAGCCTTTGCCGCTCGGACGAGATCCGCGCGCTGATCGGCCGCGTGATCGCGGAGACCAATGCGCGGGCGCCGTTCAAAATCGACGATTTCACATTGATCGATCGCTCGCTCGGCCCTGGCGATCCCGAAATCAGCGCCATGCTGGTGCTGCGCCGCCGATTGCTGCGTCCGCAAGACCGTTTGTCAAGAGAAAGCGCCATCTCACAGAGCGCATAACCAGAGCACAGGGAGAAATAGTAGTCATGACCTCACGTTTCCTTTTGTCAGCCGCGATCGTCGCGCTCACGGGACTGGCGGCGCAACCCGCGCTCGCACAGTTCAAGACGCAGGGCGTCACCGACACGGAGATCGTGATCGGCACGCATATGGACCTCTCCGGGCCGATCAAGTCGTGGGGCGTGCCGGCCTCGTCCGGCATGAAACTCGCGGTCGAGCAGATCAATGCCGCAGGCGGCATCAACGGCCGCAAGGTCAAGCTCATCCTGGAAGACGACAGCTACGATCCCAAGAAGGCCGTGCTGCAGACCCAGAAGCTGATCGAACTCGACAAGGCGTTCTCGATCGTCTCGGCGATGGGCTCGGCGACCACGCTGGCGCCGATGCCGCTGGTGCAGGGCGCGGGCCTGACGCATCTGTTCCCGATCACGGCCGCGGAATTCACCTTCAAGATGGATCCGGCCAAGCCCGAGGACCGGCTGAAGTTCAACATGTTCAGTCCGTACTACGACACGATGCGGTTGGGCATCAAATATGTGATGGAGAAGAACGGCGTCAAGAAGCCCTGCATCGTCTATCAGGACGACGAGATGGGGAAGAATTTTACCGACGCCTACTCCGATCAGCTCAAGGATTTGAAAGTACCCGAGGCGACGCGCGTGTCGTTCAAGCGTGGTGCGACCGACTTCAACTCGCAGGTCGCGCGCATGAAGGCCGATGGCTGCGATCTTGTCGCGCTCGGCTCGGTTGTGCGCGAGTCCGTCGGCATCGTCACCGCCGCCAAGAAGCTCGGCTGGACGCCGCTGTTCGTGGTGTCGTCACCGAGCTACGTGCCCGACCTGCACGAGCTCGGAAAGGACGCCACCGAAGGCATTTTCGGCGTCGGCCAGACCGAGATTTTCTATCCCGACACGGCGACCGGTAAGGTGAAGGAGTTCATCGAAGCCTATCGCAAGATGTTCGGCGTCGATCCCAATCTGCAGTCGACCTCCGGCTATGACGGCTTCATGGCGTTCGCGTTCTATGCCGGTCTCGCCGGGAAGAACCTGACGACGGAGACGCTGATTGCCGCGATGGAATCGGGCAAGGTGTTCGAAGACATCTTTGGCGGTGCGCCGGTGTCGTTCTCGAAGGACAACCATCTCGGTGTCTCCGCTGCGACCATCGGCCAGATCAAGAACGGCCGCTGGACGACGATTGCAAAGAACCAGTCGTACAAGAGCGAGAAGTAGATTGTTGATGATCGGCGATCCCTGAAGATCTCGGGGATCGCCGATCGTATCCAAGGGCCATGGGATGGGTAGGCGGGCTGTTTAGAACTGATACCTCCGCAACCCCCCATCCACCGGGATCACCGTCCCCGTGATGTACCGAGCCACGGGCGAGGCCAGAAACACCGCCAACGCCGCCAGATCTTCCGGCTCGCCCCAATAGCCGACGGGGATCTCTTCCTCCGCAAAGCGCTCGCGATAGTCCGGTGCGTAGTTGCGGCGGATCTGTTCGCTCATGATGCGGCCGGGCGGGATGCAGTTGATGGTGATGCCGTGCTCGCCGATCTCGCGCGACAGGCCCTTGGCCCAGGCGTGCACGGCGGCTTTCGCCGCGAATGCGGCGTTGAGGCCTTCGGGCTCGGACTTGCCGGTGATGTTGACGATGCGGCCCCATTTGCGTTCGATCATCTGCGGCAACAGGGCATGCGCGATGCGGCGGTAGCTGGTGAAATTCAGCGCGATCGCTTCGTCCCATTTGCTGTCGGGCGCATCGACGGGGAGGGGGCGGCTGCCGCCGGCATTGTTGATGAGGATGTCGACATGGCCGAGCTCTTTTAGCGCAAAGGCTGAAATCTTCTCCGCCGCGTCCTTTTCCATCACGTCCTGCTCGAACGGCGTGATCAGCCCGGAGCCGACTTCCTTCACCAGCTCGGCGAGCAGATCGGTGCGGCGTGCCACGCCGACGACGTGCACGCCTTCGGCGGCGAGACCCTTGGCGATGGCGCGGCCGATGCCGACGCTCGCGCCTGTGACGACAGCGGTTTTTGATTTGAGCCCGAGGTCCATGATCACACGCTCTCTTGTTTGCTTTTTTGCTTGTTGCTGTTCGTTTTGTTGTTCGTTTCCTGCACTGTCCCCGTCAGGGTGATTTGCCCGACCGGGACGAGCAGTGGTAACCAAGAGCCGCGTTGAAGGAAACATGAAAAAGAAAAGGCGCTGAGCGATGGTCTGGGATCCGCAGCAATATCTGAAATTTTCCGGCCACCGGCTCCGGCCCGCCGTCGACCTGTTGATGCGGATTCCGGATTCTGGTCCGCGTGCGATTGCCGATCTCGGCGCCGGCGCCGGCAATGTCACCAAGCTCATCAAGGAGCGCTGGCCCGACGCGACGGTGACGGGTGTCGAGGGCTCGGCCGAGATGGTTGCCGCCGGCCGCAAGGCAGCACCGGACGTGGAATGGTCCCATGAAGACCTCGGCCACTGGCGCCCGACGAAGCAGTATGACGTCGTCTATTCCAATGCCGCACTGCACTGGCTGCCCAATCATGCGGCATTGTTTCCTTCGGTCATGGAGAAGGTGACGCCCGGCGGCATGCTTGCGGTGCAGATGCCGCGCAACTTTCTGGCCCCCTCGCATGTGCTGATCGGCGAGACCGCGCTCAACGGTCCCTGGCGGTCCAAGGTCGAGCATCTCGTCACGCCGCCGCCGGTCGAAGGGCCGGCCTACTATCACGGTCTGCTTGCTCCGATGTCGGCCAATATCGACATCTGGGAGACCGAATATCTGCAGGTGCTCGAAGGCGAGAATCCCGTGAAGGAGTGGACCAAGGGGACCTGGCTGACGCGCTATCTCGACATCTTGCAGGGCGACGAGAAGGCCGCGTTCGAAGCGGCCTATGGCGAGCGGGTCGCGAAGGCCTATCCGAAGAATGCCGCCGGGCAGACGCTATTCCCGTTCCGGCGTCTGTTCATGGTCGCCCAGCGCAAGGGCTGATTGCACTGCCGCATTGCGACATAAGCGCTCGCTCTCGGGGATGGGAGCGGGTGCCGGGTTGCGCATTCAGCCGCCGCCAAGATAGCTTGGCTGCGGCAAATTGGGCTTAGGTCTAGTTGTTCGGGTGGCGGATTGCTGCCACTACTGGACCGCAAACTGGGCTGCAAAGCAAAAAAGACCCGCTTTTAGAGGTTGTTGGGAGGTTACTTCATGCGCAAGCTGCTTCTTGCGGTCGCCGCCGCGTCTGTTCTCTTGGCTCCTGCCTTGTCTCCCGTCTCGGCCCAGGCCCAGAGCCCGATCGTCATCAAGTTCAGCCACGTCGTCGCCAATGACACCCCGAAGGGCAAGGGCGCGCTGAAGTTCAAGGAGCTTGCCGAGAAGTACACCGACGGCAAGGTCAAGATCGAAATTTATCCGAACTCCACCCTCTATAAGGACAAGGAGGAGATCGAAGCGCTTCAGCTCGGCTCGGTGCAGATGCTCGCGCCCTCGACCGCGAAGTTCGCACCGCTCGGTATCAAGGAGTTCGAGGCGCTCGACCTGCCCTGGCTGTTCAAGGACGACGCGACCTATTCCAACGCGATGAAGGGCACCATCGGCAAATGGCTGTTCCAGAAGCTCGAGACCAAGGGCATCACCGGGCTCGCCTATTGGGACAACGGCTTCCACATGCTCTCCGCTAACCGTGCCCTGATGAAGCCGACCGATTTCCAGGGTCTCAAATTCCGCATCTCCGGATCGAAGGTCGCCGACCAATATCTCCGGATCATGGGCTCGATCCCTCAGATCATGGCGTTTTCCGAAGTCTACCAGGCTTTGCAGACGGGCGTGGTCGACGGCTGCGAGAACACCGCGTCGAACTACCTGACGCAGAAGTTCTACGAGGTGCAGAAGGACATCACCGTGTCCTATCACGCGCATCTGCAATACGCAGTCATCGTCAACTCGAAATTCTGGTCGGGCCTGCCGCCTGATATCCGCGCCCAGCTCGAAAAGGCGATGAACGAGGCGACCGACTACACCAACTCGATCGCGCGCCAGGAGAACGAAGATGCGCTGGCCGAGATCAAGAAGACGGGCAAGACCACGTTGCATTATCTGACTGACGCCGATCGCAAGGCATGGCAGGAGGCGATGCAGCCGACCTACAAATGGGCGAAGGGGCGGGTCGGGCAGGAGGTGCTCGATCTCCTCGCCAAGGAACTCGACGTCAAGATGAACTGACGCCGGCGCCGTTATAAGAACAACCATAACGGTCGGGGGTGATCGCACTCCCGGCCGTTGCTCTTGATGATGAGCCAAGCTGGGGGACTAAGTTGCTGCGTGTACTGAATCGTGTGCTCAATCATCTCGAGGAATGGCTGATCGCGACGTTGATCGCGGCTGCGACATTGCTCATCTTCGTTGCCGTGCTGCACCGTTATGGCGCCGGGCTGTCGATCGACATCGCCAAATGGGCGGAGGCGCGCAACCTGGCCTTGCTGGCCGTTCCCGCGCGAGCCGCGTTCGTCTGGCTTGCCGCTCTCGACCTGTCCTGGGCGCAGGAACTCTGCATCTACATGTTCATCTGGATGGCGAAATTCGGTGCGGCCTACGGGGTACGCACCGGCATCCATGTCGGCGTCGACGTCCTGGTCAACATCCTTCCCGGCGGATCGCGCCGCCGCGTCATCACTTTCGGCCTGATGTGCGGCGCCCTTTTCACCGCCATCGTGTGCTATTTCGGGGCCGCGTTTGTCGGCCAGATGTGGCAGACCGGCCAACAATCCAACGATCTCGAAGCGCCGATGTGGCTGGTGTATCTCACCATCCCGCTCGGCTCCGGGCTGATGTGCTTCCGCTTCCTGCAAGTCGCCTGGTCGTTCTATCGCACCGGCGAGCTGCCGCATCACGACATGGCCGGCGTCGAGGGCGTCGAGGCAGACCCGGTTCATCCGGCCCCGGTCACGCGCACTCAGGTCGCCCGCGACGAACGCAGCCCACTCGGCTGGGTCCTGATGCTGTTGCCGGTCCTGATCGTCGCCGTGTGCTTCGCGCATTCGGCGCACGTGATCACGCTGCCGCAGGGCCTGCGTGTCGCCGTGGTTTTCGGCCTTCTGCTGTCGTTGATGCTCACGGGCATGCCGATTTCGATTGCGCTCGGTCTGACCGTGCTCAGCTTCATGTTCACGCTGACCGACGTGCGAACGGAATCGGTGGCGCTGAAGCTGTTTACAGGCATCGAGAGCTTCGAGATCATGGCGATCCCGTTCTTCATCCTTGCCGGCAACTTCCTGACCCATGGCGGCGTGGCACGCCGGATGATCGCCTTTGCGACCGCGCTGGTCGGCCATTGGTACGGCGGCCTTGCGCTCTCGGGCGTGGTCGCCTGCGCGCTGTTCGCCGCGATCTCCGGCTCATCGCCGGCCACGGTGGTGGCGATCGGATCGGTGATCCTGCCTGCGATGGTCGCGCAGGGGTTTCCGAAGCGGTTCGGGGCGGGCGTGATCACGACCTCCGGCTCGCTGGGAATTCTCATTCCACCCTCGATTCCGATGGTCCTTTTTGCCGTCTCCACCAATACCTCCGTCGGCAAGCTGTTCATCGCCGGGATCGTGCCGGGGCTCGTGCTCGCCATGCTGCTCGGCGCCACGACGTTCTATCGGGCCTGGCGTAACGACTATCCGAGGATGCCGAAAGCAACCCTCTTCGAGCGGTTCGATGCGTTCCGCAAATCGATCTGGGGCATCCTGCTGATCGTGATCGTGATCGGCGGCATCTACAGCGGCCTGTTCACACCGACCGAAGCTGCCGCCGTCAGCGCGGTGTATGCCTTTATCGTCGCAGTGTTCATCTACAAGGATCTGAAGCTGCGAGACGTGCCGCGCGTGCTGCTGTCGTCGGCAAATCTGTCGGCGATGCTGCTCTACATCATCACCAACGCCGTCTTGTTCTCGTTCCTGATGACTTACGAGAACGTGCCGCAAGCGCTCGCGCAATGGATGATCGACCAGGGCCTCGGCTGGATCGGCTTCCTCCTCGTCGTCAATCTCCTGCTGCTGGTGGCGGGCAACGTGATGGAGCCGTCCTCGATCATCCTGATCATGGCGCCGATCCTGTTTCCGGTTGCGATCAAGCTCGGCATCGATCCGATCCATTTCGGCATCCTGATGACGGTCAACATGGAGGTCGGACTGTGCCATCCGCCGGTCGGCCTCAATCTCTACGTCGCCTCGGGCATCGCCAAGATGGGTATCACCGAGCTCACGGTCGCGGTGTGGCCATGGCTCCTGACCATGCTGGCGTTCCTTGTGGTCGTGACCTATTGGCCGGGCCTGTCGCTGTGGCTGCCCAGGCTGTTGGGCATGTAGCTGCGAACACGCTGCATCCTCTCCGCCTTTGGGCGCGGGGCTACGCATCACGCCGTCCTCCCGCCATGGCAATCGACCGCGAGATGCGGTTAGATGCCGCGCAACAGGCCGGGAGGAGATCAAGATGACAGACACGTCCAGCAGCGAGCCGAAGGACGCAACGGCGTCCGTCATCGCGCAGCAGACGGCGATGCTGAACGCGCTGCCGTTTTCCGACACGCGGGATTTCGACGATGCCGCACGCGGCTTTCTCGGCACGATCGACAACGCGAAGATTACAAACCCGCAAGGACGGACAGTCTGGAGCCTCGAACCCTACGGCTTCCTGTCGACCGAGCAGGCGCCGCCGACCGTCAATCCCAGCCTGTGGCGGCAGTCGCGGCTCAACATGCAGCACGGGCTGTTCGAGGTCGTGCCTGGCGTTTACCAGGTGCGTGGGCTCGACATCGCCAACATGACGCTGATCGAGGGCGATAGCGGCGTCATCGTCGTGGACACCTTGACCTCGATCGAGGGCGCGCGCGCGGCGCTCGATCTCTACTACAAGCATCGCGGCCAGCGGCCGGTCGCGGCCGTGATCTTTACCCACACCCACACCGACCATTGGGGCGGCGCGCGCGGCGTGCTGGAGGAGGATGCGCTCGCCACCGGGCGCGTGCCGATCATCGCGCCCAATTTGTTCATGGAGCATGCCGTCTCAGAGAACATCATCGCGGGACCGGCGATGCTGCGCCGGGCGCAGTACCAGTTCGGGCCGCTTCTCGCCAAGGGCGTGCGCGGGCAGGTCGATTGCGGCCTCGGCAAGTCGATGGCGGCAGGTTCAGTGGCGCTGCTGCGGCCGACCGATTTGATCATGGCGACCGGCGACAGGCGCGTGATCGACGGCGTCGAATTCGAATTCCAGATGGCGCCGAACAGCGAAGCTCCGGCGGAGATGCATTTCTTCATCCCGCGCTACAAGCTGTTGAACCTCGCCGAGAACTGCACCCACAATTTCCACAATCTGCTGCCGTTCCGCGGCGCCGACGTGCGCGACGCGCTGGCCTGGTCGAAATATCTGGGCGAGGCCTTGCAGCTCTGGGACGGCAAGGCGGAGGCGATGTGCGGCCAGCACCACTGGCCGGTGTGGGGACGCGACCGCATCGGCACGATGATCCGGCAGCAGCGGGACCTCTACAAATTCGCGCATGACCAGACCATCCGCCTGATGAACCACGGCCTCACCGCCGCCGAGATCGCCGAAACCATCCAACTGCCGAAGAGTCTCGAAGGCGCCTGGCATGGCCGCGGCTATTACGGCCATATCCGGCACAATGTGAAGGCGATCTACCAGAAATATCTCGGCTGGTATGACGCCAATCCGGTCAATCTCGATCCGTTGCCGCCGGTGGAATCCGGCAAGAAGTACGTCGAATATATGGGTGGTGCCGACGCCATTCTCGCGCGGGCGCGTGTCGATTTTGACAAGGGCGAATTCCGCTTCGTGGCGCAGGCGCTCGGCCATCTCGTCTTTGCCGAGCCGGATAATGCGGCGGCGCGCGCGTTGCTGGCGGACACGCTGGAGCAGCTCGGCTATGCCGCGGAAAGCGCGACCTGGCGCAACGCCTATCTGTTCGGCGCGCAGGAATTGCGCCAGGGCATGCCGAAGGTGCCGGCGCGCCCGCCGATGCCGCGCGAGACGCTGGCGGCGCTGCGCACCTCACAGCTCTGGGACGTGCTCGGCATCCGCCTCAACGGGCCGAAGGCGGAAGGTAAGCACATCGTGCTGAACTGGAGCTTTTCCGACACCGGCGAGACGTTCGTGCTCAATCTGGAGAATTCCGCGCTCACCTACACCGAGGGCGTGCAGGCGGAAGGCGCGGATGCCAGCTTCACGCTCGCGCGCTCAACTTTTGACGAGGTGATCGCGAAGCTGACGAGCTTCCCGGAAGCCGTCGCCGCCGGCAAGGTCAAGCTATCAGGCAACCCGATGCGGCTCGCCGAGCTGATGGGCCTGATGGACGACTTCCCGCGCATGTTCGAGATCGTGGAGCCGAAGCGGGCGGCGGTGAGATAAGCTTCTCGCGCCCCGGCTCTGCGCTGCAACGCAAAAGGCGTTGCAGCGCGTCCGGGACACGAGAGTGGTCAGCAAGCTACTCCGCGCTGCTCACCAGCTTGATCCGCGGCGCCTTCTCCTCGTCCAGGCTGCGATAGGCCGCGAGATAGTCCAGCGCCATGCGCCGCGCCGTGAAGCGCGTCTCGAACTGCTTGCGGATGGCAGAGCGGTCGAGTTGCTGCAGGCGGCCGACGACGCCGGCCGCGCTGAGGACGTCCTCGACGACGAAGCCGGTGAGGCCCTCGTCGATGATCTCCGGCACCGAGCCACGGTTGAAGGCGACGACCGGCGTTCCGCAGGCCATGGCTTCGATCATGACGAGACCAAACGGCTCCGGCCAGTCGATCGGCAGCAACAGGCCGAGTGCGCCGCTCAAAAAGTCCGACTTCTCGTGATCGCTGATCTCGCCGATGAATTCCACCAGCGGATTGTTTTCGATCATCGGCCGGATCAGCTCGTCATAGTAATCCTGGTCGGTACGGTCGACCTTGGCCGCGATCTTCAGCGGAATCCCGCAATGGGTCGCGATCTTGATGGCGCGGTCGACGCCCTTTTCCGGCGCGATGCGGCCGAGCACGGCGAGATATTCCTGCTTCGCCGGCTTCGGCGTCAACAGATTCTCCGGCAGGCCGTGGTGGATCGTCCTTACCCAGTTCGCCTGCGGCACCGGCCGCCGCTGCGCGTTCGAGATAGAGATGACGGGGACCTTCGAAAAGGTGTTGAAGACCGGCTGATGCTCCGGGAGGTCGAGCCGGCCGTGCAGCGTAGTCAGGAACGGCGTCGGCTGCCGGTAGAACAGCGACCACGGATAATAATCGAGATGGAAGTGGAGGAAGTCGAACTCCTCGTCGTCACATTTCTGCCGCACCCGCTCCAGCATCACCATGTGCAGCGCATTGGGATCGCGCACGGAACCGTCGAGGCGGAGCGCCCGCGGCCATAAGGCATCCAGCTTCGCCGAGGTCTGCGAATCGCCGCTGGCGAACAGCGTCACGTCGTGTCCAAGGGCCACCAGCTCTTCCGTCAACCAATGCACCACCCGCTCGGTGCCGCCATACAGCTTGGGTGGAACAGCCTCCGTCAACGGAGCTACCTGCGCGATGCGCATCTCGCCATCTCCTCTGCGATCATGAACGTGAAACCCCCAGTCTTTGCGGCACCGGCAATGCCAGTCAGGGGAACGTTCCCGCACTTGCGAAGTTCCTTCCCTCAGAGGTTACTTATTGGACACGTCGGGTGCTCGTCGCGGTGCTGCCATCACATCTCCGCAGATCGTCCGCATCCGCATGTCGTGATGGGTTTGCCCGGGAACCGAGGCGAAGTGGTCGATGTTCAGTCGACTAACAGAAAAATTGAAAACATCACGACGGGGTCGATAGTCACATGGATCATCTTTCTGGATACGCGCGCCGGCCATTCGCCTTTGTTTTGCGCTATCTCCGGCGTCGCCTGGCGTCGCATCTCGTGATCCTGACCGCTGTCGTTGCGGCCGTTGCCTGCTCCGTAGGCACGCAGTACGGCGTCAAATCTCTCGTCGACAGCCTGACCGCCGGAACTTCACATGGTGGCAGCGTATGGCTGGCATTCATTTTACTCATGTCGCTGATCGCCGCCGACAACTTCCTGTGGCGGATCGCGAGCTGGACGGCGAGCTTCACCTTCGTTCGTGTCACGGGTGATTTACGCCGTGACATATTTCGTCATCTGACCGGCCACGCGCCGAGCTACTTCTCTGACCGCATGCCCGGCATGCTGACGAGCCGCATCACGGCGACGTCGAACGCGGTGTTCACCGTCGAGAACATGTTCGTCTGGAATGTGTTGCCGCCGTGCATCGCCACAGTTGCGGCAATCGCTTTGATTGGAACCGTCAGTCCTTACATGGCGCTCGGCCTGATGGTGGTGGCCGGCGGCATGGTGCTGGCGATGTTCCGCCTCGCTGCTGCGGGCAAGCCGCTGCATGACGACTTCGCCGACAAGGCCGCCGTCGTCGACGGCGAGATGATCGACGTCATCAGCAACATGCCGCTGGTGCGCGCCTTCTGCGGTATCGGGCATGAGCACGAGCGGTTCGACGCGACGGTAAACCGGGAACTCACGGCACGCGGCCGCAGCCTGCGCTATCTGGAGAAGCTGCGACTTATCCATGCCGGCATCACTGTCGTGCTCACGATCGCCCTGATGGCCTGGGCGATCATGCTTTGGCAGAATGGCCAGGCGACCACCGGCGACGTCGTGCTGGTCTGCACCCTCGGTCTCTCCATTTTGAACGCGACGCGCGATCTCGCGGTGGCGCTGGTCGACGTCACCCAGCACGTTGCGCGGCTGACCGAGGCGATCGCCACGCTGCTGGTGCCGCATGAATTGCGCGACCACCCCGAGGCCGAGCCGCTGGTGAAGAGCGGCGCCGCGATCGCGTACAATAATGTCACCTTCGGCTATCCCGGCGGCGAGAAGATCTTCGAGCGGTTCAGCCTGCGCCTGCAACCCGGCCAGCGCGTCGGGCTGGTCGGCCAGTCCGGCGGCGGCAAGTCGACGCTGTTCACGCTGCTGCAGCGCTTCTACGATACCGACGAGGGCAGCCTCACCATCGACGGTCAGGATATTTCCAAGGTGACGCAGCTGAGTCTGCGCGAGGCCATTTCGGTCGTGCCGCAGGACATCTCGCTGTTCCACCGCTCGATTCGCGAAAACATCCGCTATGGTCGCCCGAACGCGACCGACGACGAGGTGCTCCGTGCGGCGATTGCGGCGCGCTGCGATTTCGTCGAAAGCCTGCCGGAAGGGCTCGACACCATGGTCGGTGACCGCGGCGTCAAGATGTCCGGCGGCCAGCGCCAACGCATCGCGATTGCGCGCGCCTTCCTGAAGGACGCGCCGATCCTGCTGCTGGACGAAGCGACCGCCGCGCTCGACAGCGAATCCGAGGAGGCGATCCGCGAGGCGCTGTCGCGGCTGATGCGCGGCCGCACCGTCATCGCGATTGCGCATCGCCTCGCGACGTTGCGCAATTTCGACCGCGTGGTCGTGCTGAAGGATGGTAAGATCATCGAGGACGGGTCACCCGAACGTCTGATGCAAGGCCACGGGCCCTATCGTGCGCTGGTCACGCAGGAAATGAGCCGGCTCGCGCAGGCCGCCGCGTAAACCAACAGTCGCGTTCGAGTCGGTTGCGTGTCGAAACAAGCGCAGGGGAACTGCTGATGTCGGCTGAAGCCGTTACTCAATTCATCTCCGTGACGCGAACCATGGACCAGGTCGCGGAGCAGCCTTTCTATATTCCGATGACGGGACCGTCGGCGCGGCCGCGGCGTTCGCTCAAGCACGACGATACCTTTATCGTGCTTGACAGCCATGGCGACATCGGCGCCTCGGCCGGCGGGCCCGACGGCCTGTTCCATCACGACACGCGCTACCTTGCGAGGCTTGAGCTCGTGCTCGACGATCTCCAGCCGTTGTTGCTGGGATCCAACCTGCGCGACGACAACTCGGCGCTGACGGTCGATCTCACCAATCCGGATATCTACCGGGAGGGCAGCCTCGTGCTGCAAAAGGACCTGCTCCACATCGTGCGCACGATCTTCCTGTGGCGCGGCACCGCCTATCAGCGCATCGGCGTGCAGAACCACGGCGACCGCCCGGCCAATTTCGGGCTGACCCTGCTGTTCGACAATGATTTCGCCGATCTGTTCGAGGTTCGCGGCGAGCGGCGTCCGCGTCGCGGCATTGGCTCGAGCCGGCTGTTGGGCCCGACCGACGTGCTGTTCGACTACCGCGGTCTTGATGACGCCGAGCGCACCACATGCCTGCATTTCGACCCGCGCCCGACGAAGTTGTCGGTGAATGCCGCAACCTGGCAACTCGAACTCGATCCGCATGAGTCGAAATCGCTGTTCGTGGCCGTGTCCTGCAATCGGCCGATCACGGAGAAGCCGGCGCGCTTTTTCAGGGGGCTGCTCGCCCACCGCCGCGAGATGCGGCAATCGACGATGGGGACCGCCAGCATCGAGACCTCCAACAACATCTTCAACGAGGTGCTGTGCCAGTCCATGGCCGACCTCAACATGCTGATGACGGAGACGCCGCAGGGCCGCTATCCGTATGCAGGGATTCCCTGGTACTCGACGACGTTCGGCCGCGACGGCCTGATTACGGCTCTGCAAATGCTGTGGGTCGACCCGCGCATCGCCAAGGGCGTGTTGCGGCGGCTCGCGCATTTCCAGGCCAAGGCGGTCGATCCGCTGAACGATGCGGCGCCCGGAAAGATTCTGCATGAGATGCGCGGCGGCGAGATGGCGGCGCTGCGCGAGGTGCCGTTCGCGCAGTATTACGGCAGCGTGGATTCGACCGCTTTGTTCGTGCTGCTCGCCGGAAGCTATTTCGAGCGCACCGGCGACGAGAAGACGTTGACCGAGTTGTGGCCGGCCATCGAGGCGGGGCTGGCCTGGATCGACGGCCCCGGGGACCCCGACAAGGACGGCTTCGTCGAATACCAGCGCGCCACGGAAAAGGGCCTCGCCAATCAGGGCTGGAAGGATTCCTACGACGCGATCTTCCATGCCGATGGCCAGCTTGCGGAAGGCAATCTCGCGCTGGCCGAGGTGCAAGGTTACGTCTTTGCCGCCAAGCGGCTCGCCGCGCGCTGTGCGCTCCGGCTGGGCAAGCCCGATCTCGCCAAAAAGCTCGAGGCCGAGGCCAAGGCGCTGGCCGAGCGCTTCGAGGCCGCGTTCTGGTGCGAAGAGCTCGGCACCTATGCGCTGGCGCTCGACGGCAAGAAGCGGCCCTGCAAGGTACGGACCTCAAACGCCGGGCAGGTGCTGTTCAGCGGCATGATCCGTGAAGATCGCGCCCGTCTCGTCGCCGCCGATCTGATGGGGCCGCACTTCTACTCGGGCTGGGGCATCCGCACCGTCGCTGTCGGCGAGGTGCGTTACAACCCGATGTCCTATCATGACGGGTCGATCTGGCCGCACGACAACGCACTGATCGCGCTCGGGCTCGCGCGCTACGGGCTGAAGCATTCGGTCGCGCACGTCTTCAAGGGACTGTTCGACGCTGCAACCTACATGGACCTGCGCCGGTTGCCCGAATTGTTCTGCGGTTTCCGGCGCGAGAAGCGGCGCGGCCCGACGCTCTATCCGGTCGCCTGCGCGCCGCAGGCCTGGGCCAGCGCAACCGCGTTCACGTTGCTGGAGGCGACGCTGGGCATCGAGTTCGATGTGGCGCGCGGAGAGATCCGGCTGCGCAATCCGCGTCTGCCGGCGTTCCTGCACGAGGTGATTTTGCGCGATCTGCGCCTGGGCGAGTCCAGCGTGGATCTGCGCGTCAGCCGCCATGGCGAGGACGTCGCGCTGGAGGTGTTGCGCACGCGTGGCCAGATCCAGGTCTCGATCGTGTTGGCGCGCTAGCGGCGCGCGGGAGGAGGGTGCATGCGTACCGCCGGATGGTTGATCCTGAGCGTGGTGATCGTCGCGGGATTGACGGTCGCCGTATCACGAGCTGCGGAGGAGTTGCCCGCGCCTTCAACTGAAGCGAATGCGCCGCCGACGCTGCAGCCGCCGGCGTCATCGGTCCCCGTCACGCCAAAGGATGCCGCGCCACCGCCGTCGGTCACGATCATCGGCGCCAGCGATGCGCATGGTGTGCTTGGCCGTGACGTGCTCAGCGCGGCGAACGAGGGCATGGGTCGCATTGTCGACGTCATCGTCGATCGCAGTGGCCATGTCCGCGCTGCAGTTATCGATTTCGGCGGCTTCCTCGGTGTCGGCAGCCGCAAGATCGTGGTTGACTGGAACGCTTTGCGGTTCGGCAAGATCGCCAGCAAGAAGGACAGCATCACGCTGGAATTGACCAAGGCGCAGGTCGCCGCCGCGCCGGAATACAAGGAAGACGCGCCGATGGTCGTGCTCGGCGCGTCCGGCAGCCTGCAACCGCTGCAAGCGGTTCAGTGAGGCGCGGGGAGGGATGGCCGCCTGTGCTGTTGTCGAGAAAGCCGAACCATGCAGATCGCGAGGGCCGCGTTAAGCACGACAACGATGCCGCGCCATTGCCTCCCGGCATTCCGGCACCGTCGCGCCAGAGCCTGCGCGGTCTCGACTGGTTCATCTTCTTTCTTGCCGACGTGCAGACCGGTTTCGGTCCCTTCATCGCGGTTTACCTCACAACGCAAAAATGGACCCAGGTCGAGATCGGCCTGGTGCTGTCGATCGGCGGCATCGTTGCTCTGATCGGACAGATGCCGGGCGGCGCCATCATCGATGCCGCAAAATCCGAACGGCTGGTCGCGGGCCTCGCCATCGCCACCATCGGCTGCTGCGCGCTCGCCTATGCGGCGATGCCGATCTTCCCCGTGGTGGTGGCTGCGGCCACCTTGCACGCGGCAGCAAGCTGCGTGCTCGGGCCGGCGATCGCGGCGATCAGCCTCGGCCTGGTCGGACCGTTCGCGATCGGCGAGCGGCTCGGCCGCAACGCCCGCTTTGCCTCGCTTGGCAACGGTGTTGCGGCTGCCGTAATGGGCACGGCCGGCTACCTCCTGTCGAGCCGCTCGGTGTTCCTGGTCTCCTTCCTGCTCGCGATCCCCACTCTGATCGCGCTGTCGCGCATCCGCGAGCATGAAGTCGACATTGCGCGCTGCCACGGCGAAATGCCGCGCGAGGCGAAGGATCGCGGCGACACCAATATCTGGCACCTGATCCGACAGCGTCCGCTCATCGTCTTTGCGCTGAGCGTCTTGCTGTTGCAACTGGCGAACGCCTCGATGATGCCGCTGATGGCGAGCGCGGTGACGGCGCGATCGGCCCAGTGGGCGACGGTGCTGGTCGCCTTTTGCATCGTCGTGCCGCAGGCGATCGTGGCGTTGCTGTCGCCGACGGTCGGACGCAAGGCGCAAGCGTGGGGCCGCCGGCCGCTGCTGCTGATCGGGTTCGGCGCGCTGGCGATCCGCGGCCTGCTGTTCGCCACCGTGCGCGATCCCTATTTGCTGGTGCTGGTGCAGGTGTTCGACGGCTTCACCGCCGCGGTGTTCGCAGTCATGATCCCGCTGATCGTGGCTGACGTCGCCTTCGGCAGCGGCCATTTCAATCTTGCGCAGGGCATCGTCGGCACGGGAATGGGCATCGGTGCATCGCTGAGCACCGTGCTCGGCGGCTATATCAGCGACAAGTTTGGCAATGCCACCGCCTTCTTCGGGCTGGCAAGCATCGCTGCGACGGGATTTTTGCTGATCCTGACGGTGATGCCGGAGACCCGGCGCAAGGGCATGATTGCGCCAAAAGAAATAGCCGGCTGAACCAATTCAGCCGGGGCGTCGTAGGATCGGGCCGGGTGAGAAAATCGCCGTTCATCGAATTGCCACAGGCCTCGCGGATCGTCGGTCCTCGCTCGCAATCGAAAGGCCCTGCAAGTGGTGTCCGCGAACGATCTGGAATTTGCCCTCGATCAAGTCCGCGCCAACGCCCCGGAGCAGGTCCCCGGCGTGTTCGGCCCGTCCTCGGTGACCTGGCGGATCGACCGCGAGGCCGTCATCTTTCTCGGCGCCGGTCGTGCGCTGATGCTGCAGTTGGCCCACCCTTGGGTCGCCGCTGCCATCGCCGAGCATTCCAAAACCTTCGCCGATCCGATCGGGCGATTTCACCGCACCTTCGACATCGTCTTTGCCATGGTGTTCGGCTCGCTCGACCGCGCGCTGTTGTCGTCGCGGCAATTGTACCGGCGCCACAGCATGATCGTCGGCGAGATGCCCGAGACCGTCGGTCCGTTCGTGGCCGGCTCGCGCTACTGTGCCAACGACATCCCTTCGCTGCGCTGGGTTCATGCCACGCTGGTCGAGACGGCGCTGATGGCGCACGATCTGGTTTTGCCGCCGCTCTCGGCGGAGGAGCGCGAACGCTACTGGACCGAGAGCCGGACGTTCGGCGCCTTGTTCGGATTGACGGGGGACGACCTGCCCGCGGATTGGTCAGGCTTTGCGGCCTACACCAATGCGATGGCACAGTCGGACACGCTGACCGTCAGTCCGGCCGCGCGTGAGATTGTGAGGCAGATCTTTGGCGGCGCGCGTCCGTGGTTGCGGCCGCCGCGATGGTATCGCGCGCTCACGGCGAGCTTGCTGCCGGAGCCATTGCGCGCGGGCTTTGGGTTTGAGCTCGACGAGCGCAACACCAGGTCGGCCGACAACGCACTGAAATGGATCCGGCGGGTCTACCCGAAATTGCCGGACCGGTTGCGCTATGTCGGTCCCTACCAGGAAGCGCAAGCGCGGCTAAACGGCGAGCCGCAGCCCGACTGGATGACCCAGTGCCTCAACAGAGCCTGGATCGGTCGCTCGCAGATGGATCAGCGCCGCTAAGAAGCGCCTCCCGCCTGTCCCGGACAAGCCGCGACGCGTGAGCGTTGCGGCGCAGAGCCGGGACCCAGGGGCCGCGAACTGCTGCGCGACATGGGCCCCGGCTCTGCAGCGCACCGTCGAAGAGACGCTGCGCCGCGTCCGGGGCACGAGAGAGCGCTGGCCTCACACCGCCGCCAGCTTCCGGTACAGCGCGTTGTAGCTGCCGGCCGAGATGCTCCAGGAGAACGACCGTCCCATCGCGCTGCGGCGCATGGTGTCGAGCTGGTCCTGCGCCATGAATGCCTCGAAGGCCCGGCGGACGCCGCCGAGGAAGGATTCGTGCGAGGGTTTTGAGAACAGGAAGCCGGTTTCGCCGTCGGTGATGGTCTCGGCGAGGCCGCCGGTCTGGTGGCCGATCGGCAGCGAGCCGAAACGCTGGGCGTACATCTGGCTGAGCCCGCACGGCTCGAAGCGCGACGGCATCAATGTGAAATCGCTGCCGGCGAAGATGCGGCGCGCCTGGGCGTCGTTGAAGCCGATCACGACGCCGATCGCGTCAGGCCGCCGGCGATGCGCGTCGATCAGCGCCTGCTCGAGCGCCGGCTCGCCGGAGCCGGTGACCACGATTTGCCCGCCGGCATCGACGATCTCGTCGGCCGCCGCCAGCACGAGGTCGATGCCCTTCTGGTGCACGAGCCGGGCGACGATGCCGAACATCGGGCCGCGCGACACCGCAAGTCCGAACTGTTTGCGCACATAGTCCGCATTGGCTTTCTTGCCGATCCAGTCGCCGGCGCCGAACTGCTGGGCGAGCTGGGCGCACGAGCGCGGGTCCCAGCTTTCGTCGATGCCGTTGAGGATGCCGGTGAGCTCGGCCGCGTCGGAGCGGGCTCGAAGCAGGCCTTCCAGGCCGCAGCCGAATTCGTCCGTGGTAATTTCCCGGGCGTAGGTGCCGCTGACGGTGGTGAGGTGCGAAGCATAGACCAGTCCCGCCTTGAGGAAGGAGAGCTGGTCGTAGAACTCGACGCCGTCGATATGGAAGGAGCTTTCGGGGACGCCGATCCGGCGCAGCGAGTCTTTGGGGAAAAGCCCCTGATAGGCGAGGTTGTGGATGGTCAGGATCGACGGCAGCTTGGCGCCGCGCCAGGCCAGGTAGGCCGGCACGAGCGAGGCCTGCCAGTCATTGGCATGGATCAGGTCTGCTGCCCAATTCTTGTCCAGCTTGCCCATGGCAAGCTCAGCGGCGGCCGAGGCCAAGCGCGCGAAGCGGATGTCGTTGTCCGGCCAGTCGCGCCCGGACTCGTCACCATAGGGATTGCCGGGCCGGTCGTAGAGTTGTGAGCACAACAGCACATAGACCGGAAGGCCGTCCTTGGTCGCGGCCCGGCCGAGCGAGCAGGCCGGCATCTCCGCGAATGCCGGACAGCGGCCAACGATCTGAATATGCGTGAGTTGTTCGATGATGTCGCGATAGCCGGGCAACATGACCCGGATATCGGCGAAAGGACGCAGCGCTCTTGGAAGAGCCGCGGAAACGGCTCCAAGTCCGCCGACGCGGACGAAGTCGTCCATCTCTGTCGTAACGAACAAGACCCTCAAGAACAGCTGCCCTCATCCGATCCCGTTGCTGCTATGCAAGAACGGGTCCAGTTGCCCTGGAATTCCCAGGCCCGCCCGCGCGGCGCATCGGTTCGGTAAAGACTTTCCTACTCAGCCGTCGCCCTCTAGGGTCGGCGCACCAACAACAGGAACTTCGATAGTTCCTAAGTGACCCGAGGACGCGAGCAGGCATGCGGCTATCAGAGAAGCATGAGGGGACGACGACAAAGGCCTTCGCCGGCCTCAGGGTCCTGGATTTTTCGACCACCATCGCCGGTCCCCATTGTGCACGGATGCTCGCCGACATGGGCGCCGAGGTCATCAAGATCGAGACCGACGGCGGCGAGACGATGCGGACCCGCCCGCCGCTGCGCAAGGGCTGCAGCACCGTGTTCGGTCAGCTCAATGTCGGCAAGAAGAGCGTTGTGCTGGACCTCAAGTCCGAGGACGGCAAGGAGGCGGTGCGCCGGCTGGCCGCGACGGCCGACATCCTGGTCGAGAACTTTCGTCCCGGCGTGATGCACCGGCTGCGGCTCGACTATGACAGAATACGCGCCGTCAATCCGAAGCTGATCTACTGCTCGATCTCCGGCTACGGCCAGAGCGGCCCGTCGGCCGAGCTGCCGGCCTACGCACCGGTGATCCATGCGGCCTCCGGCTACGACATGGCCCATCTCGCCTACCAGCCCGGCCGCAGCCGCCCGGATTATTGCGGCATCTACCACGCCGACGTGGTCACCGGCACCTACGGTTTTGGCGCGATTGCGTCGGCGCTCTACCAGCGCACGGTAACTGGGCTCGGCCAGCACATCGACGTCTCCATGCTGGAATCGATGCTGACGCTGACAGTGATCGAGTTGCAGAACTCGCAGTTCGCCGTGAAGCCGCCGCCGCGCCCGATGTTCGGGCCGACCGAGACAGCGAGCGGGTATGTCATGATCACGGTTGCCAGCGAGAAGACGTTTCAGGGGCTGATGGGGGTGATCGGCCGCTCCGAATGGATTTCCGATCCGCGCTTCGCCACCTACGCCGCGCGTCGCGACAATTGGGCCGACTTGATGGACGGTGTCGAGGCCTGGTCGCGGCAGCTCTCGACGGATGTCTGTCTTGTCGCGCTAGGTGCGGCCGGCGTGCCGGCCTCGGCCTACCGCACCGTGTCCGAAGCACTGGCCGATCCGCAGATCGCGCATCGTGAGGCGCTCTCGTCGGTGGAGGACGAAGGTGGCTCGTTCCAGGTCCTCAATCTGCCGTTTCGGATGAGCGGTGCCGACACGACACCGGGCAAGACGATGGCCGTGCTTGGCGAGCACACGGACCGGCTGCGGGCGGAGATCGGGCTCACCGACGGTGGACCAATTCCGTCAGGCAAAACAGCCGCGCAAGTCTGACGGCAAGTCTGACGGCAAAGCCGACGATAGCATCGTGCGGCAAGCAATGCGGCGTTGCGCGTGGTCGGCTTGCCATCATCCGCCAGCCTAAACTAGACAGGTCCGAGTTTGTCTCGTCCTGCCGCCCATGCCATGGTGGCGACGACAAGAAAAGCATCCGGGAGGACGCCGATGAAGAGTTTCAAGGTTGCCGATTTCAAGGCGCCGCTGCAGGAGTTCGACGAGGCGACGCCGCAGCCGTCCGGCACGCAGGTTCTGATCAAGGTGAAGGCCGCCGGCGTCTGCCATAGCGACCTCCACATCTGGGAAGGCGGCTACGATCTCGGCCACGGCCGCAAGCCGCTGTCGCTGAAGGATCGCGGCATCAATTTGCCGCTGACCATGGGGCACGAGACGGTCGGTGAAATCCTCGCCTTCGGTCCGGACGTGAAGCCGACCGACCAGGGCGATCTCAAGCTTGGCGACGTCGGCCTGGTCTATCCCTGGATCGGCTGCGGCAAATGCGCCACCTGCCTCGGCGGTGACGAGAACATGTGCCTGACACCGCGCTCGCTCGGCGTTTATTGCGACGGTGGTTATTCCGATCACATGCTGGTGCCGCATCCACGCTATTTGCTCAATCTCAGAGGGCTCGATCCCGCGTCGGCAGCACCCTATGCCTGCTCGGGTGTCACCACCTACAGCGCGCTGAAAAAGGTCGAGCAGCACTTCGACACGCCGATCGTGATGTTCGGTGCCGGCGGGCTTGGCCTGATGGCGCTGTCGCTCTTGAAGGCCATGGGCGGCAAGGGCGCGATCATGGTGGACATCGATGCGAAGAAGCGCGAAGCCGCGGAGAAGGCCGGTGCGCTCGCGACCGTCGATCCCAAGGCGCCGGACGCGCTGGAGCAGCTTGCCAAGAAAGCCGGTGGTCCGATCCGCGCCGTGCTCGATCTCGTCGGCAACGCCGCCACCACGCAGCTGGGCTTCGACTGCCTGACCAAGGGCGGCAAGCTCGTCATCGTCGGCCTGTTCGGCGGCGGCGCGACCTGGGCGCTGCCGCTGATTCCGATCAAGGCGGTGACGATCCAGGGCAGCTATGTCGGAAACCTGCGCGAGACGCAGGAGCTGCTCGACCTGGTGCGAACGAAGAACGTAGCGCCGATCCCGGTGACGCGGCAGCCGCTCAACAAAGCCAACGACGCGCTGGTGCAGCTGCAGCAGGGTGCGGTCGTCGGGCGCACGGTGCTGACGCCGTAGCGAAGGCCCTATCCTCCGTCATTGCGAACGAAGCGAAGCAATCCAGACTGCCTCCACGGATGCATTTCTGGATTGCTTCGTCGCAAAAGCTCCTCGCAATGACGGCCTCACTTAATTTTCGCGCAGGAAATCCGATGTGCGCAAACAACGCCTTCCACATTGCCGTGCTCGCCGGTGACGGCATCGGTCCCGAAGTGATGGCGCCGGCCATCGAAGTCCTGCGCAAGATCGAGACGAAATCCGGCTTGAGCTTCCGCTTCACCGAAGCGCCGGCGGGCGCCAATCATTACCTCGCCACCGGCAAGTCGATGCCCGACACCACGATCAAGCTGTGCGAGGAGGCGGACGCGATCCTGCTTGGGGCCTGCGGCCTGCCGTCGGTGCGCTATCCCGACAACACCGAGATCGCGCCGCAGATCGAGCTGCGCTTCATCTTCGATCTCTATGCCGGCGTGCGTCCGGCGCGGCTCATTCCGGGCGTGTCGAGCCCGATCGTCGGCGCCGACCAGCGCGGCATCGATCTCGTCGTGATCAGGGAGTCCACCGAGGGCCTGTTCGCCTCGATGGGCAAGGGCGTCGTCACCCATGAGGACGCCCGCGAGACCATGGTGATCACGCGCAGGACGTCCGAGCGCCTGTTCGAGTTCTCGTTTCGCCTCGCCGAGCGGCGCAAGGCGCGCGGCAAGCCCGGGATGCTGACCTGCGTCGACAAGGCGAACGTGTTCAAGGCCTTTGCCTTCTTCCGCGGCATTTTCGACGAGATCGAGAAGCGTCATCCCGAGGTGAAGACCGATAGGCTCTATGTCGATGCCTGCTCGGCGATGCTGGTGAAGCGCCCCTGGGATTTCGACGTGATGGTGATGGAGAACATGTTCGGCGACATCGTCTCCGACATCACCGCGAGCCTGATCGGCGGGCTCGGCATGGCGCCGTCGGCCGACATCGGCGACAAATATGCCGTGTTCCAGCCCTGCCACGGCACCGCGCCTGATATCATGGGGCAGGGCAAGGCCAATCCCACCGGCATGATCCTGTCGGCCGCGATGATGCTGGACTGGCTCGCCGACAAGCACGGCGTCGAGGGCGCGGCGGAAGCCGGTGAGACGATCGAGCGTGCGGTGGACAAGGTTTATGCCGACGGCATCAAGCCGATGGAATTCGGCGGCCGCAACGGTACCGTGGACATTACGAAAGCGGTGCTGGCTGCGCTGTAGGCTCGCGCCGATTTCGACGCGATGGGCAGGCAACCGATATACCCATCAGCGTACGTAGCGCCAGAACGCCTCCGCCCCAGACCTGCGCGCCGCTTCCTGAGGCTTCTACTCCGAGCGACTTGGCTGTCCGCCGATCGATAGTCAGTTCAAGCGCCGCGAATTGCCCTCGCAGTCCACGTCCGCTCCCGCATGACGCTGCAAATCTGGAACTTGAATTCGCTGAAGAAGGCTTCGACCCCACGCCGCTTTGCCTTGCCGTGCTCGGGATCAATCCGCCATTGATGAAGCGCTTCCTCGGTCTCGAACTCGACGATCGTCACTCGCTCTCCATCGTCCGCAACGAAGCCCTTGTGTGAAATGTAACCCGGTATTGTTCGCGCGAGTTCGCTCATGCGTTTTGCCATCGGCCCATACTCATCCTGAGCGCCGGGATTCATTCGAGTGCGAAATACAGTGACGATCATCAGATAGGCTCCTGTGTGGGACGAACTCGGTTCACGGCCTTTGCGGCGGCAGTCGCCCTAGTCGGCAATGCCGTCAATGATAATGAAGTCGGCGTCCGCATACTTTTGACGAATAATCCGCGCACTCTGATATTCCGGACTTGCGTAGCAGGCAGCGGCCGTGGAACGGTCCTTGAATTCGACCACGACGTTCCGCTCGCGGGCCTCTCCCTCCATTTTTTCGTACGCCCCGCCACGCACGATGAATTTTGCGCCGAATTTCTTGAACGCCAGGTTAGCCGCAGCAAGGTACTCGGGGTAGTTTTGCTCATCGCGAACCGAGACGCGTACAATCCAATAAGCCTTCGGCACGTCATTCTCCGTTGTTGTTTCCCGGATGGCAGAAGCCATCGTCCGTGCCGTGATCTTTACCTGAGGCGCGTAATCACATATAATGAATAATTATGATCTAATTGATCACACTGAGAGATGTATGGATCTGTCGGATCTGCGGATATTCATCGCTGTCGTGCGCGAAGGCGGCGTGACCCGCGCGGCCGAGCGGCTGCATCGCGTTCAGTCCAATGTGACGACCCGTATCCGGCAGTTGGAAGAGGATCTCGGCGTGGCCCTCTTCATTCGAGAGGGTAAGCGTCTTCATCTGGCGCCCCAGGGGCAAGTGCTGCTTGGCTACGCCAATCGCTTGCTCGCGCTTGCGGATGAAACACGCGATGCCCTGCAAGACGCAAAACCCCGCGGAACGTTCCGCCTCGGCGCGATGGAAAGCACGGCCGCTGTCAGGCTGCCGGGACTGCTCAGCGAATACCACAGACGGCATCCAGGGGTCGTTCTGGAGCTTCGCACCGGCAATCCGCAGGTTCTCGCGAGCGCCATTCTCGCCGGCGATCTCGATGCAGCCCTTGTTGCCGAACCCATCGCCGATGAGCCCTTTGAGAAGGTGCTCGCCTTCGAGGAGGAGTTGGTGATTATTGCGGCTGCCAATCATCCGCCGATCGTCAAGAAAGGCAGCAACCTGCCACGTACCATCATCGTCTTCGAACACGGATGCCCGCATCGCAAGCGGCTTGAAGACTGGTACGCAAGGCGAAACGAAATGCCGGTGCGCATGATCGAGCTGGCGTCGTATCACGCAATGCTGGGCTGCGTCGTTGCGGGCATGGGCGTCGCGCTGATCCCCAAAAGCGTTCTGACCACTTTTCCAGACAGAAGGCTGTTGAGCGTCCACCCGTTGGGACGAACGGAGAATCGGGCGTGGACTGTGCTCATCTGGCGCAGGGGAGCGGGCTCCGCGAACGTTCAGGCCTTGAAGGAGATGTTGCAGAGCTCCCGGTCGGTGAGTCAGAGGACAGTGAAGACAGCCACGGCCGTATGAGGCGCTACTTCCCCGAAAACTGCGGCTTGCGCTTCTCCATGAAAGCCTGCCGGCCCTCGCGAAAATCAGCACTGTCCATACAGGCCCTGCCGACTGCCTTGATCGCGTCCATGTCGCGCGCGCTTTCGTCCTTCAGCACTTGCGCGATGGTAGTCTTGGCCGCCTTGATCGCGAGCGGGGCGTTCTCGGAGATCGTCTGCGCGATTGTCATCGTCTCACCCCAGAGCTCATCGATGGGGAACACGCGCTCGACCAACCCGATGCGCAGCGCTTCGGTGGAATCGATGCGCATGCCCGTGTACATCAGGAGCCGCGCCCAGGACGGTCCGACCAGCGACACCAGGTGCTTCAATCCATCATAGCCGTAGGCGATGCCGAGTTTCGCCGCGGGAATGCCGAACTGGCTGCCATGGGAGGCGATGCGGATGTCGGCGAGCATCGCGACCTGCATGCCGCCGCCGAGGCAAAAACCCTGGATGCTCGCGATCGTCGGCTTGGGATAGTCGGCGAGCAGCGCGCGCTGGGCGGCGCTGCGTTTTGCATATTCCTCGGACGCGGCGGCGTTATGGCGTGTCTTCTCGAACTGGCTGATATCGGCGCCCGACACGAACGCCTTGCCGCCGGCGCCGCGCAGGATCACGACGCGCACGGCATCGTCGTCGCGCAGGCTCGCCAGTGCCTCGCCAAATCCCTCCCACATCTCCAGCGACATCGCGTTGCGCTTGTCGGGATTGTTGAAGGTAATCACGCCGACGCCATTGGCGATGTGCTTGAGGATCTTGCCGCTGGCGTAAGGTGTCTCGGTCGTGCTGGAGATATCAGGCATCGCGCGCTCGCTTGTCGTAGGCCGGGCGCAATGTGCGGCCGGGGCAGGGCCCGGGTCAACCGCGGCAAGGGATGCGGCTTTGCATCCGCCTGTCCCGCGATTGCATGGCGTTACTTATTGAGCATGATCTTTTCGGAGAACCGCTGCACGCTTTTCGGAGTCATGCCCTAGGGTCTGTTGGGATTCATCTGGAGTTTATCGCGGCCGCGGCCAGATAGATCATTGAAGTGAAGCTCTGGTGGGTCTTGTCGGCGCGCATTGC
>NZ_JBEPQV010000038.1:0-77645 GCF_040548035.1 Bradyrhizobium sp. LB8.2 | reverse complement strand
CCTGATCACAATTCCCAAGAAAATGTAGTGCCAACTTTTCGGCTAAGGCATTGATTTGCTTATAGCCGGGGGTCGATTCTGCGCAAGTTGGGCTAACGCGGGTGTCCGCGCTAGTTCAGCGAGGTGCTGATCGCGCTGAACTTCTTGTTCAGTGTCGAGCCAAGGTTGTTGACGACGGCGATGATCGCGAGCGCGATGCCGGCGGCGATCAGGCCGTACTCGATCGCGGTGGCGCCGGATTCGCCGGCGAGAGGTGGCGAATGGTCTGCATGGTCTTGCGAGAATTGTCTTGCGAGAATTCCAGGAAGGAGCTGGCGAGGACCATATCCGCGGGCGGTGGGTTCCCCAATTCGGAACCGCACCTTGCGTCAATCGCGATCATCGAAGCGGGCGGCGGGAGATCGATCCCGCCGCCACGACCGCTCGATCCTTGCGTCGCTAATTCTTCAGCACTATGCGGCCGACGACCTTGCCGGCGCGCAATTCGTCGATCCATGTCTGGACGTCGCCCATCGGCTCCTCGCGCATCGGCGTCGGCTTGATCTTGCCGGCGCGGGCGAGCGCCATCAGCTCCTGGGCCTCGGTGAGCGTGCCGACCATGAAGCCCTCGATGGTCATGCGCTTGTAGACCCACTGCACCATCGGCAGCGTGAACTGGCCGCCCATAAGGCCGGAGACTACAATCTTGCCGCCGCGCGCCGCGACGGCGACCGCGAAGGCCATCGACTTCTCGTTGCCGGCGAAATCGACGATCTCGTCGAAGCCGCCCTCGGTCTCCTTGAGGATGCGCTTGACCACGTCGGGCTCGGCCGGATCGTAAGCCACCGCCGCGCCGTTCTTCAGCGCGGTCTCGCGCGCGGCGCTGCTGAGGTCGGCGACCGAGATCGGCTGCTTGAACATGGCCTTCGCAAAGGAAAGGCCCATCATGCCGACACCGCCGAGGCCGATCAGCAGGAGGTTGCGCTGGCGCGGACGGTCGACCAGGCGCTTGAGCGCACCGTAGGCGGTGACGCCGGAGCACATCAGGGTCGCAGCCTGGTTGACGGGCAGGGGGTCGTAGTCGAGCAGATATTTCGCGTCGGGCACCAGCACGTGGGTGGCGAAGCCACCGTCGATGGAGACGCCGAGAAAGCGCTGTTTGGCGCAGAGGTTCTCGTCGCCATTGGCGCAGTCGCGGCACTGGCCGCAGCCGATCCACGGAAACACCGCCTTCTTCTGACCTAGGAGGCCGGTCGCTACCTCCGGACCAACTTCGTCGACCACGCCGGCGATCTCGTGGCCGAGCGTGAAGGGCAGCGTCATGCCGCGCGTGGTATCGAGCTTCTTGCCGCCGCCGAGATCGGCATAACCGTCCTGGATGTGCAGATCGGAGTGGCAGAGGCCGCAGCGCTCGATCCGCACCAGCACCTCGCGCCCTGTCGGCTTTGGCGTGTCAACGATGGTCTCGCACAGCGGCGCATCGAACTTGACCAGGGACTGCCGACGCATCAACGCCATATTTCTTCCTCCGGAATTTCTGTCTTAGTTTTCGTTTCGTATATCCGCCAATTCACGCGCCATGGCAACAAAGCCGGAAATCGGAATGGTCTCCGCGCGCCGCGTCGCATCGACGCCGGCCGCTGCGGCGAGCCGCGCGGGATCGGCGCCGAGCGACTTCAGGCTCTGGCGCAGCATCTTGCGGCGCTGGCCGAAGGCGGCGGCCGCGACCTGTTCGAGCAGCTTGCGGTCGCAGGCGAGAGGCTGTTCGCGCGGTGTCAGTCGTACGACCGAAGACGTGACCTTCGGCGGCGGCACGAAGGCGGTCGGCGCGATGTCGAACAGGATCTTGGTCTCGCAGCGCCAGTTGGCGAGCACGCCAAGGCGGCCAAAGGCCTCCTCGTCCTCGCGCGCCACGATGCGTTCGCCGACCTCGCGCTGGAACATCAAGACCATCATGTCGTACCAGGGCGGCCAGGGCTCGGTGGTGAGCCAGCCGATCAGAAGGTGGGTCGCGATGTTGTAGGGCAGGTTGGCGATAATCTTTGCTCGTTCGCCTGATAGCAGCGGGCGCGGGTCGAAGGTTGTGGCGTCGCCATGCACGATCTCCAGACGGCCGGGATAGCGCGCGGAAATATCCTGCAAGGCAGGAATAGCACGCTCGTCATGCTCGATGGCGATGACGCGTCTGGCGCCGAGCGCGAGCAGCGCGCGCGTCAGTCCGCCCGGGCCGGGACCGATCTCGACGACGGTGGAGTCCTCGAGCGGAGCCGCCGCACGGGCGATGCGCGCGGTGAGATTGAGGTCGAGGAGGAAATTCTGGCCGAGCGATTTGCGTGCCGACAGATCGTGCTGGCGAATGACCTCGCGAAGCGGCGGGAGGTCGTCGATCGCGCTCATCGGATTTTCGCAGCCGCCATCCGGCTCGCAAGCCTCAACGCCGCGATCAGGCTTGCCGGATTGGCTTTGCCGGTGCCGGCGATGTCGAAGGCGGTGCCGTGGTCGGGCGAGGTGCGGATGAAGGGCAGGCCGAGCGTGACGTTGACCGCGTCGTCGAATGCCACCGTCTTGATCGGGATCAGCGCCTGGTCGTGGTACATGCAGACGGCGCAGTCATAGCTGTTTCGCGCGGCTTCGTGAAACATGGTGTCGGCAGGAAGCGGTCCCTTCGCCTCGATGCCCTCGCTGCGCAACGCCTTGAGCGCCGGCGCGATCACGGTCTGCTCCTCGTGGCCGAGCGAACCGTCCTCGCCCGCATGCGGATTGAGGCCGGAGATCGCGATGCGCGGATTCGAGATGCCGAAGCGGGATTTCAGTTCGGTTGCGACGATGCGCACGGTCGAGACGATCAGCTCGCTGGTGAGCTGGGCCAGCGCATCGCGCAAGGAGACGTGGATGGTCACGGGCACCACGGCGAGCCGCGGCGACCACAGCATCATCACCGGCTGCGGCACGCGGCCGTCTTCCGCGGCGAGTTCGGCGAGGAATTCGGTGTGGCCGGGATGGCGGAATCCGGCGCGGTAGAGCACGCTCTTGGCGATCGGGTTGGTGACGACGGCGCCGGCGCGACCCTCGCGGACGTCAGTGACCGCCTGGCGGATCGAGGCGAGCGCGGCCGGGGCGCTCGATGCGTCGGGCTTGCCGGGCTCGGCGCTCGCGGGCTCGCCGGTCGCAACCACGGGCAGGGCCTCGGCGAAGACGGATAAGGCCCCGCTGGCGCTCACCGAGGCGATCCTGACGTCGGCGCCGAGCGCCTTGGCGCGGCGGGCGATCAGCGCCTCGTCGCCAAGTAGGTAGAAGGCGGGCAGGTCCAGTTCGCGGCGCTTGAGCCAGGCTGCGATGGTGATGTCGGGGCCGATGCCGGCAGGCTCTCCCAGCGTCAGGGCGAGGGGCTTGGCTGGCTGCCTGGCCATCAGCGGTTGCGATATTCGATCATTGCGGCCCTGCGGAGGTCATCGAGATAGGTCTTCTGGGTCTTCTCGTACTTCTCCTGATACATCTTCTCGCGGACCTCGCGCTTCTTCGGCGTGTCGATCATGGTCGGCTTGCGCGAGCACAGCACCACCATCTCGATGCCCGCCTTGGTCGCCTCGGGCGCGGTCAGGTGGCCGATCGGCGTGTCGTCGAGCACCTTGCGCAGCGCCTCGGGCAGCTCCGCCGTGGTCTTGGTGACGGTGTCGCGGATGGTGGCGTTCGGCGTGGAACGGAACAAGGAATTGGCTTCTTCGCAGCTTCCGACGCGCGAGCGATATTGCTCGGCTTCCTTGTGCCGCGTCTCCAGGAATGCCGGCGACGAGCCGCGCGGCACGATCAGCACGATCGGCTGCATCTTGTATTCGGTGCCCTCGATCTGAAGCTTGTCGCCGGTCTGGGCCTGCACGGCCTGCGCGACGTCCTTCTCGCCGACCATCAGCTTCTCCTTGAAGCGGCCGCGCACGAGGCTTGTCCAGACCATCTCGGCCTTCATGCGGGTCTTCAGGGTTTCGGGGCGGACGCCCTTGATCTCGAGCGATTTGGTGAGCTGGTCCGGCGAGATGCGCATGCGTTGCGCCATGCCCTCGTAGGACTGGTTGATGTCGGAGACGCCTGGGTCGACGCCGTATTTCTTGCCTTCCTTCAGCTTCACCCGGTCGTCGATCAGCTCGTTGATGACGTCCTGGCGGGCCGGCATCTTCTGCGTCGTCAGCTGGTCGAGCTTGGAGCGCTGCTCGATGTCGAAGTCGGTGATCGGATCGCCGTTGACCATCACGACGATGTTCTGCGCGCGCGAGGGCGTGCCGGCCAGGAGCAGGGCGGCGAGAACGAGGAGGAGGCGGAAGACAGGCAATGGCATCGTCATATTTGTCGCTCGCATGTCAGCCGCGGTGAACCTGCGATCGGGAACACGCGGACGTCACTTCAAACCGTTCACTGGAGGCCGCCGCCGGAACTGCTGGCCGTCGATGTATTCGCCAGCGTGCGCAGGCCGATCTGGAACATGATCGCGTGGTTCAGCACGGGCGGCGTCGAGCCCGCGGAATAGCTATACGCAGTTACGTAGTTCAAGCCGAGCACAAAACAATCGTCGACATAGCCGGCACCGAGCACATACTGGTTGATCTTGTTGGCCTCCAGGTCCCAGCGCGCCGAGCCCGTGACCACCCAATTGGCCGCGACCTTGATCGAGCCCGACGTCAGGATGCCCTCGCGGCGGGTCAGATAGCCGAGTTCCGGCTGCGCCGCGTAATTGCCGTACAGCATGCTGATCGACCAGCGATTGAAGTTGGCGCGGCCTTCCGCCTCGAAGCGCTGGACGTTCCAGGTCTGCTCGTCCATGCGGGAGCGGACGCTGAACGTATAGGTGCTGTTAGGCGAGTAGGCCGCGCTCGCCACATAGTCGGAACGCGGCCTTTGCAGGCCGGAATCCACGCCGGTATTGATGGTGTCCTGGACTGCGAAGGAGTTCATGCCGAACAGCTGGTAGGACTGGCCGAACAGCACCTTGACGGCGCCGCCCTTGTCGAACTGCGTGGTGGACTGCACGCCGACATTGGCGCGGCCGCCGCCCTCGACGCGGTCGTAGCCGGAAAACTTGTCGACGCTGAACAGGTTCGAGGCGTCGAACACCATGCTCTGGGCGTCCTCGTTGGGGAGCTTGCCGGCATAGGTCTCGTTCGGCCGGATGATGACCTGCGCGATCGGTTCGATGGTGGTCGAGCCCCAGGGCTGAATGTTGATGAAGGGGTAGCGGTATTCGAGGCCCACGGTCGGCATCAGGCGGAATGCCTGGGTGTCGCCGACCGGAAGATAGTTCGACACGCCCGGCTGGTTCGAGACCGAGGAGTTGATCGCGTCGGCGCGGAGAATGGCAAACGGAGTCCAGATTTCACCGAACGGATCGGTGTAGGACTTGCGCCACTGCGCTTCGGCCGTCAGGCGGGTGTAGGTGCCCGGGAAGCCGCGTAGCAGGCACTGCGACGGCGTGCGCGCGAGCGGATCGGCCGACGTCGTCGTGCACAGGCTGTTGGTGTTGGCGAGCGTCGTGATCGGATCGAACACCGCGGTGTCACGCGACAGGTTCACGAAATTTGTCTTGTAGCTGAACTCGCCGCCGAACACCGGATAGTTCAGCACGTTCGAGTAATCGATCACGGGGTAGACGACCGGGACCTGGCTCTGGTTGCCCGAGTAGCTCAGCCAATACATCGTGCGCGCGTCGAAGAAGCTGCGATTGCCGACACCGGTCAGATAAAGCTGCGAGAGAGCATCCGTCGGCAGATACAGGAACGAGCCCAACGGATCGCGATATTGCGACAACCGGTAGTCCGAGAAGAAATAATAGTCGGACATGAGGACGCCGTCCCAGCCCCAGACCCACTTGTCGTTCAGCGCGAACTGACCCTTGGTGTCGACGGCGCCGCGGAACTGCTTGTCGCCGGGCTGGCCGGCGAGCGCGCTCGGATCGAGCTGGTCGATGCCGTAGACGCGGATCTGATAGGCGCCGTCCATCAGGCGCTGGCGGAACTCGGCCTGGAATAGCACGCCCTGCTTGGACGTGATGCGCGGGTTGAAGGTCGCGTCCATGTCGGGCGCGATCGCCCAGTAAAACGGAACCTCGACGCCGTAGCCGAACGGCGTGTTCGACGTGAAGCCCGGCATCAGGAAGCCGGACTTGCGCTTCACGGTCGGGTCGGGCGTCGAGAAATAGGGCATATAGGCGATCGGCACGCCGAAGAATTCGAGCTGCGCCGTCTCGAAATACAGCATCTTCTCCTGCTGGTCGTGGATGATGCGCGCACCCTTGACCTGCCACAGCGGCGGCTTCTTCGGATCGTCCTTGCACGGCGCGCAGGCGGTGTAGACGCCGTTCTCGAACACCGTGTAGTTGCCGCTGGAGCGATCGGAGCGGCTCGCCGCCATGCGGGTCTGGTCGGCCGTGTCCACGCGCAACGAATCGACGAAACCGTCACGGTAATCGTCGGAGAGATCCAGGATCTCGGCATAGGTGATCTTGCCGTCGGCATCCGTCATGCGGATGTTGCCTTCGGCATGGAGCCGCTTGGTCTTCTGGTCGTAGATGACCTTGTCGGCCTCGACGCTGGTGCCGTTATAGAACAGCTGGACGTTACCGACCGCGGAGACGCGCGAATTGTTGTAGTCGTAGTCGACCTCGGTCGCCTGAACCAGCATCTGGTTGTCGTTGGCGACCTTCGGCGGCTTCGGACGCGGCGGCAGCGGATTGTAGGTGAAGCCCTGGGCGGAGGCCGGCGCCACGACGGCAACGTCGATCAGGCCACCGAGCGATGCCACGGCGGCGAAAGCAAGCAGGAACCTGCGAATGGACAAGCCAAACCCGTTCGCGCGCACCAATGTGCGCCGCGTCCAACGAGACACGGGTCCTTGGTGGACGGCCGTCACTATCCGTCCTCCTGATACAGCAAGGCCAAAAAGCCGGTGAGGCCGCCCACCACCACGGGCAACCACGCCGCAGCGATCGGATGCATCAACTCAGCCTTGCTCAAATCTTCAGTCACTTTCGACAAAACGTAGAGCAGAAAGCCTGCGCCCACGCCACTCAAAACCATCTTCTGTACGCCGCCCATCCGGAAGAAGCGCAACGACACGGAGGCCGCTAGCATCACCATTGCTGCAAGCAAAAACGGCTGCGCCAGAAGCTTCTGATACTGGAGTCGGTATCCGGCTGTCGCGAAGCCCGAGCTTTCGGAGGAGCGGATGTAGCTCGGTAGTTGCCAAAAGGACACAGTCTCGGGTGTGGAAAAACTGTTGCGGACCTGTGCCTCGGTCAGCGTCGTCGGAATCTCCAGGCTGGCCTGATCGATCGGCGGCGAATCCAGCGAGAAGCGGCGGACGCCCTTGAACAGCCAACGGCCGGACTCGAGCGTCGCCTCGCGCGCCTCGACGCGTTCCTTGAAGTGCTGCTCCGTGTCGAACCGGAACAGCGTGAGCCCCGTGAGCCGGACTCCCTGCTGCTCGCTGCGCGCCGCGTTGATGATGGTCTGGCCGTCATTGGTGACCTGATTGAGCCAGAAACCGGAGGCGTCCTGAATGCCACCGCCGGGCGCAGAGCCGAACAGCTCGGCTTCCATGCGCTTCGAGAGTTCGCGCAGATTGGCCGACATCGGATTGTAGGCGACGGTGGCGATCACTCCGATCAGCAGCGCACTGCCGAGCGCCGGCGAGATGAATTGCCATGCGGAGACGCCAGCGGCGCGCGCGACCACGAGCTCGAGCCGGCGGGAGAGGGCGAGATAGCAGGTCATGGCGCCGATCAGCATGCAGAACGGCGTCAGCTTCTCCAACAGCTGCGGCACGCGGAACAGCGAGGTCTCGGCCACCATGACCGCGGAGGCGGATGCAAGGCCCGAGGTCTTGCGCACCATCTCGATGTAGTCGACCAGCACCAGCAGCAGGAAAATGCTGGCGAACACGCCGAGCGCTGCGACCACGAAACGGCCGGCGAAATAGCGCCCGAGTGTGTTGGTGAGCATGCTCATGCGGTAGCCGGCCGTCCGAACAGCCGCGCGATGCGCGCGTTCGACCTGTTGATGGCCTCCATGAGGCGCGGCGGCGGTTCGACCACGAGGCCGCCGATGATGATCGCCAGCCCGATGCCGATGGCACCAAAGACCATCGCATATTGGACCAGCACCGCGCCCGGCGATTTCACGGCCACCACCGAGCAGGCGAAGCCGGCCATGCGCAGGCCGAACACGGCGAGGATCGAGGAGCCGATCGAGAAATTGCGGCTCTGGCGGGTGGTGCGTGGCGCCCCCAGGAACGCAAAGGTCAGCACGGCAAAGGCGAACGGATAGATCGGCGCCAACAGGCTGTCATGCAAGGCCGAGCGGAACTGGCCGGGAATCTGCTTGTAGACAGGGTCGTCTTCGGATGGTGAGAGCAGCTCCCAGAGATAACGCTCGCGGATGCCGAGGGCGACGTCGCGGCCCTGGCCCGAGAACTTCGACATGTCGAAGCCGTAGCGGCCGAACGCCACCAGCGCGGGATCGCGCTTGCCGGCCTCGAAGCGCTGGAGATTGCCGGTCTCCAGCACCAGGAACGATCCGGTGTCGTTCTTCACGACTTCGCCGTGCTCGGCGACGATCGAGACGCGCTCGTTCGGATCGCGGCGGTCGTCGATGAAGATGCCGGCGAGGATGCCGCCGGGCTGACGTTCGCGAATCCGGATCGTCAGGTTCTTGTCGAGCTGGGCGAAGCGGCCGGGCTGGAGGATGTTTGTGAGCACGTCGGCAGTGATCTCGGCGTCCCACTGCTTGATCCGCCGCATGCCGTCGGGGGCGAGATAGGCCGCGATGAAGGCGACCAGCAGCGCCACCACGCAGGTGGCGTAGAAGAACGGATAGAACAGCCGGAACGGCGAGAAGCCGGCGGCATTCATCACGATGATCTCGGAATCGGTCGCGAGCTTGTTCAGCGTATGCGAGATCGCGATCATCAGCGCGATCGGCGAGATGATCAGGACCAACGCGGGCACGACGAGGCTGGTGATGCCGAGGAAGGTCAGGATGGTCTGACCCTGGCTCGTCATCAGGTCGATGCCGCGCAACGCCTGCGTAATCCAGATCACGCCCGTCAGGCTGACCAAGACCAGCGCAAACGACGCGAGCGTCGTGCGGAAGATATACCTGTCGATTGACCCCATGCGCTACCGCACGAATCCCACCAAGTCCCCAACGTCGGCCGTAATTTCGGCTGTCCAACCAATCCCCGCGAGGGGATCCCCAAGGTCGGCCAACCGTCTCTTCCAGCAGCTTACTCTCTCACTACCATCCCTTTGATCCGTCAACAAAATGGCCGCCCCGTGGCACCCTCAACATATGGTTAACATTTCCCTCGTTGTGGCCTCGCGGCCACGGGGGTGCTTGGCATCTGCCGGGCCCCTAGCCCATAGTACGGCAGACTCAGTGAATCGCCGTTCAGCTCCGGCCCGTGGCCGGGACCGCCGATCGGCAAAAAGCCCCATGTTTTGGAGGAGTTACCTATGTCCGATGCCATCAAGGTCGGCATTGTCCCGTTGTCTACCGCCGTCCGTGGCATCATGGTCGTGTTCTGCGACGACGGTCTGAAGCTCGGCCCGGCGACCGTCAAGGCGCTCGGCGGGGCAATCGAACTCGTGAAGCGGGCCGCCTCCGCCGCCGCCTTCAAAGGCAAAAGCGGCGCCGCGCTGGACATCCTGGCGCCGGAGGGGGTGAGGGCCACCCGGCTGATCGTGATCGGTGCCGGCAAGGTGGCCGGCCTGAAGGCGAACGACTTCCTCAAATTCGGCGGCGTGGCGGCGAGCAAGCTTCCCGCCGGAGCCGCGGCCATGACCATCATGGCGGAACTGCCCAATGGCGCCATGACGAGCGAGCAGGCGGTTGCGATCGCCTCGGGCCTGCGGCTGCGCAGCTACAAGTTCGACCGCTACAAGACCAAGAAGAAGGACGGCGAGGAGGACGGCTCCAGCGCCGACATCTCGCTTGCCGTTGGCGATGCCGCCGCCGCGAAGAAGGCGTTTGCATCGGCCGGTGCGATCGTGGACGGCGTGATCATTGCGCGCGACCTTGTCAACGAGCCGCCGAACGTTCTTTTTCCTGAGGAGTTCGCGCGCCGCGCGGGCTTGCTCCGCAAGCTCGGCGTCAAGATCGAGGTGCTCGACGTCAAGGCGATGGACAAGCTCGGCATGGGCGCGCTGCTCGGCGTCGGTCAGGGCTCGTCGCGGCCGAGCCGGACCGTGATCATGCGCTGGGACGGCGGCAAGAAGGGTGAGGCACCGGTTGCCTTCGTCGGCAAGGGCGTCTGCTTCGACACCGGCGGCATTTCGATCAAGCCGGCCGGCAGCATGGAGGACATGAAGGGCGATATGGGAGGCGCGGCCTGCGTCGTCGGCCTGATGCATGCGCTCGCGGCACGCAAGGCCAAGGTCAACGTCGTCGGCGCCATCGGCCTCGTCGAGAACATGCCCGATGGCAACGCCCAACGCCCGGGCGACATCGTCACCTCGATGTCGGGCCAGACCATCGAGATCATCAACACCGACGCGGAAGGCCGCCTGGTGCTTGCCGATGTGCTCTGGTACGTCGCCAAGAAGACCAAGCCGAAATTCATGGTGGATCTGGCGACGCTGACCGGTGCGATCGTGGTCGCGCTCGGCACCGACCATGCCGGCATGTTCTCCAACAATGACGAGCTTGCCGAGCGGCTGCTGGCGGCCGGCATCGAGAGCGGCGAAAAGGTCTGGCGCCTGCCGCTCGGCCCCGAATACGACAAGCTGATTGATTCCCAGTTCGCCGACATGAAGAACACCGGCGGCCGCCACGGCGGCTCGATCACCGCGGCGCAGTTCCTCCAGCGTTTTGTCGACGGCACGCCCTGGGCGCATCTCGACATCGCCGGCACCGCCATGGGAGCGCCGAAAACCGACATCAACCAGAGCTGGGGAAGCGGCTATGGCGTCCGTCTGCTCGACCGTCTGGTCGCCGACCATTACGAGCGCAAATGACTCAAGATGACTGAAGTGCTGTTCTATCATCTACAAAACATGACGGTGGAGAACGTGTTGCCGCCGCTTCTCGAGAAATCGCTCGAGCGCGGCTGGCGCGTCGTGGTGCAGTCGAATTCGCCGGAGCGCGCGGATGCGCTCGACGCGCACTTGTGGACCTACCGCGACGATTCCTTCTTGCCGCACGCGACATGGCGGGTGAGCGACGCCGCCGATCAGCCGATCGTGCTGGCGGTCGAGGAGGACAATCCGAACGGCGCCAATGTCCGCTTCCTCGTCGACAACGCCGCGCTGCCGCAGGACGCCCAGGGCTATGAGCGCATGGTGCTGCTGTTCAACGGCGACGATCCGGACGCGCTTGCATTTGCCCGCAGCGCCTGGACGGATTGCAAGGCGCGGGGATTTGATGTCACCTATTGGCAGGCCGACGAACGGGGCCGGTGGCAGAAGCGGAATTAGCGGTCGCGCGCAATTAATGATAATTTGCACTTTTCGGACGATGATGGCTTTGGTCACCTTCGTGCCGCAAAGTGATGTTGGGACAAACGCTTAGGGTCGATCCTTCACACGGGGAATTTAGTTTATCGTGCGACATCAAAAGCTTCCCGGCTCGCTCATAGTTGCGTTGGCTGCCGTAGCCCCGCTGGTCGCGGGCTGCTCTGGGACCGATGTGTTCTCCAGGGACGCCCAGTGGTTCAACACGCCCAGCCGCATGTTCATCCGGAACATCTCGATTGAGTCGCCGCCGCTGACCCCCGACAGGGCGGTTGGGGCCGAGGATCTGGTCAGTGCAGACGGAGGCTGTGCCGGCATGGCGCCGCAGCCCGGGCCGGCTGATGCCAATGCGTCCACGACGGCGCCGGCGCCCATGGGGGGCACCGTTGCGCTCGGCCACACCGAATGCGACGTGGTGCGCGGCATTGGCGCGCCCTCGAACGTCAACCTCTCCGCTGATGCCGCCGGCAGGCGCGTCGCGGTCGTGACGTGGACGACCGGTCCACGCGCGGGCATCTACACCTTCACGGCCGGCCGCCTGTCCTCGATCGAGGGCACGCCGGAGGCACCGGTTGTGCCGAAGGCTGCCAAGCCGAAGACGAAGAAGAAATCGGCGGCGTAATACGGGTCGGCCTTCTGCCCTGAAGCTGGTTGCGGCTGTCGATGCGATCAGCCGCCCATGGTCGTCCCCATCGTCAAGCGGCTTTGCATCCCTTGATTGCGGCGGCCGAGGCGTGAACGGCGATCTCTCCGTTCGCGCTCGCCGGCAATCTGCCTGTAGCCGGCGTTTGAGTTCCGCGCTCCCTGTCTCCGACAGCCTTCCCAATACGCCGGCCGGGCTGCTGACGACCATCGACAGCCAGCAGTCATCGAAATTCGCAAACGTTCGCTCGACGACCAGTTCGCGAGTTTCGACATCGCGGATGCCGAGCTTCGCCCAAAGCGCTTTCAGTGCCTCGAACCGCGATACATCCGCACTCGGTGGGCGCTGTGCAGGTTTGCCGAGAGCGTCCATCTCCTCCCATAAGGGCTGCGTGGGCGAGCCACTCCGCAAGATGTCCCAGGTGTAGGATGCGACCATGCCGGCAGGCTTGGTGACGCGGACCATTTCCGAGGCACCTTTGTGCGCGTCCGGGACGAAGAACAGCACCAGCGCCATCACCGCGACGTCGAAGCGGTTGACGTCGTAGGGAAGTGCCATCGCATCGCCAATCGAAAACTCGACCTGCTTTGCTGATAATTTCTGGCGTGCAGTCGCAATCTGTCCGTCGGACGGATCGGTCGCGCAACGGACGAAGGGGCGGACTTCGCAACAAGGAGCTCAGTGAACGCGCCCTTGCCGCAACCGACATCCACCCAGGTCAAACTGCGCGCTTGTCTCGAGCCGCGGTTCTTCCGCGCGCGTTTGAAAATCACGGGGTCGTTACGCGTGATCCGTGATCAGGCCATTCGTGATGAGAGAGCCTTCGCATCCGCTGTCGAAAACTCCCCCGAAGCAAATCTGGACGAAATCTCCAGAATAATCACGCGCGTCTCAAGCAACGGTTCAAGAATGTCATGTTCGCGGCTGTTACGTGGAGGGGTGGGGCTAGATCGACCGAAGGATCATTTTGAATGTCTACTACCTCTGTTTTTTCCCCGGTTACGGGCCAACTCACCATTTTCGGCGATAGCGCCAATAACGGCGTCGTGATCAGTCGTAATAACGCAGGCCGCATTCTCATCAATAACGGGTCTGTGACGCCAATCGGTGGCGCCCCCACCGTCGCCAACACCAGCGAGATCGACATCTTCGGTCAAGGCGGCGACGACACGATCACCGTTAACGAATGCCATGGCCCGATGCCCGCGGTGCACATCTTCGGCGGTGACGGCAATGACAGGATCACGGGCGGCTCGGGGGCCGACCTTCTGTTTGGTCAGGCCGGCAACGATGTGATCAACGGCGGCGGCGGCAACGATCTGCTGTTCGGCGGCGCGGGTAACGACACGCTGGACGGCGGCAGCGGCGACAACCAGTTGTTTGGCGAGACCGGCGACGATCTCATGATCTGGAATCCAGGTGGCGGCACCAACCTGTTCGAGGGCGGTGAGGGCAACGATACGGCTAAGGTCAACGGAAGCAACGGCGACGAGACGTTCACGATCACGGCGAACGGCACGCGGGTGCGGTTCGACGGGACGGGCGCGGCGCCATTTTCGCTCGACATCGGCACGACGGAGAATCTCGTCCTGCACGCCGGCGGCGGCGACGATGTCATCACCGCGGGCAACGGGCTCGGCAGCCTGATTTCGCTGACGCTCGATGGCGGCGCCGGCAACGACAGGATTACCGGCGGCGACGGCAACGATCTCCTGATCGGCGGTAGCGGCGACGACATCGTCAATGGCGGACGCGGCAACGACGTTGCCGAGCTTGGATCGGGCGACGATACCTTCATCTGGAATCCCGGCGACGGCAGCGACGCGGTCGAGGGCGGATCGGGCAACGACAAGCTGTTGTTCAACGGTGCCAATATCAACGAGACCATCAACATATCGGCCAATGGCGGCCGGGTGCGCTTCACCCGCGACGTTGCCAACATCACGATGGACCTCAACAGCGTCGAGCAGATCGAATTCGATGCGCGCGGCGGCGCTGACAACATCCTTGTCGGCGATCTCACCGGCACCGGCGTCAAGCAGGTGCTGGTCGATCTCGGAGCCACGCCCGGAGGGACGCAAGGCGACGGTGCGGCTGATACGGTGACCGTCAGCGGCACCGGCGGCAATCAGCACATCGAAGTCATAGCCACGGGCACAACGGTAACCGTCACGGGGATGCCGGAGGTGGTGACGATCGCAAATGCAGAGGCTGCCAACGACCGGCTGGTGATCCAGGCGCTCGGCGGCAACGATGTCATTGGTGCATCCCTGCTCGCCGCGGCGATCGGGCTGACCATCGACGGCGGCGCGGGCAACGACACCATCACCGGCAGTCAGGGGGCCGACACCCTGATCGGGGGCGATGGCAACGACAACGTCACCGGCGGCCGCGGCAACGACGTGGCTCTCCTCGGCGCGGGCGACGACATCTTCACGTGGAATCCCGGCGACGGCAGCGACACCGTCTTCGGTGACGCGGGAACGGACACGCTGGTGTTCAACGGCTCGAATGTCGCCGAGAACATGTCGATCTCGGCAAACGGCGGCCATGCGCTGCTCACCCGCGACGTCGCCGCCATCGTCATGGATCTCGACGGCATCGAGCGCGTGCAGATCGCGGCGGCCGGCGGCGCCGACAACATCACCGTCAACGACCTGACCGGGACCGGCATCGCGCAGGTCGCCGTCGACCTCAGCGCCGGCCCCGGCAGCCAGAGTGGGGACGGTGCGGCGGACCGCGTGACCGTGAACGGCAGCGCCGGTGATGATCATATCACGGTTGCCACCAGCGGCGGATCGATCGTGGTCAACGGCCTCGCGGTGCAGGTGACGATCGCGCACGCGGATTCCGGTGACGTGTTCAGTGTCAACGGCGGAGGCGGCAACGACGTCATCAATGCTTCCGCGATCAAGGCGGGACAGCTGTTCAGCCTCAACATCAACGGCGGCGATGGCAACGACACCATCACCGGCAGCGCCGGCAATGATATCGTCAATGGCGGACGCGGCAACGACGTGGCCAGTCTTGGCGCGGGTGACGACACCTTCGTCTGGAATCCCGGCGACGGCAGCGACACCGTCGAAGGCGGCAACGGCACCGACACGCTGGCGTTCAACGGCGCCAACATCAACGAGAACATCAACATCTCGGCCAACGGTGGCCGGGTGCTGTTCACGCGCGACGTTGCCGCCATCGCGATGGACCTGAACGGCGTCGAACATGTCGACTTCAAAGCCCTCGGCGGTGCCGACAACATCACCGTCAATGACCTCTCCGGGACCGGCGTGAACGAGGTCAATCTCGACCTCGGCGCCAATGACGGCGCCGCCGATACGGTGACCATCAACGCGACCGGCGGCAACGATGTCATCACGGTGACCGAGCACGACGGCATCATCACGGTCTCGGGGCTTGGCCAGGACATCAACATCACCGATGCCGGCGCCGGCGACAGGATCGTCATCAACGGCCTCGATGGGGACGACGTCATCACGGCATCCGGTTTGCACGGCGGCATCCAGCTCGTTGCCAACGGCGGCAATGGCGACGACATCCTGATCGGCAGCCCAGGCAACGACACGCTTACGGGCGGCGCGGGTGACGACGTGCTGATCGGTGGCGGGGGCTTCGACGTTCTCGATGGCGGCAGCGGAAACAACGTCGTCATTCAGGGCGGGGCGGCGATGGCGGCCGCGATGCTGCTCAACCAGGCCATGGCGGCCAGCTTCGTCCCGGCAGGTGACGGCCACGGCGAGATGCCGTTGCCCGATCCGCACGCTGGCCAAAGCCAGACGCTCGCTCCGCCGCAGCACGCCTGACGTTAGCCGCCGCGGCCTGGAGAACGCTCATGACGACGAACGCTGGCGTGGCCGATACGGGGCTCGACGCGCTGCTGACGCTTCTGCATTTGAAGGGTGTTGCGGCCGATCGCGACCAGCTCAGGCACCGGACCGGAGCGGCAGTCTTCGGCGCAGCGGACATCGTCCGCTGCGCCAAGTCGCTCGGACTGAAAGCACGAACCTATCGAACGCAGTGGAGCCGTTTGCCGGACAGCCCGCTGCCTGCGATTGCGATGCTGCGTGACGGCAGCTTCATGGTCATCGCCAAAGCTTCCCCCGACCAGGTGCTGGTGCAGTCGCCGGGGGTGCAGCGGCCTGTATTGATGGAGCGCGACGAGCTGTGCGCGAACTGGGACGGCGGGTTGATCCTAATGGCGCGGCGCGCCGGGCTATCCGACCTCGGCCGCCACTTCGACATCACCTGGTTCATCGGCGCGATCGGCAAATACCGGCGACTGCTCGGCGAGGTGGTGGCTGCCTCGTTCTTCCTCCAGCTCTTTGCATTGGTCTCACCGCTGTTCTTCCAGGTCGTGATCGACAAGGTACTGGTTCACCGCTCGCTGTCCACGCTCGACGTTCTCGTCATTGGCCTCGTGGTCGTCTCCCTGTTCGACACCGTGCTCGGAATCCTGCGCAACTATCTGTTCTCGCATACGACCAACCGCATCGACGTCGAGCTCGGCGCGCGCCTGTTCCACCATCTGCTGGCGCTGCCGATGGCGTGGTTTCAGGCCCGGCGTGTCGGCGATTCCGTGGCCCGTGTCCGCGAGCTCGAGAACATCCGCAATTTCATCACCAGCTCCTCGCTGACGCTTCTCATCGACCTGTTCTTCACCTCGGTGTTCCTGGCGGTGATGTTCGCCTATTCGCCGTTGATGAGCTGCATCGTGCTGGCATCGTTCCCGTTCTACATCGCGATCTCGGCGGTGGCGACGCCGCTGTTCCGCCGCAGGCTGGACGAGAAATTCCGCCGCGGCGCCGAGAACCAGGCGTTCCTAGTCGAGAGCGTCAGCGGCATCGAGACGCTGAAGGCAATGGCGGTCGAACCGCAGATGCAGCGCCGCTGGGAAGAGCAGCTCGCCGGCTATGTCTCCGCGAGTTTTGGCGTCACCAGCCTCGGCAACACGGCGAGCCAGCTGGTGCAGTTCGTCAGCAAGATCGTCACTGCCGCCATCCTCTATGTCGGCGCGCGACTCGTGATCGGGGACGCATTGACGGTCGGCGAGCTCGTGGCCTTCAACATTTTCGCAGGGAGAGTTTCGGCCCCGGTGCTGCGGCTGGCCCAGGTCTGGCAGGATTTTCATCAGGCGCGGCTGTCGATCGCGCGGCTCGGCGATATTCTCAACAGCGCGGCGGAGCCGGCTCACTCCGCGGCACGCGCGGGGCTGCCGCCGCTCCGGGGTAATATCAGGTTCGAGCACGTGGGCTTTCGGTACAGGCTCGACGGGCCGGAAATCCTGCACGACGTCTCGTTCGATATTCCGGCAGGCCAAACCGTCGGCATCGTGGGATCATCGGGCTCGGGCAAGAGCACGTTTGCAAAACTGGTGCAGCGGCTCTATGTGCCGCAAGGCGGTCGCGTGCTGATCGACGGCATGGATCTGGTGATGACCGACCCGGCCTGGTTGCGGCGGCAGATCGGCGTGGTGCTCCAGGACAACATGCTGTTCAACCGCTCGGTGCGCGACAATATCGCGCTGGCCGATCCGACCCTGCCGATGGCGCGCATCATGGACGCTGCAAAGCTTGCGGGCGCGCATGATTTCATTCTGGAGCTTCCTGAGGGCTACGACACGGTGGTCGGCGAGCGCGGCTCGACGCTCTCCGGCGGACAGCGCCAGCGCATCGCGATCGCCCGCGCGCTGGTGACCAATCCGCGTATCCTGATCTTCGACGAGGCGACCAGCGCGCTCGACTATGAGAGCGAGCGGATCATCCACGACAACATGAAGGAGATCGCCAGCGGCCGCACGGTCCTGATCATCGCCCACCGCCTGTCCACCGTCCGCGGCGCCGACCGCATCTTCACGCTGGAGCGAGGCCGGCTGGTCGAGGACGGCACGCACGACGGCTTGATCAAGACCGGCGGCCGTTACGCGGCGCTGCATCGTCTTCAGGGAGGGATCTATGAGGTCGGCTAGGGCTGTGCCGGCTGCGCGGCCGCAGCAGACGGTGGTTCCTTTCCGGAAAGCGAAAGAGCGACGCGCCGAGGAAATCGCCTTCCTGCCGGCGGCGTTGGAGATCACCGAAACACCGCCGTCGCCAACCGGCCGCGCCATCGGCATGGCCCTGATGCTGCTTGTCTGTGCGGCGCTCGCATGGTCGGCATGGGGCACGATCGACATTGTCGCTTCCGCAACCGGGAAGGTCGTTTCGAGCGGGCGAAGCAAGGTGGTGCAACCGTTCGAGACCGGCGTGGTACGGGCCATCCACGTGCAGGATGGGCAGGCGGTCAAATCAGGCGATTTGCTGATCGAGCTTGATCCGACCGTCAACGCCGCGGAGCGCGATCGTCTTCATGACGATCTCATGGCTGAACGGCTCAATATCGCGCGCCTTCGCGCCGCGCTGACAGCTGGCGAGGAGGCTTCTGCCGATCTGACCCCGCCCGCGGACGCCGATCCGATGCTGATCGCGACGCAGCGGCAGCTTCTCGCCAATCAGGTCAGCGAGAACAGGGCCAAGCTCGCGGCGCTTGCGCGCCAGGAGGCGCAGAAGGACGCCGAGCATCAGACGATCGCGGCCACGATTCATAAGCTCGACTCGCTGCTCCCCGTCACGCAGCAACGTGTCGAGATCCGCAAGACGCTGATGGAGAAGGAGATCGGCTCGAAGCTGACCTACTACGAGACCCTTCAGCTCCAGATCGAGCAGCAGGAGGAGCTTCGCGTCCAAAGCAGCCGCTTGAAGGAGGCCGAGTCCGCCGTTGCCGCGATCCGGGAGACCCGTAACCAGGCCGTCGCCGAGTACAGGAAGAACCTGTCCGACGAACTCGCCAAGAGCGAGCAGAAAGCCAACGGCGTCGCGCGCGATCTGATCAAGGCGCAGCAGAGGACGAGGCTTCAGCAACTGACGTCGCCGGTCGACGGCGTCGTGCAGCAGCTTGCGATCCACACCGTCGGCGGCGTGGTCACGCCCGCGCAATCGCTGCTGGTGATCGTGCCATCAGATACGCGGCTCGAGATCGAGGCGATGATCTCCAACCGCGATATCGGCTTTGTCGAGGCCGGGCAGGGCGCCGCCGTCAAGATCGACACCTTCAACTTCACCCGCTACGGCTTGTTGGAAGGCCGGGTGCTGAGCGTCTCGCATGATGCCATCATTCACGACCGTCCGCCGGAGCGCGGAAGCGAGCGCCCGCTCGGGACGCCGCGCGACAGCAGTGAGCCCAACGGGCAGGAGCTGAGCTACAGCGCACGCATCTCGCTGGATCGCACGCAGATGCAGGTGGACGACCGCCTCGTCAGCCTGGCGCCGGGCATGGCGGTGACGGTGGAGATCAGAACCGGCTCGCGCACCATCCTGAGCTATTTGTTGTCGCCGCTGCAGCGCTACCGGCACGACATCATGCGGGAGCGGTAGTTCCGACCCCGCTGCCGACGACCGCTGGGCGCCCATGATCACGGCAACCGGCCAGTTTGCCGACTGAGCCATTTCCTGCAAGCGCGGGTAGGCGAAGACGTTACCCCGCGGCCTCGTCAAACTGCGTGCTCGCCTCCAACCACTGCTCCTCGGCGCGCGCCAGCGCGTCGGCGGCGTTGGCGCGTGCCTTTGACAGTTGCGCGGCCTGCTTGGGATCGCGGGTGAAGATGTCGGGGAGGGCGAGCGCCGTGTCGATCTTGGTGATGATCTCGCTGACGCGGGCGATCTCGGACTCGGCTTCCGCGATGCGCTTCTTCAGCGGGCCGCGGTTGTCCGACCTCGGACGCTGCGGCTTCTCGCTTGCCGCGCTGCGCTCGCGCGGGGCGGGCTCGCCGTTGCGCGCGGACAGCACCAGGCGGCGATATTCGTCGAGGTCGCCGTCGTAATTGGTCACGGTGCGGTCGGCGACGATCCAGAGCCGGTCGGCGCAGGCCTCGATCAGATAGCGATCGTGCGAGACCATGATAACGGCGCCGGGGAATTCGTTGATGGCTTCGGCGAGCGCGGCGCGGCTGTCGATGTCGAGATGGTTGGTCGGCTCATCCAGGATGATCATGTTGGGGCCGAAGAAGGTCGCGAGTCCCAGCAGAAGCCGCGCCTTCTCGCCGCCCGACAGTTTTCCAACCTTGGTGTCGGCCGCCTTGCCGGAAAAACCGATCGCGCCGGCGCGGGCGCGCACCTTGGCCTCGGGCGCTTCGCCGCCCATCAGCTTGCGGATGTGGTCATAGGCGGAGCCGTCCTCGTTCAATTCGTCGAGCTGGTGCTGCGCGAAATAGGCGATCGACAGCTTGTCTGCTCGCGTCACCTTGCCCGAGAATGGCGCGAGGCGGCCGGCGAGCAGTTTGACCAGTGTCGATTTGCCGTTGCCGTTGGAGCCGAGCAGCGCAATGCGGTCGTCATTGTCGATCCGCAAGGTGACGCGGCCCAGCACCGGCGTTGCCGGATCGTAGCCGACCGCGGCGTTGTCGACGGCGATGATCGGAGGCGACAGGATTTTCTCGGGCGCCGGAAAGCTGATCTCGCGCACATCCTGGGTGACCAGCGCCGTGATCGGCTTCAGCCGCTCCAGCATTTTGACGCGTGATTGGGCCTGCCGGGCTTTCGAGGCCTTGGCCTTGAAGCGATCGACGAAGGCTTGCAGGCGCGCGCGTTCGGCTTCCTGGCGCTTGACCTGCTTGGCATCGAGCATCTCGCGCATGGCGCGCTGCTCCTCGAAGGAGGAGTAGGTGCCTTTGTAAAGCGTGAGCTTGCTGCGCTCCAGATGCAGGATCTGGTCGACCGAGCTTTCCAGGAGATCGCGGTCATGGCTGATCACGATCACTGTGCGCGGATAATGCGCGAGGTGATCCTCCAGCCACAGCGTGCCTTCGAGGTCGAGATAGTTGGTGGGCTCGTCGAGCAGCAACAGGTCGGGAGCGGCGAACAGCGTTGCGGCGAGCGCAACGCGCATGCGCCAGCCGCCGGAGAATTCGGCGCAGGGGCGGAGCTGGTCGGTGGCCGAGAAGCCCAGGCCGGAGAGGATCGCGGCCGCACGCGACGGGGCGGAATGCGCGTCGATGTCCACCAGCCGGGTCTGAATCTCGGCGATCCGGTGCGGGTCGGTCGCGCTCTCGGCCTCGGTAAGCAAAGTGTCGCGTTCGAGGTCGGCCTTGAGCACCACCGAGATCAGGCTTTCGGGGCCGTTCGGGGCTTCCTGCGCGAGGCTGCCGACGCGCCAGCGGGGCGGCAATGTGACCGTGCCGTGCTCGGCCGCGAGCTCGCCGCGGATCACCTTGAACAGGGTCGATTTGCCGGTGCCGTTGCGACCGACCATGCCGACGCGGGATCCGGGCGTGATCTGCACGGAACTCTGGTCAATCAGAAGGCGTCCGGCGAGGCGGATGGAGAGGTCGGTGATAGCAAGCATGCGGCCTTGTCACCGCAGCCGGGATCAAACGCAACCCGTTTTTCCGTGAGGTTGAAGTCAGTGCGAATCGCGCTCGCGCTGCTTCAGCTCGTTGAGGAGCTGCTCGAGATGCGTCGGGAGCCTGGCTTCGGGGCGCAGGCTCTGCCGGAGCCGTTCGCCCACGGCATCGGAGATCGAGCGGCTGGTGCGCCGATCGATTTGTTCGCCGTCATTGGCAGAAAGGCCGGCCATCGCAGGGTTCCGTGTTTTCAAAGAAGCGACACGGTATCAAGTCCTTGGCCTCCAAATGGTTTCGCCACTCGCGGAGATTGCCCGTCATTCTAGCAAAAATTGTATGAGAGCGCGCGATACCCCAACCCGAATACAAAGCCCCGGCGCAGGGGAACGCCGGGGCTTCGCTTGAAAGGTACCTGGGGGGCTTGAGTACCCTTTTGGGAAGGTGCTGTCGGGCTCAGTAGCAGCGGTTGGTCAGGCGCCAGCGGGGGCCCCAGGGAGTCGGGATCAGCCGCCGCACATAGCAGCCGCCGCCATAACCGTAGGAGACGGGGCCGCCGACATAGAAGCGCGGTCCACCCCAGCCGTGATGCCAGCCACCACCGCCGCCGTGGCCCCAGCCGCCATGCCAGTGAGCGGACGCGGAGGTCGGCGCCAGCGCGGCACCCAGCGCGACCGCGGCAACAGCGGCAAGCGAAAGTTTCCTCAACATGGTGATCTCCTCAAAACTGCCGGCGCGGGGCTATCGCGTCGATGGAAAGGCCGCCGAAACGGTCTGCCTGATCATCAGGTTTCGGTTTCGATAGACCTGACGTTACGCCGGCGAAGCTGAACCGAATCCTGACGGGGGCTTCAGATTGGGTTCATCTGGGTGAACCGGGCAGGATTGTAATTTGACCTAAGCTTTTGTTCTGCAATGAGTTTTGGAAGAACGTTTCGAGAATGGCGCGTGCCGTGCGGTAGTCCCCGAGGTTAAGTTTTGCGATTGGCTTCGGCAGACGCGCGCGTTCCGGCATCGCTGCTTAGTATTCGCAGCAACACAATTGCTGGTAGTAGGAAGAATTAGTGCGATAGGTGATCATGAACTCGTTCCAAACGTTCCTCATCAAAGCTGCGGATTTGTATTTATCTGCACCCGTCTTCTTCAATTGGGTTGCAGGTATCGTGGCGACTGGCACGATTGCGGTCGTCTGGTTCGCGTATTGGCTGGGAGGTAAACTCTCCGAAGGGGTGGTTGCTGAACTGAAGGGCAAGGTCGAAGTTTTGGAGCAGCGGTTCGGCTTCGCCAAGGATAGAGCCGATGCGGCGGCAAAAGAAGCGGCTGATACGAAGACAGACTTTGAAAAACTGAAGCAAGAGATCGCAAATCAGGCGCCCCGCGAAACGTTGCAAAATTCTGCGGCTGTTCTCGAGATAAATTTCGATCGGCTCCTTTCAGCAAACAATTCAACGTCAAGTGTGCTTGGCTACGTGAGTACCGGATTTGACAAGGGGCAGCTCAAATGGCGTCCAATAGGGGAGGACGAAAAGCACTTGCTTGCCCCACATCCCGAAGGCCGAGGGACTTTGGCGAAGAATGAGGGCGACAACTAGCGCTCCACGAGCCGTCTATTCTCCCCGGTAGCCGTTGGCAAAACACCGCTTAAGCAAGCAGATCGTCCAGTGACACCTCGCCAGAATTTGAAAAAATCCGACGAGCAATAAACAGGCCGGTGATCCTGCTGGTCGGAAATCGCTTAGACAGGATATTGTTGGCCGCCCTGAAGTGCGCTCCTGCCGTCAACATGTCATCCACGATGCCGATGTACTTTGGGGCGCTCTGTCCGCACAAACTTTCGTCGATGTAACAATTCGCTTCTATCTCTTCGGGTCTCAACCGACTTCCTTCGTGAACCGCATCGGTCGATTTGACTTGGACGATCAACTCTCTCACATCGACTGGAACGGTCGATCGGATGGTGCGGCAAACCTCTGTCATACGATCATCGTATGCTGGATCGGTTTTGATCTTCGATGGAGGCACCGGAACGAGAACCGCATCGGCCAGCCATTTTGGATTTATCGCCGGTCCAAGCGCAGATGCACAGCTCGCGATTGCGCGCCCCTTCCATGCATATCCTCCCGCCCCCTTCTTTTTTTTAAGGTTCGAGATAAGTGAATTGGTTTCGCTGTGGGCGTAGCCCATACCGGACGTGTATTCGTACAGAAATAGGCACTCATCACTTTCTGTGATGTAATAGTGATCTGACCTATTCTTCTCGTCAATTTTTTGGAAGCGAACTGCTGACACTCAAAGCGTCCCAAACATCGTCCATGTGCTTGACACGAATTGCGCCGCGAGCCTCGAAAGTAGCCGGCCAAGTAATGTCTTTGCGCTGAAAGCAGGAGTCCAAAATGAAGAGCTTTCGCCCTTGGTGCAGAGCAGCTCGGGCCTGAGTAAGGGTGCCACTCGTTTCGCCCGCCTCGACAATGATAGTAGCTTCCGTCATTGCGCTCATAGTGATGTTGCGCTCAGGGAAGAAAAGCCGATTGTGTGGCACGGCTTGATTTGCGTAACGCAGAACAGGTACCTGCGAGATCAGCAAGAAGTCGGTAGCAATTCTTTTCTGAAGCTCGGCGTTTTCCTTTGGATAGTAGACACCGAGCGGGGTGCCGATTACCGCGATAGTTCGCCCCTTCGCCTCGAGAGCAGCCGTATGCGCTGCTGTGTCGATACCATACGCCAGTCCCGAGACGACGGTGAAATCTTGAGCGACGAGTTCGCGGGCAATCTTCTTCGCTCTGGCAATCCCCTCGTCAGACGGCTTTCGGCTCCCGACGACAGCGACCGATCGCGTCTCCGACAACTCCCAAGTGCCCTGGAAGTACAGCAGCTCTACCGGGTGCTTCGCATCGCGCAGTCTCGTCGGGTAATTGCCAGCGTGGTGGATACGTACGCCGAAGCGCGAAACTCCTGCGGCCAACAGTTTAGCCATCACTTCACGGGCCCGAGCGTCGGCTACGCTCGGGGCGATGAAATCCGAAGGCATAGCAGTTGGGTCGGCAGCAAATCGATCGGCTATCGTTTTAAAGGTCGCTCCCTGCTGCAGCCACAACTCCTCATAAGCTCCAAGCTCACGCGCCGGCGATATTGGCGCGATGGCGGGACCATCTTCGGATCTGGCTAGAAGAGCAGCGTTCATCGGTTTTCCACGTTCATCTTTGTCCATCATTTCTGAAATAGCAAACGGGCATGTGGACTACTTCGCCCCACGCTGCCTGTTCCAAACAGCGTAAGCCCACCTGCTTAACGTGCTGTTTTCATATGAGTTTACGGTCCTTCTCAAACCATTTTCAGAACTCGAAGGACAGCAGGGAACTCCGGCGATCCGCCAATGAGCGATCGCGGAGCATTCTGCCGCCAGCGATCGATAAGAACAGATCGAGAACAAAATGCAAGATCGTTTCCGCTCCCATTTCCCAAGCTGGAGGTAATCTCCGATCAGCGCGGCCAATCAGCTAGTCGGTTTCGCTCGCTCACGGGCGTGCTGCGGGTGCCCGCGCAAGCAGCGACTGATCTGCGAAGCCATTAGCTAAACAGGTCATCTAAGCCGGGCCAATTGTTGCCAAATCCCAAAACTGAAAAGGGCATCTTTCGACACTTCTTGTGGCGACCCTTCGATTATATTTCGTTTGGGTGAAATTGTTGTAAGCCATGCTGGAATCGGCCGTTCACTCCTGCGGCGAAGCGCCTGTGAGACATTCGGGCGGTCGCTTGCCGTCCGGCGAAGGCGCCGATATAAGCCCGGCAACTCCGAACCACCGCATTCTTCCCCAAGGACAAGATTATGGCCATCGAACGCACTTTCTCGATCATCAAGCCCGACGCCACCGCGCGTAACCTCACCGGTGCGGTTAACGCCGTGATCGAGAAGGCGGGCCTGCGCATCGTCGCGCAGAAGCGCATCCGCATGACCAAGGAACAGGCCGAGACCTTCTATGCGGTCCACAGGGCGCGGCCGTTCTTCGGTGAGCTCGTAGAATTCATGACCTCGGGGCCCGTGGTGGTCCAGGTGCTGGAAGGCGAGGGCGCCGTCGCCAAGTACCGCGATGCGATGGGTGCGACCGATCCGTCCAAGGCGGCTGACGGCACCATCCGCAAGCTCTACGCAAAGTCGATCGGCGAGAACTCTGCGCACGGTTCGGACGCGCCGGAGACCGCCGCGATCGAGATCGCGCAGTTCTTCTCGGGCAACGAGATCGTCGGCTGATCCGTCAGCCGATAAGTTAAAGAGACACGGCGAAAGGACGTAGTGTGAACTGGCTCTGGCAGATCTTCGATCCCGCTACGATCGGGGCATTCTTCACCCAGTTTCGCAACGAGATGGCCGAACCGACCTTCTGGGTTGCGGTCGGCAAGATCATCTGGATCAATATCCTTTTGTCCGGCGACAATGCGCTGGTGATCGCGCTCGCCTGCCGCGGCCTCAAGCCGCGGCATCGGCTCTGGGGCATGATCTTCGGTGCTGGCGCAGCGGTGCTGCTGCGGATCATCTTCACGGGCATCGTCGCGAGCCTGATGGAGCTGCCGTACCTCAAGCTCGTCGGCGGTCTCGCGCTGATCGTGATTGCAGCCAAACTGCTGGTGCCGGAACAAGAGGACGAGGACGGCGTCGAGTCGGCCTCGCATCTGTGGCAGGCCGTGCAGATCGTCGTCGTCGCCGACATCGTCATGAGTCTGGACAACGTCATTGCGGTGGCTGCCGCCGCCAATGGCAGCGTGCCCTTGCTGGTGCTCGGTCTTGCCATCAGCGTGCCTCTGATCGTCGCCGGTGCGGCGCTGATCATGGCGCTGCTCACAAAGCTGCCGGTTCTGGTGTGGGCCGGCGCGGCGCTGCTCGGCTGGATCGCAGGCGAAGTGATTGCCACCGATCCCGCCGTTGCGCCGCGGCTGCACACGCTGTTCGACGGTCCGTTCGGCGCCTCGCTGGACAACATGCTCGGCGCGTTGCGCATCCCGCCGCAGTTCGCCCATGGTGGCGGGGGCGGCGAATATTTTTGCGCGATCCTCGGCGTCGTCGTTGTGCTGGTCGTCGGCACCATCTGGCGCCGACGCAGCCTCAGCGCGGCCGCGCTGGAGTCTTCCGAACGCCACGCCAAGGCTTCGGTTGAGTAAAAGGCCTTGGCTGAGCAATTCTCTAGCTAGCGCCGGACGATCGAGCCGGCGCGGTTGATCAGCCGGGCGAGCGCGCGGAAGCGGCTGCCGACGCGATCCGCGACGAGATCGCCGAGGCGATGCTCGAACACCAGCAACAGCTTGCGGCCCACGCTGCGGAAATGCGTCGCGGGCAAGACGCCCGGACGCGCCGCCGAGATCAGATGCGCGACGCGGAAGGCCGCGCCCAGCAGGCGGGCGCGTTCAAGCTGCGCCGGCGTCAGCAGTTCCTGCATGGCGACGGGCGGCTGGTTCTCTTCACTCAGGCCGGCGTAGCGATAGAACACGGACAGGCCGACGAACGCACGTTCGGTGTGGGTGATCGCGCCGAAATTGCCGTTGACGACGAGGCTCAGCGTCTGCTCGCCGCGATGATCGGGATGCACGCGCCAGCCGATGTCGGACAGCAGGCACGCGGCGTGGCGCAGGCGACGGTCCTCCTCGGTCTCGCGCAGCTTCACCACGCGTGCGAGGCGGTCGGTCCAGGCAATCAGCTCGCGGGCGTGTTTCGCCGAACGCGACAGCAACTGGTTCAGCTCCTCCGCCGCGCAAATCAGCCCGTCCTTGTTGCGCTCGGTTTCCGACAGCTTCTCGTGCAGCAGGCCCTCGCGCACGCCGAAGGTCGAGAACACGATCGTCTTCGGCTTCGCCACGCGGATGATGTGCTCGAGCACCAGCGCTGCATAGGTCAGGAGAGGGCGCCGCGCATCCGCGACGATCTCGATGTCGGCGAGCATGTCGACAGCCGCAAGACGACGCAGACGACGTGAGAAGTCGAGCGCCTCGGCAGCCGAGATCGAATAGCCGTGCATCACCTGGAGCGGATAGCCGCTCTGGATGATGTGGATGCGCGCGAGCGCGCGCCAGGTGCCGCCGACCGCGTAGAAGCTCCGGCCACTACCTGCCTTGAGTTGCGGCACCCCGTCGAGCGCCTCGCGGACGATGCGGTCGGCGCGTTTGAGAGATTTATGCGCGAGGTCCTGCAGCGCGAGGCCGCCGAGCGGCAGCGTCACGCCGCTGCGCACGCTGTTCTTGCGCACGTCGATCAGTTCGAGCGAACCGCCGCCGAGATCGCCGACGATGCCGTCGGGGTGATGGATGCCGGAGATCACGCCCAGCGCCGACAACCGCGCCTCGCGCGGGCCCGACAGGATCTCGATCTTCACGGCGCAGATGCGCTCGGCTTTGGCGATGAAGTCGGGGCCGTTGGAGGCATCGCGGCAGGCGGCGGTCGCAATCGCAAACACCCGTCCGACCTGCATCACCCGGCACAGCGCACGGAATCGCTTGAGCGAGGTCAGCGCCTTGTCGACGGCGTCGGGTGCGAGCAGGCCCGTGCTCTGCACCTCGCGCCCGAGGCCGCACAGCGCCTTCTCGTTGAAGATCGGAATGAGGCTCCGCGTCAGTCCCTCGTACACGACGAGGCGGACCGAGTTGGAGCCGATATCGATGACCGCGACGCTCGAGCCGCGCTTGCGCGGCCGCTTCACGTCAGAGATCCCGGATCAGGATTGATGACGTTCATTACGGCGCGTGAGGCGGCGCGGCGAGGATTCCTTGAGCGACTTACCACGGCCAGACAGACTCGGATTTGTCATGAAGTAGTTGTGAGCGTTGAAAGGCTCCTCGCCCTTCGCGGTCTTCATACGCGTTGAGGACCCGTCCGGCAACAATTGCCAGCTCTGCTCGTTGTCCTTGAGATTCGCGACCATGATCTGTTCGAGAACCTGCTGATGCACCGTGGGATTTTGCAGCGGACACAGCACCTCGACGCGGCGGTCGAGGTTGCGCGGCATCATGTCGGCCGAGGAGATATACACAGCCGCTTTCGCGCTCGGCAGGCCCTGGCCCATGCCGAAGCAGTAGATTCGGCCGTGTTCCAGGAAGCGTCCGATGATCGACTTGACGCGGATGTTCTCCGACAGGCCGGGGATGCCGGGCCGCAGGCAACAGATGCCGCGCACCACGAGCTCGACCTGCACGCCCGCCTGTGAGGCCTCGTAGAGTGCGTCGATGATGTCGGGGTCGACCAGCGCGTTCATCTTCATCCAGACCGCACCGGGCCGGCCGTGCCGCGTGTGCGCGGTCTCGCCCTGGATGTGCTCGATGATGCGTTTGCGCAAGGTCAGCGGCGACACCGCCATCTTTTCCAGATCGCTCGGCGCCGCATAGCCGGTGATGAAGTTGAACACGCGCGCAGCGTCGCGGCCGATGGTCGGCTCCGAGGTGAAGTAGGAGAGGTCGGTGTAGATGCGCGCGGTCACCGGGTGGTAATTGCCGGTGCCGGTGTGGACGTAGGTTGTCAGGCTGCCGCCCTCGCGGCGCACCACCATCGACAGCTTCGCGTGCGTCTTCAGTTCGAGGAAGCCATAGACGACCTGAACGCCGGCGCGTTCGAGATCGCGCGCCCAGCGGATGTTGGCCTCTTCGTCGAAGCGCGCCTTCAGCTCGATCAGCGCGGTGACGGATTTGCCGGCTTCGGCGGCTTCCACAAGCGCGCGCACGATCGGCGAGTTGCTGGAGGTGCGATAGAGCGTCTGCTTGATGGCGACGACGTCGGGGTCGCGCGTCGCCTGCTGGAGAAACTGCACCACCACGTCGAAGGATTCGTAGGGGTGATGGACGACGAGGTCCTTCTGCCGGATCGCGGCGAAGATGTCGCCGCCGTGCTCGCGCACGCGCTCGGGATGGCGCGGGACGTAAGGGGTGAATTCGAGATCGGGCCGGTCGAGGCGGGTGAGCTGCGAGAGCTCGTTCATGGCCAGTACGCCGTCGACCAGCAACACCTCGTCGTCGGCGGCCGACAGCGCATGCTGCACGAAGCTGCGCAGTTGCTCCGGCATCTTGGCGTCGATCTCGAGCCGGATCACCGACCCGCGGCGGCGGCGCTTCAGCGCGGTCTCGAACAGGCGGACGAGATCCTCGGCCTCTTCCTCGATCTCGAGCTCGGAGTCGCGGATGATGCGGAAAGCGCCCTGGCCTTGAAGATTGTAGCCGGGGAACAGGCGATTGATGAACAGCGCGGTGGCCTGCTCCAGCGAGATCAGCCGGACGACCTTGCCGTCAACCGGCAGGCGGATGAAGCGGTCGATCTTGCCGGGCATGCGGATCAGCGCGTTCATCTGCTTGCCGTCGGCGGCGCGCGTGAGCTGGAGCGCGATGGTGAAGCCGAGGCTCGGAATGAACGGGAAGGGGTGGGCCGGGTCGATCGCGAGCGGTGTCAGCAGCGGAAACACGTTGCTGAGGAAGTAGTCCTCGACCCAGGTTCGCTCCGCCTTGGTGACCTCCTTGCCCTCGACCAGAACGATGCCCTCGTTGGCCAGCGTGCCGCGCAGGTCGCGCCAGATCGCCTGCTGGTCGGAGGCCAGTTGCGAGACGGTCCGGTTGATAAGCGCGAGCTGCTCGGACGGCGTCAGGCCGTCGGGGCTGCGTTCGGCAATGCCCTCGCGCACCTGGGCCTTGATGCCGGCGACGCGGACCATGAAGAACTCGTCGAGATTATTCGCTGAAATCGACAGGAATCGCACCCGCTCCAGCATGGGGTGGCTGGCATTGACCGATTCCTCCAGGACGCGGCGGTTGAAATGCAGCCAGGAGAGCTCGCGATTGATGAATCGCTCGGGGCTCGATGCGATCGCCGGATGGCCCTCTGCTTCCGGAGCTTTTTCTTTAATTTCAACAGCTTGCGCAGAGTCCATCAGAAATCGATCCATCCAGTTCGCCCAAATTTGCGACTTATGCGCAAAACCGTCGGGAGCATGTGTTAGAGCGATGACGTTTCGATGACATTGATGTTCCGCTGCCGGGCCGCGTCAAGCCGCCTTGGTCAGACATCCCGCAGGAGCTCGGCGGCCAGGGCCCGGGTGACGGGACGGCCGAGGCGCAGGGCCTCGCTGTCCAGCAGCTCCACGGCCTGCCGGGCGGCGGCCGAGGACCGCTCCAGGCGGGTGGCGAGGTAGCTGACCACGCTCTCGTCCACGGCGAGCTGGCGGTCGGCGCAGAACTTGACGATCAGGCCGCGGAAGAGCTGATCGTCAGGCGGCAGCAGCGCGATGACAGGCACGGCGCGCAGCCGCGAACGCAGGTCGGGCAGCTCGATCTCGAGCGATGCCGGCATCTGGCGCCCGGCGAAGAGGACGTAGGCCTCGTCCTCGCGGGCCAGGTTCATCAGATGGAACAAGGCGCGCTCGTCAAATTCCCTGGCCTTGGGATCCTCGACCACCAGCGCGCCGGTGACGAGCGCACCCGGGACGGCTTCGGCGGTCAGCGCATTGGCGGTGGTCGAACGGGCGCCCGAAGCTTCGGCCCAGATCGCGGCGAGATGGCTCTTGCCGCTCCCTTCCGGGCCGGCCAGCCACATGATCCGGTTCGGCCATTCCGGCCAGGCGTCGATGAGGGCTACACCAGCGGCGTTAGCGGGGCCTTCGAGGAAATTGTCCCGGCTCAGGCTCTCCGCATGCGGAAGCGAAAACGCCAATTGTCGGGGATGAACGCGGCCTGGCACGCTTGCTTTGCTCCGTGCCGGCGTGCCGGCTTCGTTTGAGGAGATGCGACTAATCGAGCGGGAGTTGGCCTTTTGCGGGGCCGCATCCCAACTCATTGGCCTCGATAGTGCTAGTTGATAAGTGCTACTTGGCCTCGATCGTACTCATGTGCCGCAGCCACTCGACAAGATAGAGCGACACCGAGGAGAGCGTGAAGACCGTGACGAGGCCCATCAGGATTATATCATAAGGACCGGCTTTGAAGCCGAAGGCGAGGGCGGCCAGCACCAGCGCCGCGAATGCCACCTGGGCCACAGTGTTGAGCTTGGATACCCTCGAGGGCTTCATCTCGACAGGGCGGTCGAACAGCCACGAAACGATCACGGCGGCGACGATCATGATGTCGCGCGAGACCACCAGGATGACGATCCAGCGCGGAATCGCGCCCCAGATGCCCAAGGCCATGTAGATCGAGACCAGCAGCGCCTTGTCGGCGAGCGGGTCGAGCAAGGCGCCGAGCTCGCTCGTCATGTTGAAGCGCTTGGCAAGGAAGCCGTCGACCGCGTCGCTGATACCCGCGATCAGGAAGACGGCGAACGCCACCTCCATTTGGCTCGACACGATGGCCCAGACGATGATCGGGACCAGCATGATGCGGCCCAGGGTAATGATATTCGGAATACTCACGAAAGCGCTTCCCGGCACCCGGTCTGACCTCGAATCCGGCCCTTAGAGGCTGAACCGGTTGATATCTCTACATAGTATACGAAGGCGCGCCATGCGAGCCATTGCGCGTCCCCGGAATTCGACGTAACCAGCCGCAAACCCACTGGAAATCGGGCATGACCGACCGCAAAAACGGCCTCACTTACGCCGATTCAGGCGTCGATATCGACGCGGGCAACCGCCTGGTCGACCTGATCAAGCCGATGGTGCGCGCCACCGCGCGGCCCGGCGCCGACGCCGAAATCGGCGGATTCGGCGGCCTGTTCGACCTCAAGGCGGCGGGCTTCAAGGACCCCATCCTGGTGGCCGCGACCGACGGGGTCGGCACCAAGGTCAAGATCGCGATCGAGACTGGCCTGCATGGCGGGATCGGCATCGACCTCGTCGCCATGAGCGTCAACGACCTTGTGGTGCAGGGCGCCGAGCCGCTGTTCTTCCTGGATTATTTTGCCTGCGGCAAGCTCGATCCGGAGGCGACCGCCTCGATCGTCGCCGGTGTCGCCGAAGGCTGCCGCGAATCCGGCTGCGCTCTGATCGGCGGCGAGACGGCCGAGATGCCCGGCCTCTACAAGGACGGCGATTACGATCTCGGCGGCTTTGCCGTCGGCGCCGCGGAGCGTGGCACGCTGTTGCCGCGCAAGGACATCGCCGCCGGCGATGCCGTGATCGGGCTCGCCTCGTCGGGCGTCCACTCCAACGGTTTCTCGCTGGTGCGCAAGATCGTGGAACAATCCGGCCTCGGCTTCGAGGCGCAGGCGCCGTTCTCGCCCGTCATGACGCTCGGCGGCGCGCTGCTGACGCCGACGCGGCTCTACGTCAAATCCTGCCTGCGCGCGATCCGCGAGACCAGTGCGGTGAAGGGGCTTGCCCATATCACCGGCGGCGGCTTCACCGACAACATTCCGCGCGTGCTGCCGAACCATCTCGGCGTCGGTATCGACCTGGCGCGCCTTCCGGTGCTGCCGGTGTTCAAATGGCTGGCAGCTCAAGCCGGCATCGCCGAGCTCGAAATGCTGCGGACCTTCAATTGCGGGATCGGCATGATCGCGATCGTCGAGCCGGACAAGGTGAACGAGGTCATGCAGGTCTTCGCTGAGGCCGGTGAGACCGTGGCACAGCTCGGCACCGTGATCCCGGCCGAAGGCGAGCACCGCGTCGTCTATAACGGCCACCTCGACCTGGCGCTGTGATGAAGCGCCGCGTCGCCATCCTGATATCGGGGCGCGGCTCCAACATGGCCGCGCTGATCAAGGGCGCGGCCGCACCGGATTTTCCGGCGGAGATTTCCCTGGTCATCTCGAACAAGGCCGATGCGCTGGGGCTGGAAACGGCCAAAGCGCGCGGCGTGAAGACGCTGGTGATCGAAAGCAAGCCGTTCGGCAAGGATCGCGCCGGCTTCGAAAAGGTGCTGCAGGCAGCGCTCGATCAGCACGGCATCGAGCTGATCTGTCTCGGCGGCTTCATGCGCCTGTTCACGGCCGAATTCACCAAGGCCTGGTACGGGCGGATGCTCAACATCCATCCCTCGCTGCTGCCTTCTTTCCCGGGTCTCGACCCGCACGGCCAGGCCTTGCGCGCCGGCGTCAAGCTGTCTGGTGCGACGGTGCACTTCGTGATTCCCGAGACAGACGCCGGCCCCATCGTGATGCAGGGCGCGGTGCCTGTGAGCGACCACGATACCGGGGCCACGCTGTCGGAGCGCATCCTCGAGATCGAGCACCGCATCTATCCCGAGGCGCTGCGGCTGCTCGCGGCCGGCAAGGTCCAAATCGAGGGCGACGTCTGCAAGACGGCGGGCAGCGGGCCGTCGGAGAATTTTTTGATTTCGCCGGTGGCGAATTGAAGCGCTGTCGCGTTTCGTCGTCACAATTAAAAACCCCCGGCGGAGCCGGGGGCAACGTCATGATCTCTCGCGCAAAATCGAGTGAAATCAGGAAACCTTGAGGTTCTCCGCGGATGCTTTGCCGCGGTTCTCCACGAGGTCGTATTCAACCGCTTGGTTTTCGTTGAGGGTGGAAAGTCCCGCACGCTCGACGGCGGAGATATGGACGAACACGTCCTTGTCGCTGCCGTTCGGCTTGATGAACCCATAGCCCTTGGTCGGGTTGAACCATTTGACGGTGCCCTTTTGCGGCATCCTCAGTCTCCTCCGCTAGATACAAAAAAGACGCGGCCGCTTTTTTTCGCGTGCCACGCCACAAACGGGCTTCCGGAAGTCTGTTCGAGTCTTGAATCTCAATGTCGCGAAACGCACAGCCGAGCGCCAATTCCGATTGTGTCCGATATTGCAACATGAAAATCGCGCGTTAGCAAGCCGTGCGCGAATTTCAAGCCAGGGCCGGGCGAACAGGATTGCAATTTGCGACCTGTGGCCGTGGAACCACAATCCCGGGCAATAGCCTCGGCCATAGCGTGCCAACCCGTTGACCCTCCGTGACAGTTCGGAACAAATCGCCGCACGCGCCGCAGCTTGTGTTGCATTCCAGCGCCCCGCCACTCGCTTCGGGAAGGTCGTCATGTGCTGCACCTCGCAGCTCTCCGGGACACGGCAGACGATCGGGCTGGACCGCGTCCGCCGGATTGCGACGGCGATCGCCATGGCCTTTACATTCGTTGTGATGGTATCGGCCGCGACGCCCGGCTTCGCGCAAAGTCCGACGCCCACGCCGACCCCAACGCCGTTGCCGTCACCGGTTCCGATGCCGACCTCGACCAATTACGACCAGTCGGCCGGCAACAGCGCGCTCGATCTCGGCTCGAATTTCCTGGAACGGCTCGGCAACCAGGCATCTGGCGGCGTCAACCGGGCATTTCGGACCAATCCGGGCGGCGGCGGCGCGTCGACGGCCACGGAGGATCCGCGCTACCGCACCTGGTTCGAGGGCTACGGCATCTCGGTTCGGACCGATGCGCACGGCGATTTCGTCGGCGACAAGCGCAAGACGGTTGGCGGGGTCGCAGGCTTTGGCGCGCGGCTCGCGCCGGGTGTCAATATCGGCTTCTCCGTCGACCAGAGCCACACCGACATCGACGTGCCACTCGCGCTTCAGTCCGCGACGCTGGACCTGACGCAGCTCGGCTTCAGCGGCTCCGTCGACAAGGGCCCATGGACCTGGGCTTTCGCGGTGGTGCACGGTTTCGGCAAGGTCCGTTCCAGCCGGGATACCGGCCTGGGCTTTGCGACTGCGGGTTATCGCGCCGCAATCGACGGCGCGCTGACCGAGATCAGCTACTACTGGACCCAGGACCAGATGCGCATCGTGCCCAAGGGGGCCCTGGAATATGTCCGCGCCACCAGCGCCGCGTTCCAGGAGGCCGGCGGCCTCGATTCCCTCAATGTCGGCTCGACGGCGCTCTCACGCGCGCGCGTCATGATCGGGGCCGAGATCGGGCGCTACTTCATCTTCGAGCAGAAGATCCTGGACCTGTCCGCCTACGGCAAGTTCGTCGACAATTTTTATCAGAACCTGGGATCGGTGCAGGTGAGCCTCGGGACCCAGAGCATTGTCGTGCCCGGCATCGGCGAGAGCCGCTACGGCATGGATGCCGGCGCCTCCGCCTCGCTCAGCCTGACCAACACTGCGCGGCTCTACGTCAATTACGACGGCAAGTTCCGCAACGAGCTGACGTCGCACCAGGGCACGCTCGGCTTCGAATATCGGTGGTGAGGCGAAGCCTGCCTGCATCCGCCCGGAGCATGATCCGGAAAAGTGCGGAGCGGTTGTTTGAAAAGGTCATGCCCAAGCTTCAGGTCGGCGTTGCCGCGATATATCCCGTCAATCCAAAGCCCTCGCGCGCGGCCGTCATCATCGGCACCAGTGCGTTCGGGTGGATGAACTCGTCGCGGAAACAGGGATGCATCTTGGGATCGAAGATTTTCTTCAGCCAGTCGACCACGATCTTGTGGCGCTCGGAGGTGCGAAACTCCTTGTGATAGGTCAGCCAGAGATCGGCGTGGTGGCTGACGCCGAGATCGACGGCAACGAGCGGGGCGCCGAGCGCGATCGAGACCGTCGGCAGGAACCCGATGCCGGCGCCGCGCTCCACTGCATAGAGCACGCCGACCGATGAGTTGGTCTTGATCCCGACGATGCCCTCGAGCGACTTCAGTCCGAGCACGCGGGCGTAGGCGCCGTCATCGACCTGCGGCGCGTTCTGCTTGATGATGCGGTGGTTCTTCAGCTCGGCCAGGCCCGCCGGGACGCCGTAGAGGTTTTCGTACTCCTTGGAGACGAACGGATAGATGTGCAGACGGCCGAGCTTGGCGACGATCAGATCCGGATTGGTCGGCGGCTCGAGCTGGATCGCGATATCGGATTCGAGCCGCGCGACGTCGGCCTGCTCCATCGCGCAGCGCAGGTCGACGGTGATCTTGCGATAGGTCTTCTGGAAGTCGATCAGTCGCGGCAGGATCCAGAAATTGCCGGGGCCTTCCGTCACCGCGACGCGCACGGTGCCTGACATGTCGTTCGACGATCGCGAGGCACGCCGGAGGACGTTGAAAGCATGACGCTCCATCAGCGCCACGTCGGCGATCATGGCGCTGCCTTCGTCGCTGAGCGTGAGCCCGCTCTGGTCGCGCAGGAACAGCTTGCAGTCGATGCTCTCTTCGAGCCGGTCGATCCTGCGCATGAGGGTCGTGGAGGTGAGCCCGAGCTCCTCAGCGGCGTTGCGAAAGCTTTTATATTTTGCGCAAGCTAAAAATAATTTCAAATCGTCCCAGGACGCATCCAGGGCTTCTTCACGGTGCTGCATCATAGCAGCACCCCGGTGCAATAACTGCTGCATACTCCTGATCCCCAGCCGCTAAGCTCTTCGCGATAGCGGGGCACGAAAGCCGCGGACGATAAAGGGGTGACATAGGTATGGAAAGGGGCTCGTTTGCCGCAAGGCATGATTTCGACGCGCTGCCGCTCAGTCCGGATGTCGACGTCCGTTGCGCCCAATTTTCCGAAATTGCCGCGCTTTCGCAGATGGCGCACCGGCTGGTGCCGGGCGTTCGGATCGGGACGGCTGAGCTTGCAAGATACTTCACCTTCGATCCCGAGAGCATCCTGACTTTCAGCCGGAAGGGCAACCTCGTCGGCGGCATGGCCTTCCTGTTTCTGAACGAACGCGGCCACGATGCGCTGCTGCTCGACGAGATCTGTCTCACCGCGCCGGAAACGCGCCATCTCGCTTCTGCGAAGGAGGACGTTTCTGCCATCTACATCTGGGCGATCGCGGCGACAGGGCGCGGCGTCGCCGGTCTCGGCAAGGCCGCAGCTCATCTAAGACAGCTAAGGTTTCGTAACGCGGATTGCTATGCGCAGCCGTCAACCGTGGCCGGACGCGACATCATGAAGGCGACCGGCTTCGAGCCTGTTCCGAGCTTCCAACCCGACCTCTGGTGCTACGAGCGCCCCTGGCATCGACAACCCATGCGCATGCCCGGCGCGATCATCCAAGCAAGGAGTTTTGCAGATGCACGGTACTAGGATTCCTCTCGCGAAGCCCGACTCCCGCGCCATCACCATTCGCCTCGCACGCGATCTCAGCGATCTCATGCTGGTCACCTCGATCCGCTCAGCCGTCTATCTCGCCGAGCAGGATTGCCCGTTCGATGAGGAGTTCGACGGCAACGACATGGTCGCCGCGCATTTCATCGGCTATGTCGGCAACGAGCCTGCCGGCTGTCTGCGGGTGCGGTTCTTCGGCGATTTCGCCAAGGTGGAACGGCTTGCGGTGCGGCATCAATATCGGCGCTCGCGCGTCTCGTTCAAGTTGGTACAGGCGAGCGTCGACTATGTGAAGCGCAAGGGCTTTCGCAAGATCTACGGCCAGGCGCAGGACCGTCTGGTCGATTTCTGGGCCCATTTCGGCGCCAAGCCGCTCGGCCACAATCGCAAGGTTACCTTCTCCGACTTCTCCTACACGGAAATGCTGCTGGAGATCGAACCGGGTCCGGACGCGATTACACTGGACAGCGATCCCTATGTGATCATCCGTCCCGAGGGCGATTGGGACCGGCCGGGCGTGCTCGACGCCTCGGCAGGACGAGCCGTGACGTCGCCGCTGCGGGACGTCGCGCTCGCTGGCCGTTGAAACCAGTGCAGCTGCGCGCAAGATCATGCTGGCTTCCATCACCGACGATCCGCCAATCCTGGTCTGCGCGGATCTCCAGATCGAATATCTGACCCCTGGACGTCGCCACGTCATCCTCGACGGCGAGGTTGCGACGGGGCGTTGCCTGGAACTGCTGACGCTGTGGCGCGACAATCTCTGGCCGGTGATGCATTTGAAGCGCATCGCTCAGGCAGCCTGGTTCAATCCGGCATCCAGGCTGACCGATTGGATCGCGGACGCGAAGCCGCGGCCGGGAGAAATGACATTCGAGCACCCGCTGCCGTCGGCCTACAGTTCGTCGCGGTTCGTGGACTACATGTCCAATATCCGCAATGTGCGTTGCGTGCTCGCAGGCTTTTCCCTGGACGAAACCATCCTGGCCACCGCTGTCGACGGGTTTCACCGCAGCCATCGCTACCAGGTGGCCGCCGATGCGGTGGCCTGCCGCCAGCCGGGAACTGGCGACGCCGCCGCCTACAAGCATGCGGTAGTGAATGTGATCGGGAATTTTGCTACAATCCAGTCCAGCGCCGAACTGATCAGGGCCAGCGGCGCCGTTGCGGTGTAGACGGCCGCGATCGGCGGATGGAGTGGGACATTGTCACGGGGAGATCAGCTCAAGGAGCTGGCAAGCGACCTGTCGCATGCCGCCGAGGCGGCGCGCCGTCTTGGTCTGTCCACGACGGTATATCTGCTGTCGATGGCGCTGGTGGAAGTACGGGAAGCCACTGCCGCCGATGGCGATGGGAATGACGACGGCGCGGCGTGAGCGCTGCCCCGTGCAGCTGCCCGATGTGCGGCTTTGTGCAACGCTGCTGAGCGCTTGCCGCCGACGAATTGGCGTTGCAAGTTTTGCGTTGCCGCAATAGCCAAGTGACTGGATCATCGAGTGATGACGCTGGCCGCGCCGGCGACGTGACGGCTTTCAAGGATTCTCGCAAATGTCCATGCTGCCCAATTCGCAAGAGGCCCGGGATGTGGCCTACCAGCTCCATTCCTACACCAATGCGCGCGCCCATCAGCAGGCGGGTCCCCTGGTGATCGAGCGCGGCGAGGGCCCTTACGTGTTCGACGCGTCGGGCAAGCGCTATTTCGAGGCGATGGCAGGCCTGTGGAGCGTCGGGCTCGGCTTCAACGAGAAGCGGCTGGTCGAGGCCGCGCACAAGCAGATGCTGGCGCTGCCGTTCTACCATACGTTCTCCGCCAAATCGCACGGGCCCTCGATCGATCTCGCCGAGAAGCTGGTGGCGCTCGCGCCGGTGCCCATGAGCAAGGTGTTCTTCACCAATTCCGGCTCGGAGGCGAACGACACCGTCCTGAAGTTGATCGCCTATCGCTCCAACGCGCTCGGCCAGCCGCAGCGCAAGAAGGTGATAAGCCGGATGCGCGCCTATCACGGCGTCACTATCGCGTCCGCCAGCCTCACCGGCCTGCCGAACAACCACCGCTCATTCGACCTGCCGCTGCCGAACATCCTGCACACGGGCTCGCCGCATTTCTACAAGGACGGCGCGCCCGGCGAGAGCGAGGAAGCCTTCGCGACACGGCGGGCCGAGGAGCTCGATGCGCTGATCCAGAAGGAAGGCCCGGACACGATCGCGGCCTTCTTCGGCGAGCCGGTGATGGGGGCGGGCGGCGTCATCGTGCCGCCGGCGACCTATTGGGACAAGATCCAGAAGGTTTTGAACAAGTACGACATCCTGCTGGTCGCCGACGAGGTGATCTGCGGTTTTGGCCGCACCGGCAAGATGTTCGGCTGCGAGACCTATGGCATCAAGCCTGACGCGATCGTGGTCTCCAAGCAGATCACCTCGAGCTATTTCCCGCTGTCGGCGATTCTGCTGAACGAGCGCATGTTCGAGCCGATCGCGGACGAGAGCAACAAGATCGGCGTGCTCGGCCACGGCTTTACCGCGGGCGGTCATCCGGTCGGCTCGGCGATTGCGCTGGAGAATCTGAAAATCATCGAGGAGCGCGGCCTGGTCGCGCATGCCGCCGAGCTCGGCGGCTACATGCAAGCCAAGCTGCGCGAACTCACCAGCCATCCGCTGGTCGGCGAGGTTCGCGGCGTCGGCATGATCGCTGCGATCGAATTGGTACTGGATAAGGGGCGCAAGACCGCAGCGGCGACGCCCGGCGCCGTTGGCGGCATGGCCAGCCGCATGCTGCAGGAGCGCGGCGTGATTTCGCGCAACATGCTGGACGCCATCGCCATCTGCCCGCCGCTGATCGTCACCAAGGCCCAGATCGACGAGCTGATCGCAGCGATCTCAGGCGTGCTGGATGACATGAAGCCGGAAGTGGCGAAACTGACGCCGGCGTAGGCTCTCGCTTCGTACGGCGTTCGGTCTAACACCGTCACCCCCGCGCAACGGCGAAGCCGTTGTCGCTGGAGGTGCTCGCCCCTTTGGCGAGCCTCGAAGGGCGACGGCCCGACTGCGGCAGCGGGGCCGTGCATCCTTCGAGGCTCCCCGTGCGATGCTTCGCACCGCGCGCCTCGCACCTCAGGATGACGGTGCAACACTGTTTTCGCGTTGGCAGTTAGCGACTTGCCTATTCCGCCCGCTGAACCCCGATCACGCGGCCTTTCTCGACCGCCAGCGCCAGCTCGCCGCGCTTCAGTTTCAGTGCGGCTTCGCCGAACAGTTCGCGGCGCCAGCCGCGTAGCGCCGGCACGTCGGCCTCGTCGCTGGCCGCGATCTCCTCGAGATCGTCGACGGTCGCAATCACCTTGCTGGCGACCGCATGGCGCTCCGCGGTCATCCGCAGCAGCACCTTCAACAGCTCCACGATTGCGGCGCCATTGTTGTTGTTGCGCGGCTTCTCCAGCTTCGGCAGCGTGGCGGGATCCCGCGCCAGCCCGCGCTCGACCGCTGCGACGATGTCCGCGCCCCATTTTGATTTCTCGAAACCCTTCGGCACGGAGCGCAAGTTTGCGAGCTTTTCGATCGTGTTCGGCGCGTGGGTCGCGATGTCGCTGACTGCCTCGTCGCGCAGCACGCGGCCGCGCGGCACGTCGCGGCTCTGCGCCTCCTGCTCGCGCCAGGCGGCGACCTCCATCAGGACCGCAAGGTCCTTGGGCTTGCGCACCCGCGTCTTGAGCCGTTCCCAGGCGCGTTCGGGGTGGAAGTCGTAGGTCTTCGGCGAGGTCAGGACCTCCATCTCGATGGAGACCCACTCGCTGCGGCGGCGCTTCTTCAGATCGGCATCGAGCGCGGCGAACACGTCACGCAGATGCGTGACGTCGGACACGGCGTAATGCATCTGCTCCTTGGTCAGCGGCCGGCGCGACCAGTCGGTGAAGCGGTGGGTCTTGTCGGGCCGGTGGCCGGCGACCTTCTCGACCAGCGCGTCGTAGGCGATGCTGTCGCCGTAGCCGAGCACCATAGCCGCGACCTGCGTGTCGAACACCGGGTGCGGAATGATGTTGGCCTGGTGCCAGATGATCTCGATGTCCTGGCGGGCGGCGTGGAACACCTTCAGCACGCCCTCGTTGGCCATCAGCTCGAAGAACGGCTTGAGGTCGATGCCCTCGGCGAGGGTGTCGATGACGATCGCTTCCTCAGCGCTGGCCATCTGCACCACGCACAGCAGCGGGTAATAGGTGGTCTCGCGCAGGAACTCGGTATCGACTGTTATGACGGGGTGCTTGGCCAGCCGGCTGCAGGCAGCCGCAAGGTCAGCGGTGGTGGTAATCAAATCCATGAACGGCCCATGACAAGTCCATCAGCCGTTCTGCCGAAAGCGCTGTGATGTCAAGGGGCTCTAAGCGAATTCGAGCCTTGCATTTGGGCCGGAATCGCATTTTCCGACGATAATCCTATTCGTAACGGACCCGGCGCGAGGGTTTTCGGGCGCAAGGCAGTGCCACCACGACCACGCACATGGCGACCAGCGCCAGTCCCAGGAACTCGAAAACCAACAGATCCATGGCAAAACCCCTCGGAAACATTGCTAAACTTGTCCGGGGCGAATTGAGGGTCTGTTAATTCTCGTGGTTACCGGCGGCGGGCCGGGCCGGATGGTGGACGCGGGGTTAACGGGACTTGAGGCCCACGATCACGTCACGACCGCGGCGGCATCGGCGATCGCCTCAAGATCGTCGAGCCTCAGCCTGCCTGAAGGCATGATCTCGCGTGGAGGCCGGTCTGTTTGCGGAAACAGCCACGGCCGGACACGCCCCCGCATCATAGATTACGCCTTCGGCTAACTAATCCACCCTACCGAATTGAACGTCCTCACGTCCCGCAGAACGTCTGCAACACCCGTTGGTCCGGCAGCGGCGGATCGGCGTAGGCCGCGTACTCGGGCTGGTCCTCGTAGGGCTTGGCCAGCACCTTCACCAATTCCTCGAACGGCGCGTAGTCGTCGTTGTTCACCGCGGCCTGGATCACGGCTTCGACGCGGTGGTTGCGGGGAATGAACATCGGGTTGACGGCGTGCATGGCGGCTTGCCGCTCGGTTGCAGACTGCGGCTCCAGAGCCGTGCGCTCGTGCCAGCGGTTGGCCCACTCGTCGAAGGCTGTGGGGTCCGTGAACTGCGCGCGCGCGGCATCCGCAACGAGACTGCCAGCGGCGTCGCCCAGCTTGCGGAAGGTGAGGGTGAAATCAGCCTGGTTCTTCGCCATCGCATCCAGCAGGTCCTGGATCAGCGCCTCGTCGCCGTCGCGCTCGGTGAATAGCCCGATCTTCCGGCGCAGGCCTGCCTGATAGGCTTTGCTGAAGGTGTCCGGAAGTGCACCAAGGATCTCCTGCGCCTGCTCGATCGCCTTTTCCTGCTCTTCACCAAACAGCGGCAACAGGCATTCGGCCAGCCGGGTCAGATTCCACAGCGCGATGCGCGGCTGGTTGGCATAGGCGTAGCGGCCCATCTCGTCGATCGAGGAAAACACCTGCGCGGGATTATAGGCGTCCATGAAGGCGCACGGACCGTAATCGATGGTCTCGCCGGAGACGGAGCTGTTGTCGGTGTTCATCACGCCGTGGATGAAGCCGACCAGTAGCCAGCGCGCGACCAGGTCGGCCTGGCGCGCGACGACACCGGCGAGCAGTGCGTGGTAGGGCCTATCGACGCCAAGCAGCTCCGGATAGTGCCTGGCGAGGACGTGGTCGGCGAGCTGGCGGATCGCGTCGGCGTCGCGGCGGACGGCAAAGAACTGGAAGGTGCCGACGCGGATGTGGCTCGAGGCCACGCGGGTCAGCACCGCGCCGGGCAGCGCGGTCTCGCGAATGACGTGCTCGCCGGTGACGACGGCGGCGAGCGAGCGGGTGGTCGGAATGCCCAGCGCGAACATCGCCTCGCTGACAATGTATTCGCGCAGCACCGGCCCGAGCGCGGCGCGGCCATCGCCGCGGCGGGAAAACGGGGTGGGGCCCGAGCCCTTGAGCTGGATGTCGCGGCGGATGCCGTCTTTGTCGATGACCTCGCCGAGCAGGACCGCCCGGCCGTCGCCGAGCTGTGGGACGAATTGCCCGAACTGGTGGCCGGCATAGGCCATGGCGATGGGATCGGCTCCGTCAGGAACCGTCTTGCCCGCCAGAATTTCGGCGCCTTCGGGCGTCTCCAGCACATCCGGATCGAGCCCAAGCTGGACCGCCAGCGGCCGGTTCAGCTTGATCAGCCGGGGCGCTGCCACCGGCGTCGGTGCGACCCGGGCGAAGAAGCTGTCCGGCAGCGCCGAATAGGAGTTCTGGAACGGGAAATGGACTGTCATGGCCTCAAGATAGGCGTGGAACGCCTGATGGCAAAGGCTTGAGCCCAGATTGACCAAAAATGGACACTTCCAGCCGAAAACAGGGCGTTCCCTTGGTTGCCGCCTTGGGCCCCGTCGGGTAAACCCTGCCGCAACTTTGGACCGGCCGTTTTCGGCGGTCCGATTCGATCCTCCGACATTGATTTTGGGACGACCATGCATCGCTACCGGTCACATACATGCGGCGCGCTCCGCGAGAACAACATCGGCGAGACGGTCCGCCTTTCAGGCTGGGTCCATCGCGTTCGCGACCATGGCGGCGTGCTGTTCATCGACCTGCGCGACCATTACGGCCTGACCCAATGCGTGGTCGACCCGGACTCGCCGGCGTTCTCGCAGGCTGAAAAGCTGCGCTCGGAATTCGTGGTACGGATGGACGGCAAGGCCCGTCGTCGCCCCGAAGGCACCGACAATGAGGATCTGCCGACGGGCAAGATCGAGATCTATGTCAGCGAGATCGAGGTTCTGGGCCCGGCCGGCGACCTGCCGCTGCCGGTGTTCGGCGAGCAGGAATATCCCGAAGACATCCGCCTGAAGTATCGCTTCCTCGACCTGCGCCGCGAGAAGCTGCATCAGAACATCATGACGCGCGTCGAGATCATCAAGTCGATGCGCCGGCGCATGGAGGGGCAGGGCTTCTTCGAGTTCAACACCCCGATCCTGACCGCGTCCTCGCCGGAAGGCGCGCGCGACTTCCTGGTGCCCTCGCGCATCCATCCGGGAAAATTCTACGCGCTGCCGCAGGCGCCGCAGCAGTACAAGCAGCTCTTGATGATGTCGGGCTTCGACCGCTACTTCCAGATCGCGCCCTGTTTCCGCGACGAGGACCCGCGTGCCGACCGTCTGCCCGGCGAGTTCTACCAGCTCGACGTCGAGATGAGCTTTGTCACGCAGGAAAACGTCTTCGCGGCGATGGAGCCTGTCATCACCGGCGTGTTCGAGGAGTTCGCCAAGGGCAAGCCGGTGAGCAAGAACTGGCGTCGGATTCCGTTCGCCGAGTCGCTGCGAAAGTACGGCAGCGACAAGCCGGACCTGCGCAACCCCATCGAGATGCAGGACGTCTCCGAGCATTTTCGCGGCTCGGGTTTCAAGGTGTTCGCGCGCATGCTCGAAGACCCCAAGAACCAGGTCTGGGCGATTCCCGCGCCGGGCGGCGGCTCGCGCGCCTTCTGCGACCGCATGAATTCATGGGCGCAGGGCGAAGGCCAGCCGGGCCTCGGCTACATCATGTGGCGCGAGGGCGGCGAGGGTGCCGGTCCGCTCGCGAACAACATCGGGCCCGAGCGCACTGCTGCGATCCGCGCGCAGATCGGCACCAAGGAAGGCGATGCCGCCTTCTTCGTCGCCGGCGATCCCGACAAGTTCTGGAAGTTTTCAGGGTTGGCCCGCAACAAGGTCGGCGAGGAATTGAACCTCACCGACAAGGAGCGGTTCGAACTGGCCTGGATCGTCGACTTCCCGATGTACGAGTACAACGAGGAGGACAAGAAGGTCGACTTCTCGCACAACCCGTTCTCGATGCCGCAGGGCGGCTTGGAAACGTTGAAGTCGCAGGATCCGCTGACCATCAAGGCGTTCCAGTACGACATCACCTGCAACGGGTACGAGATTGCCTCGGGCGGCATCCGCAACCACGTGCCGGAAGCCATGGTGAAGGCGTTCGAGATCGCCGGCTATGGCGAGCAGGAAGTGGTCGATCGCTTCGGCGGCATGTACCGCGCTTTCCAGTACGGCGCGCCGCCGCATGGCGGCATGGCCGCGGGCGTTGACCGCATCGTGATGCTCTTGTGCGGCACCAACAATCTGCGCGAGATCTCGCTGTTCCCGATGAACCAGCAGGCCATGGATTTGCTGATGGGCGCGCCGTCGGACGCCAGCACCAAGCAGCTCCGCGATCTGCATGTGAAGGTGAGCCTGCCGCAGAAGTGAGGCTGTCTCCGCAATGACGCCGACAGAGCTGCGCCTCGTTTCCCTACAGCCCCGTCGACGCCTCGATATTGAACTGCGCCAGCGTGCCCTCCGGGTCGGCATTGAAGAGCTGCATCAATTGCATCAGCGGCACCTTCGCGCGCGGCGTGACTTTGACGACGAGCGTCTGGCCCGGCGTTTCGATGAAGCTTGCGACCGCATCCACTGCCGTGCCTGCCTCCGGATTGGCGGCGGCGATATCTGCTCGGTAGGCTTTGACGCTGTCGACGAGTGTCTGGCGCGCGGCGTCGCGGCTGACATTTCGCCCCCGTGCATTCTGCGTCGCCGCGGAATCGACGAAACCATTGTCGCGCACTGAGAACTCGAGCGCGACAGCCTCAATCCGGGCCGCTTGACCCATCAGTTGGGCGGGATCGGTCGAAAACACTTCGCGCGGTACGTTGCTGAGCGCGATACGCAATTGCACTTTTGCGATCCCGATGTCGAGGGTCGCGGGCGTCAGAACGAAGCTGTTGGACTGTTCTGTCCACGCCGCGCCGAGATCGAGGTCGATCGCGAGCTTGTCGATCCCGCTGAGCATCAATGTAATCTGCTTCGGGTCGGACGGATCGGTGGGCATGACCATCTTGGCGACCGCATGTACCTTGCTCGGGATCGAGCCGATCATCTGTCCCCAGTCCGGGCTGAGCGTGTCGATCGTGACCAGCTTCTTGGTGTTTTTGTAAGGCGCCGACACGCCCTTGATCTCTGCGCCCGCGAGCACCCGGAACAGATCCAGCATCTGATCCGGCGAGGGGGGCTGTCCGGGATGGGTGAGGCTCGCCGCCCAGCGCATCAGGTTCGCGATGCTGAGCGATTTGAGTGCGAAGCGCTCCATCTTGATTTGCCCTTGCGGCGTCGGCGCCTCGAGACCTTCGAGCGCGAACTCGCCCTCCTGGTATCTGATGGCCCTGAGCCGGGGCGTCCCTTGCGGGGTCGTCATCGACATGGTGCCGATCTCGATCTTGCCGACGCGAAGGCCTTCATAGAAACCAGCGAGCTTTTCCAACATCTCGCGCGATTGCGCCGGCGTCGGCGGGACCGAGCTGTCCGTCGGCAGCAGCGCCAGGATCTCGGCCGGCCGGAATTTCGATGGTTGCACCGCCATGTCGGTGATGGCGACCCCATCGACCTGCATCCGGATGCCGAGCGTCGACGTCACGACATAAGTGCCGCTGGATATCTTTCCGTAGACACGATGATAGCTATCGTCGTTGGCCTTCAGCGGATCGAGCGCGGCAGCGATCGCGGTAGAATCGAAATCATTGATGATGATGTCGGACAACTCGCCGGTCAGCTTGTCCGCCTTGCCCGGCTGCGACACGTTGATCGTGAAACTGGCGCGCTCCGCCTTGATCGCGGCGATCTTGCCTTGGCCGAGCTTCTGGATCGCGAGACCCGAATAGGCGACCTCGCCACTGCCTCCGGTGCTTTTGCCCGCATCGAAGGCGACTGCGAGGGTAGGCGCGATGACGGAAGAAGCCGTCACGTTTGCGTATTGATCGAGCACGAAACGGTACATGTCGATCAGGGAGCCTGACGTCGGCGCGTTCTGAGCATGAATTGGACCGACGTAATCCCGTATGGTCAACTGCGGGATCTTGTAGGAGACTTTCAGCTTCCCCGGGCCGACCTCGTCCAGCGCGACTTCGAAGCCCGAGATATCGATACTGTCGGCCGCGAAGCGCGTCTCCTCGACCTGGCGGATGCCCACGCCCTTGATGGCGGCGATCTTGACATGAGCCTGCGGCTGCTTGGCAGGCTCAACCGCGATATCCTCGATAGTCAACGTCCGGTTCGTCAGATCGAACGCCACCTTGCCGTGGCTCGCCTTGCCGCCACCGGAGCGGATCTGCTCGAAGGCCGCCTCGATCTCGGCGGTGACGCGATGTTTTGCGTAGAGGCTGAAGCCGAACCATCCGCCCGCGGCCACCACGGCCACAACGATCAGGCCGATCAGGATTCGCTTCATTCCCAGCTCCAGTTGCCCGCGTTGCACTACGCAACCTGCCATATTCGCAAAGCAACGCGCGGTCTAGGGAAAGCTAGCGCTATCAGATATTTGACCGCGCGCCCTGTTGACGGGGCCGCAATCGGATGTTGCCACCGGGGCGCCCGCCGTGCTTCATCCCGTTTCCATGACCCGGAAATACCACCGGAAGGCGGGCCGGTCAGGACAACGTAGTTTGAGGCCGGTAACGCGAGGCGAGACACCGCATGTCGTCTTATTCCGATGATCTCCACCAGGCGGCGCTGGCCTATCACCGTCTGCCGCGCCCCGGAAAGCTCGAGATCCAGGCGAGCAAGCCGCTCGCCAACCAGCGCGACCTCGCGCTTGCCTATTCTCCAGGCGTCGCCGCCGCCTGCATGGAGATCGCCAAGAACCCGGCGGAAGCGGCGACGCTGACGATCCGCTCCAATCTGGTCGCCGTGGTCTCGAACGGCACCGCCGTGCTTGGTCTCGGCAATATCGGCCCGCTGGCCTCGAAGCCGGTGATGGAGGGCAAGGCGGTCCTGTTCAAGAAATTCGCCGGCATCGACGTGTTCGACATCGAGATCGCCGCCGACACTATCGATCGCGTGGTCGAGACCGTGGCCGCGCTCGAGCCGACCTTCGGCGGCATCAATCTCGAGGACATCCGCGGACCGGAGTGCTTCGAGATCGAGGCGCAGCTCAAGGAGCGCATGAAGATCCCGGTCTTCCATGACGACCAGCACGGCACCGCGATCATCGTTGCCGCCGCCATCACCAATGGTCTCAGGCTGAACGGCAAGAAGCTGTCCGACGTCAAGATCGTGGCGTCGGGGGCAGGGGCCGCCGCGATCGCGACGCTGAACCTGCTGGTGTCGATGGGCGCGCAGCGCAAGAACATCTGGGTCTGCGACATCGACGGCCTCGTGCACGAGGGCCGCAACACCACGATGGACCGCTGGAAGGCGGTCTATGCGCAGAAGACCGACAAGCGCACGCTGGCCGACGTGATCGGCGGCGCCGACATCTTCATCGGCCTGTCGGCACCGGGCGTGCTCAAGCCCGAGATGGCCAAGGCGATGGGCGACAAGCCCCTGATCATGGCGCTCGCGAACCCGACGCCGGAGATCATGCCGGAAGAGGCGCGCAAGGCGCGCCCTGACGCCATGATCTGCACCGGGCGCTCGGACTATCCGAACCAGGTCAACAACGTCCTGTGCTTTCCCTTCATCTTCCGCGGCGCGCTCGACGTCGGCGCCACCGCGATCAACGAGGAGATGAAGCACGCCGCCGTGGAGGCGATCGCACAGCTCGCGCGCGAGGCGCCGTCCGATGCGGTCGCGCAAGGCTTTGACACCGGCGAAACGCAGGGTTTCGGACCGGGCTCGCTGATCCCGAGCCCGTTTGATCCCCGATTGATCCTGCGCATCGCGCCGGCGGTGGCGAAAGCGGCGATAGAATCGGGCGTTGCGACCCGCCCCATCACGAATTTCGACGAATACACCGCGCTGCTCGAGCGCTTCGCCTTCCGCTCCGGCCTCGTCATGAAGCCGATGTTCGCCAAGGCCAAGACCCAGCCGGTGCGCGTGATCTACGCCGAAGGCGAGGACGAGCGCGTGCTGCGCGCCACGCAAGTGGTGCTGGAAGAGAAATTGGCGACGCCGATCCTGGTCGGACGTCCGTCGGTGGTCGAGGCGCGCATCAAGCGCTTCGGCCTCTCGATCAAGGCCGGCAAGGACTTCGACCTCATCAATCCCGAGGACGATCCGCGCTACCGCTCCTACGTGCAGTCCTATGTCGAGGTCGCCGGCCGCTGCGGCGTCACGCCGGATGCGGCGCGCACGGTGGTGCGCACCAACAACACCGTCATCGCCGCGCTCGCGGTGGTGCGCGGAGAGGCCGACGCCATGCTCTGCGGCGTCGAGGGCCGCTACATGAGCCATCTGCGCCATGTCCGCGAGATCGTCGGGTTCTGCCCGGGGATCAGCGACTATGCGGCGCTGGCGCTGCTGATCACGAGCAAGGGCGCCTTCTTCATCGCCGACACCCAGGTGCGGCCCAATCCGAGCGCCGAGGAGCTCGCCGAGATCGCTTCGCTCGCGGCGGTTCACGTCCAGCGCTTCAACATCAAGCCGAAGATCGCCTTTGTGTCGCATTCGGATTTCGGCAGCTACGACACGGACTCCTCGCGCAAGATGCGCCGGGCAACCCAGCTCCTGAAGGAGAAGCATCCGGAGATCGAGGCCGACGGCGAGATGCAAGGCGACACCGCCCTCTCAGCCGCGGCGCGAAAAATGGTGCTGCCGCACTCCAAGCTCGAGGGTGAGGCCAACATCATGATGATGCCGAGCCTCGACACCGCCAACGTCGCCTATCAGATGATCAAGTCGCTGGCGGACGCGCTCCCCGTCGGCCCGATCCTGATCGGCCCGGCGCGCCCGGCCCACATCCTCACCCCGTCGGTGACGGCACGTGGCATCCTCAACATGACCGCGGTGGCCGTGGTCGAAGCGCAGGAGCGCGCGGCCCGGCAGCAGCCGACGTTGTTTACCTAAGGCGAACTGAAGCGCCGCCGGAGGTGCAATCCCTTCTCCCCTTGTTGTGGGAGAAGGTGGCGCGAAGCGCCGGATGAGGGGAAGTTCGTGCGCGGGGCTATTTTTGAATTACTTGCAGTTAGCGATTTCCCCGTTTGTAAACCGGCGAATGACTCTTCATAATCGCTCGGTGCTTTCGTCAACGTTGCGATTTCAGAAAGCCTGAGCCAAGAGGCCGATCATGCCAGCGTTCGTGACTTTCGGGCGAATCCTGTTCGCCGTGCTGTTCATCTACACGGGCGCGGCAAGACTGTTTGCCATGCAGGCGACGGTTGATTTCATCACCGCCAAGGTCGTGGTGCCCGAGATGATCGCGCCTTACGCCAAGCAGATCGAGACGGCGACGGCCATGTCCACGCCGCAACTGCTGGCGATCGCGGTCGGCGTGCTCGAGATCATCGCGGGGGTGATGATCGCGCTGAATTTCGGCGCGCGCTTCTTCGCGATGCTGATGATCATCTATGTTGCGGTCGCGACCTTCCTGTTCTACGACTTCTGGAACCAGGCGGCGCCCGAGAACGCCACGATGCTGGTTGACGCGCTCAAGAACCTCTCGATCATCGGCGCGCTGTTCATGATCATGGGCTACGGCCGCGCCACGCGTCCGGCCGAGGCGGCCTACGGGGACGTGTGAGGCTAAACCACCTACGTCCTACGCCACGGCGTGACGGTCACGTCATGCGCCGCATCGAGCAGATACGGCGTGCCCGGCTTCATCCCGTGTGACGCAAGCACCTCGTGCGGGGTCCGCGCCGGTACATCCACAAAACAGCCTTCGCCGCCGGGCAGCCGCAGATGGGGGGCTTCCGACAGCCAGAACGTGTCGTAGCGGTCCATGAACATGTCGAACACGACGGGGCCGCCGATGATCGCGATGGTGCCGGAGGCGACATCGGCGAAGGCGCAGGCCTCCTCGAAGCGCGCATGATCCGGATTCCACAATGTCGCGTTCGGCATCTCGGGATCGACGGTCAGAGCCTTGATCTTGCGGGTCAGGATCAGGCGCTTGCGCTTGGGTGAATTCGGCTGCTGCTCGTGGGAGTGCCGGCCGTGCACGACCAGCGCGGCGCGATCGAGCGCCTGTTCGAAGAACAGCTTGTCGCCTTCGAACTTCAGGCTGTCTGGCATGACGTGCGCCGGATCGGCGAGCATGCCGTCCGCGGAGACGATGACGTAGCCTTCGAAGCGGAAAGACAATTGCCGGCTATTCGGAAACTGTCGTGACGACGCTGTTGACCGGCCGGGTGCTGACTGTCGGCAGCTTGACGTCCTTGAGCAGCTCCTGATCGTATTCGGGCAGCGACGAGGCGGGGAACTTGGCGCGCATCGCCACCACCTTGTAGCCGCCCGCCTTCAGGCGCTTGAGCAACTCGGGCAGGGCCTCCGCCGTATGCTTCTGGAAGTCGTGCATCAAGATGATGCCCTTGCCCTTGCTGTCGAGCTTCTTCATCACGGTCTCGATCACCTTCTCGGGCTTCGAGGCCTTGAAGTCGAAGGAGTCGATGTCGCAGGAGAAGATCGCGACGTTGCGGTTGCCGAGATAGGTGACCATCTCCGGCGGGTGCTGGAGCGCCGGGAAGCGGAAGAACGGCGAGGGCGAGATGCCGCCGAGCGCCCATTTCACCGCGGAAAGACCCTTCTCGATCTCTTCCTTGCGCTGCGCTTCCGTGAGCTTCTTGTTGTTGAGGTTGGCGTGCGACCAGGTGTGGGTGCCCACGGTGTGGCCGGCCGCGTAGACCTGCTTCAGGATCTCCGGCTCATAGGTCGCGTGCTTGCCGATGGAGAAGAAGATGCCGGTGGTGCATTCGTCGGCGAGCGCCTTCAGCACCGCGGGTGTGTTCTTCGGCCATGGACCGTCGTCGAAGGTCAGCACCACCTCCTTGTCGCGCAGGAAGTCGAGCTCCTTGAAATGCTCGAAGCCAAAGCCGGGGCCCCCCGTGGTGTCGATCTCGACGGTGCGGGCGACGCCGAGCGCGCCGGGCGTGTTGCAGGCGGCACGGGCAGGCTGCGGCGCTTGCTTCGGCGGCGGTGGGAAGGCCGGTTGCGCCGGTGCGGCGGCTGCAGCCGCGGAAGCAGCAGGTGCTGGAGCGGGCACTGCGGCGGGTACCGCCTGGGTAGCGGCTGCAGGTTTTGCCGCGGGGGTTTGCGACCATGCCGCGCCTGTCAACGCAACTGACATCGCGCTTGCCAAAATCAGTCCTGCTGCCACACGCATGGTATTGTCCTCGAGATTGATCCCGTTGTTCTGCCGTGGCTTTTCGCTTCCGGCAAAACCATCCTGCCCCAAACAATCCTAGCCTAGATGGTGGGCCCTCGCCATTGCAACGGCTGTTTGGCGCCTCACCACAATTGTGCCCAACCGGATTGGGCTGCGGCCCGTCAGCTGTCGGCCAGCGTCTTGGCGATTGCCGTCTTGATCCGCGTGTCGGCCGGCTCGACCGTGGATGCAAAGACGTCGGCGATGTAGCCGTCACGGCCGATCAGATATTTGTGGAAGTTCCATTTCGGGACCTCCTTTGGCCGCGCCTCTGCCGCCCATTTGTAGAATGGATGCGCCTTCGCACCGACCACGACGGCCTTGGCCGCAATCGGGAAGGTAACGCCATATTGGTGGTGCGCGGTCTCCGAGATCTCGCTGGTGCCGCCGGGCTCCTGTCCGCCAAAATCGTTGGAGGGAACGCCGATCACGGTGAGCCCGCGTTCGCGAAACTCGCTCCAGATTTCTTGCAGGCCGGCATATTGCGGCGTGTAACCGCAGAGCGAAGCGGTGTTGACCACCAGCAGCGGCTTGCCGGTGAAAGCCGCAAGGCGGATGTCGTCGCCTGACAATGCAGGGAAGGAAAAGGCGTAGGCCGGTATACGGCTCATGCCGCCGTTGGCAAACGCGCGCGTTGCCGATGCGGCCGTCATCAGAAGCGCGGCGAGCATGGTCCTGCGGTTCAGCATGGCGGCGTCCCCGGACCTGATCCGGGACTCACCTTACTCCGCCGCGGCGATCAGCCTGCTCAACACCACGTTATCTGACGCGATCTGACGCGGCGAACTGCTCAGTAGAGCCGCACGATGAAGTCGGTGCCTTCGCCGGTCTCGCCCTGGTTGATGCCCTGATCGGAGATGATGATCGATCCGCCCGACGTCAGCATCTCGTTGATCTTGACCATGGTGTCGGCAGGGATCGAGACGCGGTCGAGCGCCTCGGCCGGGCTGTCCGGTGTCACCACCGGCTTGATGGCGACGGGGATGACGGCGGCACCACTCTGGCGGCGTGTCGCGCGGCCGTCATCTTCGCGCGCGGCAGAGCGGACGGACACTGGCAAGGACACCACCGACCAATGCAGCGCATTGGCATCGGCTTTGTCGACTTCGGCGGTGAAGACATGCGTGCCGAGCGGCCGATCGCTCGCTGCGATCGTGACGGGCACCTCGAATAGCGGCGCAAAGTTCTGCCGCACGTAGAGCTTGGAATCCTTGCGGCTGATGAAGACCGCGATCTGGCCGGCGCGCTTGGGCGCTTCCGGCTTTGCGGCCGGCGCCGGATCGGCGGCGCGGGTTTCGTCCTTCGTGACGTCGGGCATGGCGGCCTGTGCCGGCGCGGTGGCTGGTGCATCGGACGTCTTCGCGGGCTCGGACTTTGCGGTGTCAGACTTTGCGGCGTTAGACTTTACGGCGTCAGACTTGGCTGCCTCTACCTTGTCTCCGGCAGCCGTCGAAGCCTTGGTCGTTTCTTTGGTCGTTTCTTTAAGCGCCTCCGCGGCTTCGACAGGCTTCGCTTCGGTGCTTGCGGGTTCCTGTGGTTTGGCCGCGTCAGATGCCTCAGCGGTCTTGGTCTCAGGCTTTGCCGTCGGCTCGGTCTGGGTCGATGCCGCGGCTTCGCCGCGGGTCGGCGCATTGCCGGTGGTCACGTCCGACATTGCGGTGTGGCCTACCGACGAGCGCAGCTCGAGCGCGCCGTCGGCGCTGGCGGTCTTCGTTTCAGCCGGCTTGGCTTCGGCGGCCCAGGTATTGGCCGCGTCCTTGTCGGCCTTGTCGCTGGCATTGGTCTGCGGCTCCAGGCTGGCCGCGGGTTGCGGCGGCACGCGCACGGAGGCGAGCAGCGGATGTGAGAAGTTCTGCGGCGATATCTGGCGGGGCGAAACGATCACGCGCGCGCCCATCCTGGTCCAGTTCCACATCTTCACCGCGAACGCCATCGGCATGCGGATGCAGCCATGCGAGGCCGGATAGCCCGGCAGCACGCCGGCATGCATGGCGATGCCGGACCACGTGACCCGCTGCATGTACGGCATCGGCGCGCCGCTATAGATGTTGGAGTGGTGGAATTTGTGCTTTTGGATGACACTGAACACACCCATCGGCGTCGAATGGCCCTTCATGCCCGTCGACACCGGAGATTCCGCGAACACGCCGTTGGTGTCGTAGACCGTGACTCTCTGCCGGTCGATCGAGACGACGATGACGAGAGGACCTTGCGGTTTCGTGCCGGCTTCTTTCTCGGCAACGACGCCTTTCTTGCCGGCCGCGCCGCGCTTCTGTGGCTTCTGGCGCGGGACTTCGGAATGGCGCTCCTGGCGCCCGTAGAACCCGTCGGAATAATCGGTCCAGTAATAAAACGCTGCGTCTGCCTGGCTTGCGGTACCGATCGCACCCGCCGCCGTCAAAATGGCGACCTGCCAAAGCCGCGTCGGTTTGGCAGAAAAACCGGACCCTTTCACGCTATTCATCTTCCAATCCACAATCCAAATCAGATGTTAGTCTCTCAGAGGGGATACGCGTTCACCAGCACGGCAGTTCTGCCATCAGCTACTTTTGTCCAAACCGTAGCAAGAAAGCCTCACGGAGCGGTAAACGGCGGGCGTGTCGGATTGCGGGCCGTCTTCCTGATCGGCCGCCAGATGCCTACATTGCAGGGACTTGTTACCGGAGAACTTCATGTCATCTCGTTTCCCCGGTCTTTCCGGCATCCGCTTGAAAGGCCTCGCTTTATTCTTCCTGGCGCTGACCGGGTCGGCAACGTCCGCCTCCGCCGCGGACGAGCCCGATCTGATCTTCCGCCGATCGACCGTGTTCAAATGGATGAGCCCGAACGACAAGCTCGCGACCTACGGGTTGGACGATCCTGAGGTCGAGGGCGTGGCCTGTCATTTCACGATACCGGAGAAGGGCGGCTTCAAGGGCTGGTTGGGCCTTGCCGAGGAGGTTTCGGACATCTCGCTCGCCTGCCGTCAGGTCGGCCCGATCAAGTTCAAGAACAAGATGGAGCAGGGCGACGACATGTTCCGCCAGCGCCGCTCGCTGTTCTTCAAGAAGATGCAGATCGTTCGCGGCTGTGACGCCAAGCGCAACGTGCTGGTCTACATGGTTTATTCGGACAGGCTGATCGAGGGTTCACCGAAGAACTCGACCTCGACCGTACCGATCATGCCATGGGGGCCTGCGGACGCAAACGTCCAGAAGTGCGGCGAATTCTTCACTCAGTGACGCGCTTGCGTTCACTCAATGACGTTTGCGTTCACTCAGTGATGCCTGCGCGGCAGGCGCGGGGCTTTGCAAGATACGAGCCGGTCAGCCGCACGAACATCTGTGGCACGGCCTCAAAGCCGCGGCTCGATTGCAGCACCATTTCGCCGGGCGAGGTGGCGCCGCTGCGAACGGGTCGTTGATCTCCGCGGTCTGTCCGTAGGTCCGCATCGCGCGGCCGTGCGCGATCTTGCGCCATCATGATGGCCATTCCTCAAATGAGCGCGCCCAGTGATCCGGACGTCCAGGTTTCGATGGCTTGGGTCGCAGCCGAAGCGCCCCCAGTTCAACAGGGCCCAGCCTTCGTTCGGCTTCTCTTCAGCAGAAAAACGTAAAATGCATGTGAAACGTGCGAGGCGGGACCATGTGAAACGTGCGAGGCGGGACTATGACGGCGCCTATCGTCCGGCGCACGTCCGAGCTCGCACGGAACCTGCCAACGACATTCGGCAGCGGCACGACCCATTTGAAAACACTGAGATTTTCCGCCGAATGTGTCGTCGCCCCGAGCGGGACGAAACAATTCTCACGGAGATGAAACCATTTTCGGCCTTTGGCGCATCACACGCGAAACCGCCCATGGTTATCACCTCACAACGACGACGGTTCACCGCCGGCCACCGAATTCGGAGATAAGTCCATGCGCACGCTCAGCCTCATCCTTGCTTTTGGTTTCGTGCTCGCCGGCTCCTCGTTCGCAGGCTCGCCGGACGGCAATCTCCCGGGTGTCGGCACCTTCCGGTACAGCGGGTCGCCAATCACTACCATTATGCCGCAGCCGATCGTGGTCGCCGCGCGCTTCTGATCGCCAACAACAAAAAACAGCCGATAAAGGCCATCATGCTTGTTCGTTTCGGCGCTGCGGCGTTCATATCCGTTCTGACGATCAGTGCCGCCCAGGCCCAGGTGCGTTCGCCCGCGAGGCTGCCGGATCCCCGCACCGAATTCGTGCGTCAGTGTGCGCCGCGCATGCTCGGGCGCTGGGAACATCCGGAGGAAGTCTGCGGCTGCCTGCACGACCATGCCGCCGCGGTCGTCGAGGATCGGGATTTGCGCGAGGCGCTGCTGCGCGGCATCAGCGAGACCGGCGTGCCGACGATCGAGACCGATTGGGTGCCGACGTCCAAGCAAGGCGAGATCGGGCCGACTTTCACCAAAATCGCCAAGCCGACCCTGCAATGCATGTTCGATCCGGCCAAATCGTAGCCGTCACCTCGATCTTGGACCGTGTCGCGGCACGCAGACGCTGGTCCGCGCCACGCCCTTCTCGGTCATCTTGGCGCCGCGCACTTCCTTGATCTGTCCAGCGGGGCAGGTTCCGTCATCCACCTGCACGCGCTGGCCGAGCTTGAGATCGACGATGTCCTGCTCGCGTCCGATCGTGCCTGCGCGCGCCGTCGCGGCGAGTGCGATGGAGATCAGGAGCGAGAGGTAAGTCGCACGGCGCAGCAGCATGGTGTGAGGTCCCAGCATCAATGCCGCAATGTAGGGAGCGGCCGCCGATTCTCATAGTGAACGTTCGTCATGCCCGCCGGGCCGGCTTGCTCCTCGCACGCAAGGCCGCGCGCGATTCCCGCGCGAGCCGCTCGGCGGAAGCCACGAGCTTCGGAACCGAGTGGCCGGAAAATCCCAGCACGAAACCGGGCAGGGGACGTGCCCGTGAATAGGTGTCGGCCAATAGCCAGCCTTCGGCGCCGGCGGCCTGCTTGGCTTCTGCGGCCACAGGCAGGTCGACCGAGGGCTCGAACCGGGCGACGAGATGCAGGCCCTGTGACGGGACCGGCACCGACAGCACGCCGTCGGATGCGGCTTCCAGGGTCTCGGCCAGCGCGTCACGCGCCTCGCGGTACAGCTTGCGCACCCGCTTCAGGTTCGCGGCAAACGCGCCGGAGTTGAGCATGTCGGCCACCGCGCCCTCCATCAGCGTGCCGGGAAACCGGTCGAGCGCGGCCCGCGCGGCGGTGACATCCGCGATCAGGCGCTCGGGCAGGGCGCAATAGCCGATGCGCAGGCCCGGAAACAGCGTCTTGGCGAAGGTGCCCATGTAGATCACGCGCTGGAGGTGATCGATGCCGGCAAGCGACATCAGCGGCGCGCCGTCATAACGGAACTCACTGTCGTAATCGTCCTCCAGCACGAAGGCGCCAGCCTGCTTCGCCCAGTCCAGCAGCTCGAGCCGCCGCGGCATCGACATCTGCACGCCCAGCGGAAACTGGTGCGACGGCGTCACATAGGCTGCGCGCGCGGACCGCGCCGCATTGCGGCCCCTGGCGACACGCATGCCGTGCGGGTCGACGGGAACGGGCACGGCGCGATAGCCGCAATGCGCGATGGTTTTCCGCGCAGCCGGGTAGCCGGGGTCTTCGCACCAAACCTGGTCGTTCGGCTTCAGGATCGCGCTCAGCACGATGCGCAGCGCGTGCAGCGTGCCTGACGTTAGCATGATCTGATCGGGATCGCAGCGCAGGCCCCGCGCTGACAAAAGATGATCGGCTATGGCGGCACGCAGCTCGCGGCTTCCACGAGGATCGCCGTAATGCAGATGCTCCGCGCCGAAGGCGCGCATGCGCCGGCCGACGAAGGCGCGGAAACGCTGCACGGCTCGCGCGTCGATATGGGTGCAGCCGAGCGAAAACGCGCCTTGCCCCGGCGTTTCGACGATGATCTTCGGCCGCTTCGGCTCGGCCGCGCGCGCGGGGATACGCGCGGCGACGAACGTGCCGGAGCCGACGGTGGCGTCGGCAAAGCCGTCGGCGATCAGGCGCTCATAGGCGGTGACGACGGCGTTGCGCCGAAAGCCGGTCTGTTTGGCCAGCGTGCGCGACGGCGGCAGCGGCTCGCCGGGTTTCACCAGGCCGCCGACGATCATCTCGCACAGTGCCTGATACAGCCGGTGCGCCGACGAGGCGGCGGCCGTGATGTGCGGACCGGTGAGGTCGAGCGGCAGCTCGGCCTTGGCCGGCGAAGGGACAAAATTGGTCGGAATTTTTTGCATGGAATTGGCACTATCGCAGACCAAATCTGTGGCTACAACTGCTCTGGAATTGTTTCCAGTCCGACAGGAGCGGCCGTGAGCCAGACCGAGAGCCAAAATTCCTATCCGACGTCCGCGCGCAACCAGGTGAAGCGCCGTCACGACCGCGGCTTCTACGATCACGATACCGTTCATCGCATCCTGGATTCCTCGATGCTCTGCCACGTCTCTTACGCGATCGACGGCCAACCCTATTGCACGCCCACTTTCTTCTGGCGCGAACGGACCAAGCTGTACTGGCACGGATCGAGCGCCAGCCGCATGCTGCGCAACCAGACCAAGGGCGAACGCGTGTGCCTGACGGTCGCCCATCTCGACAGCCTGGTGCTGGCGCGCTGCGGGTTCAATCACTCGGCCGACTATCGCGCCGTGATGGCGTTCGGCACCGCCTATCTCGTCACCGATCCAGAGGAGAAAGAGCGCGCGGTGATCGCCATGGTCGACCGCTTCTTCCCGGATCGCAGCGCAGGCCTGCGGGCGACCAATACGCAGGAGATCAAGGCGACCTCCTTCATCGCGATGGAGATCGAGGAAGCCTCCGCGAAAGTCCGTGCCAAGGGTGTCGCCGACGATGACGAGGACTACGAATTGCCGATCTATGCCGAACGCATTCCGGTGCGCACCGTGCTCGGCGCGCCGGAACCTTGCCCGCGGCTGCTCGACGGCGTGAGCCGGCCGGCGACACTGAATGGCTATTCCGAGGGCCGGCTGCTCGAAGATGCATTGCGGGATGCCTATTTTGCAGAGTACCCGAACGGCTGAAATCGGCTAGCTTGCGCTCCATCGATGATCTGAATGCCCAATTGGAGTTGCCTGATGAATGCCGAAACGCAGCAGAGGATTCTTGGCGCCGTCGACGCCGGCTTCGAAGCCCAGCTTGCGACCACAAGCGATTTCGTCGCGATCCCCTCGACCCGCGGGGCGGAGGGACCGTGCCAGGACATGATCGGCGACCTCCTGCGCGAGCGCGGCTACGAGGTCGACGACTGGCACATCAATGTCGACGACCTCAAGGATCTGCGCGGCTTCGGGCCCATCGAGCATGACTTCTCGAAGGCGCGCTCGGTGGTCGGGACCTATCGTCCGCAAACGAATGGCGGCAAATCGCTGATCCTGCAGGGCCACTGCGACGTCGTGCCCGCGGGGCCGCTGGAACTGTGGGACACCCCGCCATTCTCGCCCGTCATCAAGGACGGCAAGATGTTCGGCCGCGGTGCCTGCGACATGAAGTCGGGCACCATCGCAGCCCTGTCAGCGCTCGATGCGATCAAGGTCGCGGGCCTCAAGCCGACGGCGCGGATTCATTTCCAGTCCGTGATCGAGGAGGAGAGCACCGGCGTCGGTGCGCTCTCGACGCTTCAGCGCGGCTATCGTGCGGACGCCTGCTTCATCCCTGAGCCGACCGGCGGCAAGATGGTGCGCTCGCAGGTCGGCGTGATCTGGTTTCGTCTGCGCGTGAAGGGCCATCCGACCCACGTTGCCTTCGCCGGCTCCGGCGCGAACGCAATCATGGCTGCCTATCATTTGATCCAGTCGCTGCAAAAGCTTGAGGTCGAGTGGAACGAGCGTGCGAAAGCCGATCGGCACTTCAAGACGCTGAACCATCCGATCAACTTCAACCCCGGCATCATCAAGGGCGGCGACTGGGCTTCCAGCGTGCCGGCCTGGTGCGACGTCGATTGCCGCATTGCAGTGTTGCCAGGCTGGTCGATCGCCGATCACCAGAAGGAGATCATGGCCTGCGTTGCGGCTGCCGCGCGCAACCACCGCTTTCTCGCCAACAATCCGCCGGAGATCGAATGGTCGGGCTTCTTGTCGGAGGGGTATGAACTGACTGACGCCGCCGCGCCCGAGGCGGCGTTCGGCAAGGCCTTCAACACCGTCTATGGCGGCGAGGTCGAAGACCTCGTCTTCACCGCGCTCACCGACACCCGCTTCTATGGCCTCAATCACGGTATCCCAAGCCTCTGCTTCGGCGCGAGCGGCGGCGAGATGCACGGCTTCAATGAATTCGTCGATCTGGACTCGCTAAGGAAGACGACCAAGGCGATGGCGCTGTTCATCGCGGATTGGTGCGGGGTCGAGAAGGGGTAGGTCTCGTGTCCCGGCTCTGCGGCGTAGCGCGAAGCTGTGCGCCGCAGAGCCGGGACCCACGTCACCGCACACGTTGGACCCCGGTTCAGCAGCGCACCGCTTCGCGCTGCGCCCGGGGAACGAACCAGACAAAGCTTCGCCTGCCCAATCCACCGGCGCCCCAAATCCTTTAAGCTTAAACTAAAGACTAGGATGCCGCCCGCGCCGGTGGCAGACTGGCGTCAGGTCCACAAGGCCTGAGTCCGTCGAGGAAGCAGCGATGCGCGATTGGGATGATGCTTACGCCAATTCAGCCCATATCCCGGGCTCGGACAAGATGCCGGCGCAATGGACGGAGCGGGCGGCGGCTTACCGCGCCGGTCTGAAAGATTTTCGCGCTGACATCGCCTATGGCCCGGCTGAGCGCCAGTGCCTCGACCTGATCCTGCCCGACGGCGACAGTAAGGGCCTCGTCGTGTTCGTCCACGGCGGCTACTGGATGCGCTTCGACAAATCGACATGGACTGATCTCGCCGAAGGCGCGCGCCAACACAGCTGGACGGTGGCATTGCCGAGCTACACGCTGGCGCCATCCGCGCGCATCTCAGACATCACCGCCGAGATCACCGCCGCCATCTCCAAGGCGGCTTCGCTCGTCGCAGGCCCGATCCGGCTCGCCGGCCACTCCGCCGGCGGGCATCTCGTCACGCGCATGCTGTGCGATGATAGCCGGCTCGAGCCCGCCGTCTTCAACCGCATCGTCGGCACGCTCTCGATCAGCGGGCTGCATGATCTGCGTCCGCTGCTCAAGACCAGGATGAACGAAACGCTGCGCATGACGACGGAGGAGGCGACGCTGGAAAGCGCGGCGCTGCATCTGCCGCGCGGGCATTCGCCCGTGACCGCCTGGGTCGGCGGCAACGAGCGACCCGAATTCATTCGCCAGTCCGATCTGATGGCCAATGTCTGGACTGGATTCGACGTGTCGACGCGTCTCGTTGTCGATCCCGGGCTGAACCATTTCACCGTGATCGACCCCCTCAAGGACCCGTCATCGCCAATCACCGCACGCCTGATCGGCCTCGACTGACGAGGCCTAGAAGATCGATCGAAAGGGCCTGTCATGACGTCCAGCGACTACGATCCCGCAAGCGACGGCGCCGAAACCGATTTTGCCCGGCGCATGTCTTACGGCAATTATCTGGCGCTGGATGCGATTCTCGGCGCGCAGCATCCGCTCTCGGAAGCGCATGACGAGATGCTGTTCATCATCCAGCATCAGACCACCGAACTCTGGATGCGGCTCGCTATCCACGAGCTCAGCGCCGCACGCCGCGCGATCGGAAAGGACGAGGTCGCCCCCGCGATGAAGATGCTGGCACGGATGTCGCGCATCTTTGAACAGCTCAACAATGCCTGGGACGTGCTGCGCACCATGACGCCCAGCGAGTACACGCGCTTCCGCTCGCAGCTTGGCCAGTCCTCAGGCTTCCAGTCGCGGCAATACCGGCTGATCGAATTCCTGCTCGGCAACCGCAACCACGCCATGCTCAAGCCGCACGCGCACGATGTGGAAACCACGCAGCTGCTCGAAGCCGAGCTGGCGACGCCAAGCCTCTATGACGAGGTGCTGCGGCTCGCCGACCGCAACGGGCTCAAAATGCCTGCGGCCGTGCTGGCGCGCGATGTTCGCGAGACCCATAGCTTCAATGAAGGCGTTCTGCAGGCCTGGCGTATCGTCTACGAGGCGCCGGAAACGCATTGGATGCTCTACGAGGTCGCCGAAAAGCTGGTCGATTTCGAGGATTATTTCCGGCGCTGGCGTTTCAACCATGTGACGACGGTCGAGCGCGTCATCGGCTTCAAGCGCGGCACCGGCGGCACCGGCGGCGTCAGCTATCTCAAGCGCATGCTGGAGGTGGAGCTGTTCCCTGAACTCTGGCGCGTGCGCACGATCCTGTAGAGATTTTCATGACCAAGCTTCGCGTCTACGACGACACCAAAGCGCTGTTCCATTTGCCCGATGGTGTAATCTATCTCGACGGCAATTCGCTCGGCGCGTTGCCGCTTGGCGTGGCCGAGCGCGTCAGCCGCGTCATCACCGCCGAGTGGGGTGACCAGTTGATCCGCGCCTGGAACAGCGCGGGCTGGTATGCCCAGCCGCGCCATGTCGGCGATCGCATCGCACGACTGATCGGTGCGGAAGCCGGCTCAGTGATGGTGGGCGATACTCTGTCGCTGAAAGTCTATCAAGCGCTCGCGGCCGCGCTCGACATGAACGCGTCGCGCAAGGTCGTCCTGTCAGACGCCGGCAATTTCCCGACCGACCTCTACATGGCCGAAGGCCTGATCGCGACGCTCGGCCGTGGCCATCAATTGCGCCTAGTGGCGCCGGAGGAGATCGAGGCTTCGTTGTCGGAGGAGATCGCGGTGCTCTACATCACCGAGGTCGATTACCGCACCGGACGACGCCACGACATCTCGAAGCTGACCGCAAGAGCGCATGCGCTCGGCATTGTCACGGTCTGGGACCTCGCGCATTCGGCCGGCGCACTGCCGGTTGACCTTGCCGGCACCGGCGCTGATTTCGCCGCCGGGTGCACCTACAAATACATCAACGCCGGCCCCGGCGCGCCGGCCTTCCTCTACGTCGCGCCGCGCCACGCCGACGGCGTGCGCGCCGCGCTGTCGGGGTGGATGGGCCACGCAAAGCCGTTCGCGTTCGAATTGGCCTATGCGGCTGCGGGCGGCGTCGAGCGCATGCGCATCGGGACACCTCCAGTGCTGGCGATGGCGGCGCTGGAGGCCTCGCTCGATATCTGGGACAGGGTCGATATCGCGGAGGTCCGGGCCCGCTCGCTGGCGCTCGGCGATCTCCTCATCAGCGAAGTCGAGCGCCGCTGCCCGCAGCTGACGCTCGTTACCCCGCGCGCCCATGAGCGCCGCGGCTCGCAAGTCTCGTTCGCCTTCGAGGGCGGCTATGCCGCGATGCAGGCCCTCATCGCCCGCGGCGTCATCGGCGATTTCCGCGCGCCTGACATCATGAGGTTCGGCATCACGCCGCTGTATATCGGCGAGGCAGAGGTAATGAAGGCAGCCGAGATCATCGAGGAGGTGATCGCAGGCCAAGTGTGGGGGCGGCCGGAGTATCAGGTCGTGAATGCGGTGACTTGAGAAGGGGCTGCCGTGAATTGGCGCATGGCGGCACCATAAGCGCAAACGCTTCGTCCAATGTCACGGCGGCTATTACCTCGGACGTCATTGCTTTGCCGCGCGAAGCAATTCACGCTGAGGCAACAATGAATTGGAAGGAGATCCGATGACGCCGCTCGAGAAACTTAAAGCGATGAAGATGCCGTTCGCCGAGCTTAAGGGCGTCGAGTTCGTCGAGGCCGGGAAAGATCGCGTGGTGGCGCGGATGATGGTCAGGCCGGATCTCTGCACCCTCCACCACACCATCCACGGCGGCGCAGTGATGGCGCTGGCCGATTCCGTTGGCGCTGCGGCCACCGTGATCAACCTGCCGGAGGACGCCAAGGGCACGACTACACTCGAGAGCAAGACCAATTTCATCGGCGGAGCCAAGGAGGGAACCACGATCGTCGCAACCGCTACCCCGATCCACCGGGGCCGGCGGACCCAGGTCTGGACCACCCGGCTGGAGACCGAGGACGGCAAGCTGGTCGCGGTGGTGACCCAGACCCAGCTGGTCCTCGTATGAATACGGCGGTTGATTTTGTTAACGAATTGGTCGTCTGCGATGCCCGAAACTTGGGCAGGTTCCCATCTTGAAAGGCTTGTTGCGATGCACAATATTAGAGGTCTAGGGATTCGAACGCCTCCTCGAGGGACACCAAGAGGAGTTTAGACTTGTCACTCGAAGCAGATTTCGCACTTGAAGAAACCAACCGCACGAAGTCCGTTCAGGGCTATGTGCGGACCTTGAGCCAACAGGAAGAATTGCCGCTTTTGCGCGATCACCTGCTGAGGCTCGATGCCGGAAGCCGGCACGACCGTTTCAACGGTTTTCTCGACGACAGTTTTATCGAGCGTTACGCCGCCCGCTGTGCCGAGGACGGCACTGTGATCGTCGCCTACATCGTCGACGGCGTGGTCCGCGGTGCAGCCGAGCTGCATCCGCCTGAGGACGATTCACTGCCCGAGGTCGCCTTCAGCGTGGAGGCCTCAGCGCGGCGCCAGAACGTCGGCACCGTGCTGTTCAGCCGCCTGATCGCGGAAGCGCGCTGGAAAGGCTACAAGCGCCTGCGCATCACCACGGGCGCCGAGAATCACGCGATGCGGGCGCTCGCCAGGAAGTTCGGGGCGGATCTGCAATTCCGTCATGGCGAATCGACCGGGACGATCGATCTCGCCAGGGCACCTGAGGACGAGTTCGCCGATCTCGCGGCCTCGCCATTCACGGCCGGCCGCGCTCTGCTCAGCTTCAACTCGACCTGCTGGAAGATCATCTCCAGCATCTATGGCAATCGCGCCGCCTGACCTGAAACAGCCGACTGGAATCAAAAAAGCGGACCGGCAAAACTGGTCCGCTTTCGTATTGGAAACAGAGAACTGAGCGCTCAGGTGCCGGTGCGCTTGTCGTTGCCGAAGCGGCGCACGACGCGGCGTTCGACCACCACCGAGCGCTGCGCGCCCTGTTCGCCGGCGATCACGCGGGTCGAGGTGATGCGGCTGTTGGTGCGAACCTGCTTCTTGACCTCGGCCTGGACGACATCGAGCGGCATGCCCATCAGGGCTGCGGCGATCTCGGCCTGCTGCTCCTGATCGTCCGTGATGCCGACGGCGGCGAAGATCGCCTCGTCCAGGGTCGGCGGATCGTGGCGCACGCGCCGCGTGCCATATTTGGTATTCCAGTCTGTGTTCATAACGGCCTCGTTTCGATGCCGGGATACCTAGTGCCGTCCATGTTGCATTGCAATATGAATTTCATGTGGCAGCTCAGCTATGCACCGGTTGGGTGTCAGGGCGGTGACGCGACACCCTCAACAACCTCAGCCCGCTGTTGCGGCCAGCGCTTCAGCGCCGCGCGTCCGGCCTCGGTCAGCCCGTAGATTCCCCGCTCCGTGCGTTCGAACCAGCCATACACATTGTTAAGCATGATCTTGCCGGCATCGGGACAGCGTTGGCGCAATTCGACCACGCGCCGCGGGCCGGCCGCAAGCTCCGAGGCGCAGGCGAGAGCCTGCTGCCGATAGGCCGTCATGATCGGCGCGCGGGTGCTGCCGCCCAGCACAGGATCGCCTTGGCGGCGCTGATGCTCTGCGACCAGGCGCGAACGCACCTTCGGCTCACGGCGCGGAGCTGCCGTCGGCGGCTTCACCAGCACCTCGACCTGGCCGCGGTCGGTCACTCCGAGCATACCGAAGCCGAGACGGCGGCAGAGATTGCGATAGCGCGCGTCAGTCTCGCGTCCCTTGCCGCGCGCTGACATTTTTGCCGCAATCCAGACCTCGTCGCCGGCGGGTGCGCGGTCGACCGCCTGAAGAATCAGCTCGAGATTGAAGGCGAGCTTGAGCTCGCCGATCACTACGACAGGCGGATCGCCGGCGCTGAGGCCCACGAGATCGCAGCCGACGATCTCGCCCTTGACCGTGAAGCCCAGCTCTTCGAGGAAGCGTTTGACAGGCAGATAGAGCGTGGTTTCCACGGCACGTCCGATCGGAGAATCAGTTGCGGGCAGTGTAGAGCTTTCTTGGTCCCGATTGAATCGGAGCAGGGGCAGAGACAATCAAGCCGGTATGCGACTAAACCCGTCCGCCGACCGGGATCAGCGCGCCGGTGACGCCGCTGGCGGCGTCGCTGGCGAGGAACAGGATGACCTCCGCGAGCTCCTGGGGCGTCACCCACTTGGCGAAGTCCGCTTTCGGCATGTCGGCGCGGTTGGCCTTGGTGTCGATGATCGAAGGGAGCACTGCGTTCACCGTGACCTTGCCTTTCCACTCGCTCGCAAGCGCCTCGGTGAGGCGATGGACGCCGGCTTTCGACGCCGCATAGGGGCCCATGCCCGAGCCGGCCTGAAGCGCGCCCATGGCGCCGATATTGACGATGCGACCGGCATTGGAGGCGGCCAGATGCGGCAGCGCCGCGTGCGAGGCGTTGAGCGCCGTCAGCACGTTGAGCGCATGCATGCGCTGCCATGTCTTGATATCGCCGTCGCCGATAGTCTCGAACGCGAATCCGCCGGCGATGTTGATCAACCCATCGAGCTTGCCGAAGTGCTTCGCGGCCGCATCGACCGCCGTCTTCGCCTGCGCCGCGTCGGACAGATCGACGCCGCCGATCTCGATGCGTTCAGGCGTCGCGGAGATTTGCGATGGCGCATGGTCGATGCCGGCGACGCGCGCGCCGCGCGACTGCGCGGCCTCGGCGACGACTTTTCCAAGTGCGCCGAGTGCTCCGGTCACGATCAGAACCTTGCCTTGCATCGTCGTTCTCCCGGCACGGCCGATTCAGATTTACGGCCGCTTACGATTGCAGATAACGCGCCTTCAGCGCGGTCCGCTCCGGTGTGCCGAGCTTGAGGCCGTCGCGCAAGTAGGTTTCGAGATCGCCATATTCCTTGCCGACGGCTTCGAAAGCCGCGGCAAGATACGAGGCATCGACGTTACCGATGGCATTGCGGACGTCCTCGGGCAGATCGGTGGCGGCCGTCGCATCGCGCTTGTAGTGCTGGTTGGTCAGCAGGTAGTCCTCGGCAATGACCTCGTCGGCGACGCCGAGCGCATGCAGGATCAGCGCGCTGGCAAAGCCGGTGCGATCCTTACCGGCGGTGCAATGAATGACGAGCGGCGCGCGGTCCTCCAGCAGATAACCGAACAGGTTGCGGAAACTGGCCGTGTTGTGGCGGACATAGTTGCGATAGGATTCGCGCATGAGTTCGAGCGCGACCGGCGCGGTCAGCGAGCCCCGGGCGAGTTCGGCGCGCAATGCGGCCACGACCGTCGGCTCGATCGGCAGAGAATGCACGGCGATCTCGTTCACCACACAGACGCCCGCCGTCCGCTCCTCGACACCGCGAAAGTCGAACGCGCTGCGCACGCCGAGCGCACGGACGATCTCGATATCCGCGACGGTGAGCTGGCCGAGATGGTTGGAACGGAAGATGTGCCGCCAGCGCGTGGTACGGCCATCTGCGGTCGGATAGCCGCCGAGGTCGCGAAAATTGCTGGCGCCTTGCAGGGCGAGGTGGCGAGCGGGGGCAACTTGTAAAGAGGAGTCTTGCATGAGATCAGCTTGGGTTATGGTTCCATGGACGCGCGACGGGCGTCCTTGAGATCTATTACAGGGGGCGATCATGGGCCGGCACAAGGCCATTCTTTTGGCGGTCGCCACGCTGGCGGGCGGAATTATCGGTGCGCGGCAGGCCGATGCGCAGACGTTCCGGAGCTATCGCTGCGCCGATGGTACGCAATTCATCGTTGGGTTTTATGACGAGGACAAGCGCGCCTTCCTCCAGATCGACGGCGAGCCGGTCACGCTCGCCAAGCGGCTGACGGTTTCCGGCGCGCGCTATTCGGGGGCGGGGATCACGCTTGTGATCGGCAAGACCGGGAGCACCACCGTCAGGCATCTGAAGCTGCCGGTCACGGCTTGTGCGGGGAGCTGAACGGCGGCAATCCCGCAGGAATCAAAAAGGGCCGAAACATCGTTGTTTCGACCCTTTTTCAAACTGCCGCCGGTCGCCCAAGAGAGCGCGGCGATATCAAACCGACCACAGGCATTAGCGATCCCATTTCGGCTTGGCTTCGTCGATCGCGTCCTGATGATACCAGCTGCCGCTGCAGATCGTCTCGTTCACGGGGAGAGAGACGTGATCGGCAAGGCCGGTTTCACCGTAGCGGCGTCCTGCGAGTGCCGCGCGGCCCCCGACAGGGAATTGGTAGATCGTTGCAGATCCGTGACTCAGACCATTGTTCATCATTTCGATTTCTCCTCCGGCCCAGGCGATCGCCTCCATGGTGCGCCCGACTCGTTCGATTGTGGTTACTGGATTCCCCATATCGGCCGCGCATCCTGAAATGCAAAGTGCTGAAAAGGAAATCAGTTGCAGCCCATTTTGTAGGCAAGAAGCCTTCTGCATCCCCCAAGGCACCATGGCAGTGACCAACGCGTTGGCCATTCCAAAGGTTGCTAGCCGGGGGCAGCGCTTTTGCGAAAATTGCTGGACGCTGATGCGCGTTTCATCGGCAACCTCCGGCACGCGTTCGCCTGCTCCAGAATCAGGCGTTTTCAGCGGGATTTTTGCGGTGCAGCTTCACGCAAAGGTGCGCCGCTATGACGCACGCCGCGGTGGTCGATCTGCCCCGGGCGAGGGCAGGCCGGCCGCGGTGGAAAACCTCCCGCACTGCGGCCTTTTGGCACGTTAAATGCTTATGAAGGGTCGGCCGATGGTGGCCGGGTAAACAATCGTGCGGGGGCCTACGGCCCCCACCTTTCGCATCATCTACAGAGAGGCTCAATGACCAAGTACAAGCTCGAGTACATCTGGCTCGACGGATATTCGCCGACTCCGAACTTGCGCGGCAAAACTCAGATCAAGGAATTTTCGTCGTTCCCCACGCTCGAGCAGCTTCCGCTCTGGGGCTTCGATGGCTCCTCCACCCAGCAGGCCGAGGGCCACAGCTCCGATTGCGTGCTGAAGCCGGTCGCCGTGTATCCCGACGCCGCGCGTGAGAACGGCGCGCTCGTGATGTGCGAAGTCATGATGCCCGATGGCAAGACCCCGCACTCCACCAACAAGCGCGCCACCATTCTCGATGATGCCGGCGCCTGGTTTGGCTTCGAGCAGGAATACTTCTTCTACAAGGACGGCCGTCCGCTCGGCTTCCCGGCCTCGGGCTATCCGGCGCCGCAGGGTCCGTACTACACCGGCGTTGGCTACTCGAACGTCGGCGACGTCGCCCGCAAGATCGTCGAAGAGCATCTCAACCTCTGCCTTGCGGCAGGCATCAATCACGAAGGCATCAACGCGGAAGTCGCGAAAGGCCAGTGGGAATTCCAGATCTTCGGCAAGGGCTCCAAGAAGGCCGCTGACGAAATGTGGATGGCTCGCTACCTGATGCTGCGTCTGACCGAGAGCTACGGCATCGACATCGAATTCCACTGCAAGCCGCTCGGCGACACCGACTGGAACGGCTCCGGCATGCACGCCAACTTCTCGACCGAGTATATGCGGACGGTCGGCGGCAAGGAGTACTTCGAGGCGCTGATGGCGGCCTTCGACAAGAACATCATGGACCACATCGCCGTCTACGGCCCGGACAACGACAAGCGTCTGACCGGCAAGCACGAGACCGCGCCGTGGAACAAGTTCAGCTACGGCATTGCCGATCGCGGTGCCTCGATCCGCGTTCCGCACTCCTTCGCCAACAACGGCTACAAGGGCTATCTGGAAGACCGCCGTCCGAACTCGCAGGGCGACCCATACCAGATCGCTTCGCAGATCCTGAAGACGATCGCGTCCGTGCCGGCCGACAAGCAGGCCGCGGCCTAAGATCCTCCCGGCCCGGGCTGGGGGACTGGCCCGGGTTGGACTTTGATCCGCCGGAGTCGAAAGACTCCGGCGGATTTTTGCATTCTGATGACAGTCGTTGCGGAGGCCCCTCGGACCTCGATCGCGCGAAACTTGTCCATCGCCGCCGAAAGCGGGATAGAGTGCGTCTGGATGCACGCAGGGCCGGGGACGGCTGGTGTTTGAAGGCTTCTACAAGGTGAGATTTCAACTCGGCGACGGGGTCGGCCGAAGCGTGATGCATGCCAGCAACGGCAAGATGCTGGGCGGCAATTCGGCGTTCGCCCATATCGGCACCTACGCCAAGACCGAAGGCGGCGTCGACGTCGTGATCAGCACCGTTCGCCACAACCCCGACCCGAGCTACCGCGCCATGGCGGGGACCGACGACGCGACCTTGCTGGCCAAGGGTTGGGCCGACGGCGATCTCTATCGTTTCAAGGGCGAGCTGAAAGAGCTGCCCGGCGTGCCCTTCCAGTCGTTGATGACGCCGATCACCGAAGACGAGGTGCCGATCGCCGGCGGCGTCGGCGAAGCCGGCATCGCCGACGGGCTCTACTCGATGCATCTGCGCCTGCTCGACGGCGTCGACGGCGGCCTCACCGGCGTGATGCTGCTCAACAAGGGCCGCATCCTCGGCGGCGATGCCTCGTTCTACTATCTCGGCAGCTACACCGCCGCCAACGGGCGCTGGAAGGGCCAGATCCTCAACCAGGAGCACACGCCGGCCAAGGACGATCCGATCTTCGGCGGCCACGAGGTCGGCATCGGCTTCTCCGGCACGTATGACGCCGAACAGGCGGTGCTGGAGGCGACGGCGCTCGCCGGCAAGCGCAGCCTGCGCCTGACCGCCGCCCTCAAGCTGATGCACCGCGCCTGATCGCTACAGGAATCGCTTATGGAAAAAATTCGCATGCTCTCGACGCTCGGCCTGATGGGCGCGATGCGCAGCCTGTCCTCCGCCTTCGAAGACGCGACCGGCATCCATGTCGATGCCGACTTCGCGCCGACCCTGGCCTTGCTGAAGCGGCTGCGCGACGGCGAGGCCGCCGACCTCGTGATCCTCACCCGTGAGGGGCTCGACGAGATGATCGGCGAGGGCCGCGTGGTCGCCGAAAGCGCGGCCGACCTGGCGCGCTCCTTTGTCGGCATCGCGGTGCGGGCAGGGCAAGTGCATCCCGACATCTCCAGCGAAGCCGCATTGCGCAAGACGCTGCTCGCGGCGCGGTCCGTCGCCTATTCGCGGCTGGGTGCGAGCGGGGTTTATTTCGCGCAGTTGATCGTGCGGATGGGGATCGCGGCAGAGATCAACGCCAAGGCTGCTATCGTCGAGCAAGGCTTTACCGCGGAGCGGCTCGCGAGCGGCGAAGCAGACCTCGCCGTGCAGCAGATCAGCGAGCTGAAGCAGGTCGAAGGCATCGAGGTGATCGGCCCGATCCCGCACGACCTGCAAACGCCGGCCGTGTTCTCCGCCGGCCGCATGGCCAGCGCAAAGCAAGCCGACGCAGCGGACCGGCTGCTGCGCTACCTGGCGTCGCCCGAGGTCGTCCCCGTGCTGCGCCAATCGGGACTCGAGCCTTGAACTTGCCGGGGCGGGGACCCAACGTAGTGTCCATGCGGACCTTCCTCGTTGTCATCCTCCTCACGCTTGCGGTGCCGTTGTCGGCGCATGCGCAATCGGCCGATCTCGTCCTGTGCGACCGGGTCGCCGCCGATCCCAGCGATCCCGACAAGCCGGCAGATGTCAGGGGCGTGACCGAGATTGCAGCCGCCGACGTCGCCACCGCGATCAAGTTCTGCAAGCAGGCTGCGTCGTCATCGCGGCGCGCGATGTTCGCGCTCGGCCGCGCCTATGCGGCCAACCGGCAGACGGCCGAAGCGATGGCTGCCTGGCGCAAGGCTGCCGACAAGGGATCGAGTGCGGCAATGGTCGAGCTCGGTGTGGCCTACGGCATCGGTTCCGGTGTCGCCAGGGATGAAGCGCAGGCGCGCAAATTGTTCGAGAAGGCGGCGCAGGCCGGCAATCCCCGCGGCGTCAGCAATCTCGCCGCGCTCGGCGGTACCGGCGGCGCCGCCCCGGCCGATCCCGCACAGGCGCGCGCATTGCTCGGCAAGGCGGCCGAGACCAATGCGGAGGCGCAGTACCAGCTCGGTGTGATGCTCTCCGAAGGCACAGGCGGTGCGAAGGACGACGCCGCGGCGCGCGCGCTGTTCGAGAAGGCGGCGGCGCAAAACCATCCCGGCGCGCTGGAGCGGATGGGCGCCTTCGCGCAGGAAGGCCGAGGTGGGCCAAAGGACAAGGACGCCGCGAAATCCTATTACGAGCGCGCCGCAGCGCTCGGCGACGAGGATGCCAAGCAGGCGCTGGAGCGGCTGCGCTGTCCCTATGCGATCAAGGACAAGCAGGGCAAGCTCGTTACCACGCTGTGCTTCTGAGCGTCGCCGGAGGGAAGCGGTCTTTCGGCCGTTGGCAGGCAAGCGTGACGGAACCTGGCTCGTCCGTACACTGTTGATGGCGAGACAGAACGGAGCGCAACTATGATCCGCAAACTGGCATCCGGCGAATACCGCCTCTATTCACGCAAGGTGAATCCCAAGACCGGCAAGCGCCGCAACCTCGGCACATTCAGAAGCAGAGCTGCGGCCGAAAAGCACGAGCGCGAGGTGCAGTATTTCAAGCGTCACTGACGCATGAGGAGGGCCGTCCAGCGCCGGCCGCAACAAAAAAAGTCGAAAAACAACCCCATGCACAGTAGCCAAGTCGTTGAAATCACTTGGCTGCTGAAATCACCCTTTTGGGTGAAATCGCTCATTGCGGATTTGGCGAAAGCAACTTGCGCCGTCGGGCAAAACAGGGGCATGATGGCATCATGCAAAGATAGGCTCAGCGCGTGGCCACTGCGCGGAAAAGCCGGATGGTCTTGGTGCGGCGGCGGTGCTAGGTAGCCCGCGATTCTTTTTTATTTTACAGGTCAATTGCGTTGCTGGACGGGCTCTACAAGGTTGAATACGGCATCCACGATGCCTTTGGCCGCAGCATCATGTGCTTGCATGACGGCAAGATGCTGGGCGGCAATTCGGCGTTCGCGCACCTTGGAACGTATCAGGAGCGCGACAACGGTGAGATCGTAGCCGAAGTGATCACCGAACGGCATAACGACGATCCTCACCACAAGCCGCTGATGGGCGCGGATGTCGCGTCGATCGGCGCACGCGGGCGATTAATCGGCAACCAGATTCGTCTCGAGGGCAGCGCGGACACCATGCCGGGGGGACATTTCTGGGCCAATCTGACGCGGCTCGACGATGGGGCGCTGCCGCCACGCGGCACGATCGGAGCGGGTGGCATCGCCAACGGGCTCTACGGCATCGGCCTGCGCGCGCTCGACGGTGTCGATGCCGGACTCTCCGGTGTCATGCTGCTGATCGACGGCCGCATCCTGGGCGGAGATGCGTTCTTCTACTATCTCGGCTCCTATTCCTCGGCGGACGGCCGCTGGAAGGGCGAGATGCTCAACCAGGAGCATACGCCGGCGAAAGGCGAAAACCCCGTGTTCGGCGGCTATGAGGTCGGGATCGGTTTCTCCGGGACCTGCACGGCCAACAGCGGCGAGCTCGAAGGCATCGCGCTCGCCGGCAAGCGCAGCCTGCGCCTCGCGGCCTCGCTCAAGCTGATGAGAAGGGCCTAGGACGGTACTCAAAGATCCGGGATGTCCGCTTGCGAGGATAAAGCGGCGGCCTGACGTGCCACTCACGGCGAGCTCGGCAAGTGGGCCCGTTCGAGACGTGCCGGTCCGATCTGACCCTGTCCGCTTGCCCAGTCAGACCGGAAGTCATCGCCCCAGGGGCGAACCGACGCGATTGACTCAAAGCGGCCTTTTCAGAACGAATTTGCGGGGCAGTATTGGGAAAGTGCTTTTCAGTTCACGTTTTAATCCAGCAACCACAATGCCTTGCGGCACGTTGCCGTTTTCGCATAGACCGCCAAAGCTATTCCGAGAATAATTATCGCTGCACTATTTTTGCGTGCGTGTCGGTATGGGAGATTCACATGACTATTCGAGCGAGAGCGCTGGCCGCTGCTTTATTGGGATCGATATGTGCATTGTCGCCCAAAGTTGCACAGGCGCAATGGCCGGATATCCGTGAGGCAAAGGCCATCGCCGAGGAAGGTTTCATCTACGGGCTGCCCATCGTCATGAACTACGCGGTGATGGACGAGTATGCGGTGGACAGGAATTCGGGACAATTCAAGGCGCCGTTCAATCAGATCAATAACGAGGCGAGGGTCTTCACCTACAAAGACACGGCCGTCATAACCCCCAATAGCGACACGCCATATTCGATCTTGTGGACCGATCTGCGTGCCGAACCGATCGTTCTCTCAGTGCCGGCTGTCGAGAAGAGCCGCTATTATTCGGTGATGCTGTGCGACGGCAACACGTTCAATTACGGATATGTCGGTAGCCGCGCAACCGGCAGCGAGGCCGGTGACTATATGGTTGTCGGTCCCGATTGGCAGGGCGCCACGCCGCCCGGCATCAAAAAGGTCTTCCAGTCCTCAACGCAGTTTTCGGCCGTTGCCTACCGCACGCAACTTTTCAATGCTGCAGACATGCCGAACGTTGAGAAGGTCCAGGCCGGCTACAAGGCGCAACCCTTGTCGGCCTATCTCAACCAGCCGGCACCGCCCGCTGCGCCCGCGATCGACTTTCCCAAGGCCAATGCGGAGTTAGTGAAGAAGAACTTCTTCGAGTATCTCGACTTCGCCTTGCAGTTCGCGCCAGCCGGACCAGAGGAAAAGGAAATTCGCGCCAAGCTTGCGCGCATTGGCGTCGGTGCAGGCAAGACCTTCGAATTCAAGAATCTTCCGATCACGCACAAGCTTGAAATCGGGCTGGGGATGAAAGACGGCGAAGAGAAGGTTGAAAAGTATCTGGCCAGCGGACAGAAAGACGTCAATGGATGGAAAATCGGATCATTATTCGGGGACCGGCAGTTCTACAATGGCGATTGGCTGAAGCGTGCTGCCGCAGCCAAGGGCGGCATCTATGGCAACGACGCGGTCGAGGCCGTTTATCCAATGACGAAGACGCTTGCTGATGGCGAGGTCCTCGACGGCTCGAAGCACCAATACACCCTCACTTTTCCTGCCGGACAATTCCCGCCGGTGGACGCCTTTTGGTCTGTCACCATGTACGACGGCAAGACGCAGTTGCTGATCGAAAACCCGATCAACCGCTACCTGATCAATTCGCCGATGCTGCCGGGCATGAAGATGAACGCCGACGGCTCGTTGACGCTCTACATTCAGAACAAATCACCGGGCGCCGACAAAGAATCCAATTGGTTGCCTGCACCGAACGGGGACATCTACCTCGTCATGCGGCTCTATTGGCCGAAGACCGAAGCACCCTCGATCCTGCCGCCGGGTACAGGCGCATGGCAACCGCCCGACATCAAGAAGGTCTCATAGTTTCGTACCTGACATAGCAGTTCGACTCGAACGAAGCGGAGAGGTTTAGACATGAAGGGCATCACACGCAGAGGCTTTGTCGGCGGGATTGCTGTCCTCCCTGCACTCCATTCCTCGGCAGCCCGCGCCCAGGCCGGCATCAGTCCGGCAGAAGCCCGCGCCATTGCGAAGGAGGCTTATATCTACGGCTTCCCGATCGTGGACAATTACCGCATCCAGCATGCATATTGGATGGATAAGACGAACCCGGAATACAAGGGGCCCTTTAACCAGATATGGAACAGCGCGCGTGTCTTTACACCCGCGGACAAGGCGATTCAGACACCCAACTCGGATACGCCTTACTCATTCATCGGCGCGGACCTGCGCTCCGAACCTCTCGTGCTCACGGTGCCGGCGATCGAAAAGGAGCGCTATTTCAGCGTCCAGCTGATCGATTACTACACCTTCAACTTCGACTACATCGGCACACGCGCGACCGGCAACGGAGGCGGCAGCTTCCTGCTCGCTGGGCCCGGCTGGAAAGGCGCAACGCCGAAGGGCATCAAGAAAGTGTTTCGTTGCGAGACGGAATTGGCGATCCCCACCTATCGCACGCAGCTCTTCAAGCCTGAGGACATCGACAATGTGAAGAAGGTCCAGGCCGGCTACAAGGTACAGCCGCTATCCGCGTTTCTTGGCCAGCCTGCACCCATCGCCGCCCCGGCCGTTGATTTCATCAAACCGCTGACACCTGCAGAGGAGAAGACCTCACTCCAGTTCTTCAACATCCTGAACTTCGTCCTGCAATTCTGCCCAACGGTCCCATCCGAGAAAGCGCTGATGGCGCGCTTCGCCAGGATCGGCGTCGGCGCGGGCAAGACCTTCGACGCGAGCAAGCTCTCGCCCGAAATGAAGACGGCCATCGAGCAGGGGATGGCCGATGCCTGGGTTGCCTTCGCCGGCCTGAAGAAAGATTTTGAAGAGAGAAAGCTGGCCTCCGGCGACGTCTTCGGCACGCGGCAGTATCTGAAGAACAACTACCTCTACCGGATGGGTGCCGCCGTGCTCGGCATCTACGGCAATTCGAAGCAGGAGGCGATGTATCCCGCTTATTACGTGGATGCGACGAAGCAGAAGCTGGACGGCACCAGCCGTTACACCATGCGCTTTGCGCCGGGCCAGTTGCCGCCCGTCAATGCGTTCTGGTCGCTGACCATGTATGATGAGCCGCAGAGTCTGCTGGTGGCCAACCCAATCGACCGCTATCTGATCAATTCACCGATGCTGCCGCAGCTCAAGCGCGATGCCGACGGCGGGCTGACGCTGATCATCCAGAACGAAACCCCGGGTAAGGAAAAGGAAGCCAACTGGCTGCCTGCCCCCAAGGGGCCGTTCTCCATGATCATGCGCCTCTATTGGCCGAAAGAAGCAGCGGTGGAAGGCAAGTGGGAGCGACCGCCGCTGCAGCGAGCAGCATAAGATTCTATGGAATCATCCCGGTGACCACTTCTGCTATTGGCCCATTCGCGTCGGTTGGCGCAGTGCAGCGGCAGGTCTGGAGTGGGGAGTCGAGCGAAGTCGTGCGGCGTGGAGCCCAGAGGCGCTTGTGACCCGCAACGGACATCGCGCGCCCTTGCGGCTTCACTAGGGTCTGTTGGGATTCATCTGGAGTTTATCGCGGCCGCGGCCAGATAGATCATTGAAGTGAAGCTCTGGTCGGTCTTGTCGGCGCGCATTG
>NZ_JBEPQV010000037.1:0-86246 GCF_040548035.1 Bradyrhizobium sp. LB8.2 | reverse complement strand
AAAGACCCAGCGGTCGGGACGAAAAGCTGGCAGCAATCAAACAAAAAGCTGAACATCCGCCTTGACACACCAAATCCCCATGTGAGCAATCCAGAATCCTTCCGCGGGGGCACTCTGCATAGCTTCGTCGCAAGGGCGCCTCGCAATGACGGGTGTTGAAGCAGCGACGCGCAAAATTTCGCACCGTCATCCCGGGAAAGCCGCCACGCCCGCAGGTTGCAACCGCCATTATGATTGGCCATGATGCCGCCCGGGAATTTTGGGGCGCATGGCATGACGGCAGCATCGGGGGTCTCCGCGGCGGCGGAGAAATCGACGACGGCGCATGTGGTGTGGGCGAGCGCGCTCGGCACCGCGATCGAGTGGTACGACTTCCTGATCTACGGCACGGCCGCCGCCCTCGTGTTCAACAAGTTGTTCTTCCCGAGCTTCGATCCCTTCGTCGGCACGCTGGCGGCGTTCTCGACCTATGCGGTCGGCTTTGTGGCGCGGCCGATCGGCGGCGCGATCATCGGGCATTATGGCGACCGGCTCGGCCGCAAGAAGATGCTGGTCGCGACCATGATCGCGATGGGGCTCGGCACGTTCCTGATCGGCTGCCTGCCGACCTACAGCCAGATCGGCGTCTGGGCGCCGATCTTCCTTGTCATCTTGCGCTTCATCCAGGGCATCGGGCTCGGTGGCGAGTGGAGCGGCGCGGTGGTCATGGTGGCCGAGCACGCCGGCAATCGCCGCGGTTTCTATGGCAGTCTGGTGCAGATCGGTTTTCCCGTCGGCGTCGCCGCCTCCACCGGCATTTTTGGTCTGATGACGAAACTGCCCGAAGCCGATTTCCTCAGTTGGGGGTGGCGCGTGCCGTTCCTGATCAGCATCCTGCTCGTCGGGGTCGGCTTCATCGTGCGGCTGAAACTCGCGGAGACGCCGCACTTCAAGGAGGTGGTCGAGCGCAAGGAGGTGCTGGCACAGCCGGTGATGGAAGTTCTGCGCCGCGACTGGCGCAGTTTCCTGCTCGCGATCGGCATCACCGTCTCTGAAGTCGGGCTCGCTTATCTCCTCACCGTCTTCACCGTGGTCTATGCCACGACGCAGCTCGGCCTGCCGCGGCAGGTGATCCTGGACGCGGTGGTCTATGCCGCGCTGGTCGAGCTCGCGACGCTGCCGCTCGCCGGCTGGCTGTCCGACATCTTCGGCCGCAAGGCACTGTATCTCGCCGGCGGCGTGTTCACGGTGGCGCTGGCGTTTCCGTTGTTCTGGTTCCTCGACACCAGGGAGCCGGCGCTGATCACGCTCGCGCTCGTCGTCACGATGACCCTGACGCATGCGCTGCTGTTCGGGCCGAAGGCCGCCTTCATGCCGGAGCTGTTCCGCACCCAGGTGCGCTACAGCGGTGCGTCGCTGGGCGCCAACGTCGCGGCCGCGCTCAGTGGCGGCTTCTCGCCGCTGATTGCGACGGCACTGCTTGCATGGGCCGGCTCGTACTGGGCGGTGTCGGTCTACATCATCGGGCTCTCGATCATCACGATCATCGCAACGCTGATGGCGCCGGAGACCGCGCGGAGCTCGCTGAGATCCTGAGGGCGGCTAACGGCAGGCAGGATTCGCGACTGCTGGAAATACCAGGAAGGTGATGGTCGCTGGCGCAAACCGGATCGTGCCCGCCGATGCTGCGCGCGGCTCAAGCCGGGGTAGCTCGTCATCGGCATTCAGCGCGAGCGACTTGCCGTTCAGCTGCACGGTCGCGTCTTGCAGCCGCTTCGCATGCAACGTGTAACGCTCGGCGGGATGTGACAGCGTCAGGGTGGATGATGCATGCCGCGACGCGTTGATCGCGAGCACGGACACCGCGCCCCGCATGGCCGGATGGCAATGCGCATAGAGATGGAGATCTGGCGCGGCGACGGAGCTCGTGTCGAGTACGACCGTTCCCATCAGCCGGTGCCAGAGCAGCGCAGCCCAGTAGTTCGGCCGCGGACGGAACGTCCCTTCGTCGAGCAGGCCGTAGTCGCTGGCGGCCAGCGTGTTGTGCATCACGACCTGGACGCCAGCTCTTGCCAGCCGTCCGAGCTGGTCGAGATAGCGGAATGCGTCGCGAAAAGTCTTGTCCCAGCGATTGCCTCCGCAGGCTGCATCCGCGGTCTCCGTCAGCCAGATCGGTTTGCCCGGCTCGAATATGTCGCGCAGCGCGCTGTAGATCGCGAGACTCGCGTCGGTGCGCGCCAGCCATTGCTCCGAAAGCGCCTGCGCCGGATCGTCACTGCCGCCGCAGCGCGGCGACAGCGCGTTGTAGTGATGATAGGAGAAGCGATCGAGACCGGGGCCGGATGCGGCGAGCAGGTCGCGCGTGGCGATGCCGGACCCGGATGGCGACGGTGCATCGCCGATTGAACCCGGACCGACGATCAGCGTCTCGGGCGCCGCCCGTTGCATCCATTCGCGAAAAATCCTGAAGTCGCGGCCATAAGCCTTCGCATCATATCGAGGCGGCGCGCCGTTCGTCGCGGCGAGGTTTGGTTCGTTCATGAATTCCACCGCCGCGATGTGGCCGCCCAGCGAACGCGTCGTGTCGATCAGGTGCTCCGCCTGATCGGTCTTCCACGCGCCATCCGCATCGCGGCTGCCCGGACTGATCGCAAAGGAGGTGACAATCTGCGCATCAACCGCGCGGGCGAAGTCGATAACGCCACGCCATGGCGCGCGGCTGAGCACGGTGTTGAAGCCGGCAGGCGGTGCCGCCGGCGCGTCGTCGCCGTCCGCGAAATAGGTTGCATTCGCCCAGGTGCCGCTCACGCGCAGATAGGCCGGCGCCAAGGCGGCGGCGAGCTTGCGGAGACGCCGGTTGGCAAGATCGATTGGCGGCCTGTCGCTGTAGCCATCACGCTGCATCTGATGTTGCGCATAAGGTCTCCAAAAGCGACCGCCGGTCACCTCGACCATCTCGACATTGTAGGATTGAAAGCGCGCGTCGATGATGTCGATCACCGTCATGCGCGACGGTGCGATCACAGGCTCGCTTGCACTTGCCGCGCGACTTATCGCAGCGACGAGCAATGCGGCGCCGATCACGCGCGCGATGCGCAGGCGGCTGTGTCGCTCCATTGCCGGCCTTGTATACACGTCCTGACGCCTTCTTATGCTGGGCGAGCCATTAACCGCTTTTATGCGGCGAATTTTTACTTCCAATTTTACTTCGCAACATCCCGCCCATAGCCTCGCCCGCAATTGATCAGATCCGCAGCCGGTCAATGGCGATCGGTGCGCAGCAGTCATTGTAGCCAACGAGGGTTGCCATGCTTGACGGGGACGAAGTGACATCCGCTGCCAATCCGGCGGGGGCGAACGACAAATCGACAAAAAAGCTGAGCCGGCGCACGCTGTTGAAGGGGGCGGGCGCAGCCGCAGGAGCGGACGCGATCCGCGGCTTCCCGACCGATGCGCCAGCGCAGGTTTGCACGCTCCAGCGTATCAATGGCGTAATCGCGATAGAGGCGCTCCTAGTGGGCGGCGGATTGCTCGCCGGTCATCCAGACCAACTGCTCGCGCCGCACCACCTGGCCGCCGGTGTGGACGGCTGGGTGAGGCCCCGCCGCCGCACGCGACCTGTTCTCGTCAATTAGAGGACGTGCCAGTCCAGTGTTGCTGGCATACTGAATATTGATTATCAGGTGGGCCGGCGCGCATGATGCGCCCAACGAACATAAAAAGGGAGCACAAAACATGAAAGAGATCTCAGCAACGCGACGAGAGCTGCTCGCAATTGCCGCGGCGGCAAGTGCTGCTTCAATCGCGGAAGTTGCGCCGGCTGCGGCGCAGGCCGGGCAAAGGCCGATCTTTCCGGTGCCGATGGTCACCATCCCGATCATCGGCGAGACCAGCGTGTTCCAGGTCCGCCGCATCTACTGCATCGGGCGTAACTATGCGGCGCACGCGATCGAGCGGGGTTCGGATCCGAGCCGCGAACCGCCGTTCTTCTTCCAGAAACCGACCGACGCGATCCAGAACGTCGCGATCGGCGAGGTCGCGGATCATCCCTATCCGTCGCTGACCAAGAACTATCATCACGAAGTCGAGCTGGTCGCTGCGCTGAAATCCGGCGGCAGCAACATTCCGGCCGAGAAGGCGCTCGATCATGTCTATGGCTACGCGCTCGGCCTCGACATGACCCGGCGCGATCTCCAGAACGGCATGGCCGCGGAGAAGAAGCCCTGGGAGATCGGCAAGAGCTTTGACCACGCTGCGGTGATCGGCCCGATCCATCCGGCCAGCAAGACCGGGCATTTCGAGAAGGGCGCCATTTCACTGGCGATCAACGGGACGGTGAAGCAGAGCTCGGATCTCAGCAAGATGATCTGGAGTGTCGCCGAGCAGATCGCAAAGCTCTCGGAAGCGTTCGAGCTCAAGGCCGGCGACATCATCTATTCCGGCACGCCGGAGAATGTCGGCCCCGTGGTGAAGGGCGACGTGCTGCTGTGCAAGCTCGATGGCTTGCCGGACATGTCGATCAAGATCGCCTGACTGATCCAGCCCGGGTCGGGAGTGCAATATGTTGCGTTATGCCGTAGTCGTCATGTTGGGGTTGGCCTTCGCTGTCACCGGCGCTGTAACGGGGAATGCTGAAGACGCGAGCGACATCGCGCCGACGGGAGCTTTGCGCGTGGCGGTGGCCGTCGGCCCCGCCGCGTCGGCGTTCTGGACGACGCGTGATCCCGCAGACGGAAAGCCGCGCGGCGTCACCGTAGAACTCGCCAAGGCTGCCGCCGACAAGTTGCACGTTCCTCTGCATCTGGTCGAATACCAGAGCTCCGACGAGATCGCCGCCGCCAGCAGCAAGGACGTCTGGGATCTCTCCTTCATGCCGGCCGACGTCAAGCGCGAGCAGTTCGTGGACCAGGGCCCAGCTTACGTCGCCTATATGAGCGGCTATCTCATTCGCGCCGGTTCGGACATCCGCGCCGTTGCGGATGTTGATCGTGCGGGAATGCGGGTCGGTTGCATCGAGGGGACCTCGACGTCGCGGACGGTCGAGAAGTCGCTGAAGCAGGCGAAGCTGACGAAGTTCGTGAAGCCGGAACAGGCGGCCGAATTAATCGGCAAGGGGGAGCTGGATGCCCTCGCGATGGGTATGGGGGCGTTGGAAGACCTCTCGCGTAAGCTGCCGGGAACGAAGGTGCTGGACGAGGTGATCCAGTCGACCGGCGTGGTCGTGGTCGTGCCCAAGGGCAAGGCGGTGGCGAAGGCCTGGGCCGCGTATTTCCTGGATGAGGCCAAGTCGGATGGCACGGTGCGCCGCGCGCTCGACGGCAACGGATTTACCAGCGACAAGGTCGCGCCGTAGTTGCCGATCTGCCCTCCGCTGCGACCACAATCTGAAGGCAGAGGCCTTTGAATTGCCGGAGTTCCATCGGCGATTGCCCTGTGTTGGGCAACGAACAAACCTCGTGCAGCCATATTTAAGTATGAGTCACGCCCGCGAGGGAGACGCTCCGATGAACAAAGCTCTGATCACTGCCATCGTGATGCTGGCTAGCGTGCCTGCAAGCGCCGCCGCGCAGGAGCGCGCTGGTGCTGCGGCGTTGGGAGCCGTGTCAGGCGCCGTCGTGCTGGGTCCGATCGGTGCCGTCGCGGGCGCGGTGGTCGGTTATACCGCCGGACCTGCAATCGCCCGGTCCTGGGGCGTGAGAGGTTCACGCTCGGCGAGACATCGGCAACTGCCGCGTCGCGCGGCGGCGACCGGGGGTCCGCCGCGCACACGCGAGTCGATGGATGCCAATGGCCAGATGAGAGCTGCCAGCAATCCGCCGGTTCAAGCCGCGCCTGCGGTGCAGCCTGTTCAAGCTGCTCCTGTGGTGCCCGCGCAGACCACGACGCCGCCGGTTCAAGGATTCGACTGAGGTCAGCTTACGCCGCCGCCTTCGGCCGCAGCCGATCGACGGTCTGCGCGATCAGCGCCGCGACTTCCCCGACCTTCGGCCCGATCCGGAACTCAGGGCCAGCGACGACAACCGAGAGTCTGCGATCGCCGATCGGCAGCGGGATCGCGGCGCCCGCGAGGTCGCGGCTATAGTCGGCGAAGCTCTGGCAATAGCCGCGCGCGATCGAATTGCGCAGCTCGGTCTCGACGGCGTCTATGCTGATCGGCGTTGACGGACCGTATTGCTTGAATTCTATCTTGCGATAGACGGAGTCGCGCTCCTCCGGCGAATACTGCAGAAGCAGGGCGCGGCCGCTGGCGGTGGCGTGAATCGGCACGCGGTGGCCGATGGTCGCGAAATAGCGGATCGCGGCCTGGGACTCGACGACGTCGATGAACACGGCCATCACGCCAGCCGGCGCCACGATGGAGGCGGTCTCGCCGGTCTCGGCCGAGAGGTCGGCGATCAGCGTGTGTGTCCACGGCGGCAGCGGCTCGACCTCGGAGATCATCCGCGCCATCGCCAGCCAGCGCGGCGTCGGGTAGAAGCCGGCCCGCGGCCGCGGTTCGTAGAGATAGCCTTTCTCCGACAGCGTCGCGAGCAGGTTGAAAGTCGACGAGCGCGGCCAGCCGAAATGGTCGGCGATCTCGGCAAGCGTCGCCGGCTTCCTCGTTTGCGCGAAGAACTCCATGATCTCCAGGACGTTTGCGGCTTGGCGGACGATCATGGTGAGGCTTGCATCCTGATCTAGGGCTGGCCGAGGATTTTCTTCGCGGCGCGAAGATGCGGCTTGTCGATCATCTGGCCGTCGAGACGCAGAGTACCGGAGTTCGGATTGTTCGCGAATGCCGCGATCACCTTCTCTGCCCAATTACGCTCGGGCTCGGTCGGCTCGAACGCCGCGTTGACGACGTCGACATGCTTTGGATGGATCAGCGCCTTCGCCGAAAAACCGTCGCGCCGCGCGGCGCGCGTTTCCTGCTCGAGTCCTGCCAGATTGTCGATGTCGGTATAGACGGTGTCGATCGGCGCGACTTCGGCCGCCGCCGCCGCCATCAGACAGAGATCGCGTGCCAGACGATAAGGGCTGTGGAACACGCCACCTGACGCCTTTTCAGTAGCGCCGAGCGAAGCGGAGAGATCTTCCGCGCCCCACATCAAGCCGGCAAGGCGCGCGGAGCAGCCCTTGTAGCTGCCCAGCCCGAAGATCGAGCCGGCGGTTTCGGTCGCGACGCAGACGATGCGCGTCGTGCCGACCGCGATGCCGGCCGCAGCCTCCAAGGCTTCGAGCCAGGTTGCGACCTGGCGCACGTCGTCGCCGCCTTGCGATTTCGGCAGCACGATGCCGTCGGGCTTGCCTGGCATCACCGCGGCGAGGTCAGCGAGCGTCATGCCGGTGTCGAGCGCGTTGACGCGGACATAGAGCTGATGGGGGCCGCGAGAGCCCTTCAGCATCGCCAGCGTCAACCCGCGCGCTTCCGGCTTCTTGTCGGTGACGACAGAGTCCTCGAGATCGATGATCAACGCGTCGGCGTTGCCTTCGCTGGCCTTCTCGAATTTTCGCGGGGAGTCGCCCGGCACGAACAGCATCGAACGCATCAGACCGGCCTCTTGTGCATCATCGCCATGCGGCGGCATTTGCCGACGATCTCGTCGTTCTGGTTGAGCGCGTGGTGCTCGAACTCGACGATGCCCGCCTTGGGGCGCGATTTGGATTCCCTCAACGAAAGCACCTTTGTCGTCGCCCGCAAAGTGTCGCCATGGAAGACCGGCTTTGGAAAAGTGACGTCGGTCATGCCGAGATTGGCGACGGTGGTGCCCATGGTCGTATCATAGACCGTCATGCCGATCATGATGCCGAGGGTGTAAAGGCTGTTGAAAATGCGCTGGCCGAACTCGGTCTGGGCCGAAAAATGCGCGTCGATGTGCAGCGGCTGCGGGTTGAGCGTCAGCAGGCTGAACATGGTGTTGTCCATCTCCGTGACGGTCCGGCTCAGGGGATGCCTGAACTCCTGGCCCACGGAAAAATCTTCGAAATAAAGTCCGGCCATCGTGGTTTCCTCCCTGTGTCTCGATTTTTGCCGGCGCCCGCTGCTTACGGCGGCGCCGCCAGGTGAACTGCTTCTTGCTCTGCAAGCTGCTCGATCTCGTCCACCGAGAAGCCGGCCTCGGCCAGGATGTCGCGGCCGTGCTGGCCGAGTGTCGGCGCGGGGCCGGCGGGCTCGGGCTGGGTCACGCTCCAGGTCGAGGGCACGCGCATCTGGCGGATGCGGCCTTCCACGGGGTGATCTACAGTCTGGAAGAAGTCGATCGCATTGAGATGCGGATCGTCCAAAATCGTCTCCAGCGTGTGCATCGGCATCACCGGAATGTCGGCGCGCTCCAGCAGCTCGCGCCATTCCGCGGTGGTGCGCGTGACGAAGATGTGGCCGATCTCCTCGTAGATATCGTCAATATGATTCGTGCGCGCAGCGTGGTTGGCAAAACGCGGCTGATCGAGGAAATGCGGTTGCCCGATCGCCTCGAAGAAGGTGCGCCAGTGCTTGTCGTTGTAGATGAGGACGCAGAGATAGCCGTCGCTGGTCTTGTAGGGTTTTCGATAGCGCGAGAGCAGGCGGGCGTAGCCGCCGTGGTCGAGCGGCGGATCGTAGGTCAGTCCGCCCAGATGATCGACCAGCACGAACTCCGTCATGGACTCGAACGTCGGCACGTCGATGCGTTGGCCGATGCCGGTGCGCTGCTGGTGCATCAGTCCGCCCATGATGGCATTGACCATCATCAGTCCGACGATGCGGTCGGCGATGGTGTCGGGAACGTAACGCGGCGTGCCGTCGCCGGCGGCCGCGAGAAGTGTCGGAATGGTGGCCGCGCCCTGAATGAGATCGTCATAGGCGGGCTTGGCGGCATAGGGGCCGGACTGGCCGTAGCCGAACGCGCCGACATAGACGAGGGAAGGGTTGATCTCGCGAAGCGTCTCGTAGTCGAGGCCGAGCCGCGTCATCGCCTGCGGGCGCACATTATAGACCAGCGCGTTGGCACGCTTCGCCAGTCGCAGCAGTGTGGCGCGCCCTTCCTTCTTCTTGAGGTCGAGGACGATGCTGCGCTTGCCGCGGTTGGCGTTGAGAAACATCCCGCCCATGCCGGGTGTGCGGCCGGGACCGATCTGGCGAACGATGTCGCCCCCGGGGCTCTCGACCTTGATGATTTCAGCGCCCATGTCCGCCAGCACTTGGGTGCCATAGGGGCCCATCAGCACGGAAGTCAGGTCGAGAATAGTGAAGCCGGCGAGCGGTCCCATAGGGCCTCGTTCATTACATTCATATACGTGGAGTTAGAATTCATAAATCTCCGGGGTCAATCCGGAGAACTCTGAGCTGGGCGCATTGCACTATTCATACGCTTGACATATAAATTCACCTATATGTATTTTTATCTCAAGCAAGAACTGGAGCGGGGCCAAGTGGTCGGCAGCGAGATGCTGCCGCCGCCGGCATGGGGACGCGTCAAGGAGAACGAGATGAAGAAGATTTTGCCCTGGGCTGCCGCAGCGCTCGCGCTCTCGCTGCCGGTCTCGACGCGACAGGCGCAGGCGCTGGAGCTGAAGGTCGCCGACTCCTTCCCCGCGGGGCACTATCTCGTCCGCCTGATGCTCAAGCCGTGGATGGACGACGTCACCAAGCGCACCAATGGCGCGGTGACCTTCACCTATTATCCGAACCAGCAGATCGGCAAGGCCGCGGACATGCTGCGGCTCACCCAGTCGGGCGTGGTCGACATCGGCTACATCGGGCCGTCTTATGTCTCCGACAAGATGCCGCTATCGGAAGTTGCACAATTGCCAGGCGCGTTCGAAACCGCCTGCCAGGGTACGCTCGCCTACTGGAAGACCGCGCGCGAAGGCGTTTTGGCCAAGCAGGAATACGCGCCCAACAAGATCAAGCTGCTGTTCGAGGTGGTGCTGCCGCCCTACCAGGTGTGGACCGCCAAGCAAAAGGTCGACACGACCAAGGACATGAGTGGCCTGAAGCTGCGTACCACCGGCGGCGCGCAAGACCTGACCTTGCGCGCGCTCGGCGCGGTGCCAGTGCGCATGGCTGCACCCGATGCCTATGAATCGCTGTCGCGCGGCACAATGGACGGCCTGCTGTTCCCGATGGAGAGCGTCGTTGCCTATGGGCTCGACAAGCTGGTCAAGCACGCAACGGAAGGCGTCAGCTTCGGCAGCTTCATCGTCGCCTATTCGATCAATCAGTCGGTTTGGGACAAGCTTCCGGACGACGTGAAGAAGGCGATGAACGACGCGTCGGAGGCGATCGAGCCTATGGCCTGCGCCCAGGTCGACAAGGAAACGGAGACGACCAAGAAGCACCTTCAGGACCAGGGCGTCAGCTTCGAGCCGCTGCCGGAGGCGACGCGCACCGAGATGAAGGACAAGCTGAAGGGCGTCGGCCAGGAATGGGCGGCTGGGCTCGACAGCCGTGGCAAGCAGGCGTCCGCCGCGCTGAAGGAGTTTGAAGGCCTGCTCGCCGCCGGCGGCGCCAAATAAGGCGCGAAGTAAGGCGCGAAGTCATCCGACAGGGAAGAAGGAGACGCGAGAGGTGATCAAGCGGGGGGGATATGTGCTCGGCGTGCTGGAACGCGCGCTGACGGTGATCGCGGTGGTGTTCCTGTTCGTGATCATGCTGCTTGTCGTTACCGACGTGTTCATGCGCTACGCGCTGAACCGTCCGTTCTCCTTCACCTATGATCTGATCGGGCTTTATCTGCTCGCCGGCGTGTTCTTCTTCACGGTCTCGGACGCTCTGCGCGAGCACGCCCATGTCGGCGTCGATATCCTGCTGTCGCGCTTCTCGCCGGCGGGACGGCGGCTCTCGGAGATCATCACCGCGCTTGTGGGCCTGTTCGTCTTCGTCCTGATCTGCAAGGTCGGCCTCGAGCGTGCGGTGGAAAATTACGAGCAGCATGACGTGCTGGCTGGCGCGATTGCCTGGCCGACCTGGATCTCGGCGGCGCTGGTGCCGCTCGGCTGCGGCGTGCTGGTGCTGCGATTGCTGCTCCAGCTCGTCGGCAATCTGCTGAGCCTCGTCAGCGGCCGTGACCTCTATCCGCTGCCGCCGGTGACCGGCGTTGGCGAAGCACGATCCTTTGAGTAACGGCAGGCATTCATGACACCCTTCATCGTTCTCGCCCTGCTGTTCGGCCTGCTCGCACTCGGCACGCCCGTCGGCTTCGCGATGGCCTTTTCCGGTTCGGTCGGCCTCGTGATGGTCGGCGGCTGGAGCACACTGTTCGGCATTTTGCAAACCGCGCCGCTCTCGACCGTCTCCTCCTACGAGCTGATCACCATCCCGATGTTCCTGCTGATGGCGGACCTCGTGCTGCTGTCGGGTGTCGCGGACGATTTATTCAAAACGGCCTCGGCCTGGGTCGGCCGCATCCCCGGCGGGCTCGGCATGGCCACCGCGTTGGCCGGCGCCGGTTTTGGCGCTATCTGCGGCACATCGACGGCCTCGGCCGCAACCCTGTCCTCGACCAGCCTGCCGGCGATGATCCGCCAGGGCTATGAGCCGAAGATGGCCGCAGGCGTGGTCGCGATATCAGGCACGCTGTCGATGCTGCTGCCGACCAGCGTCGCACTCGTCATCTTCGGTCTCCTTGCCGAGGTAAATATCGGCAAGCTGCTCGTCAGCGGCATCATCCCCGCGATCCTCGTCACCATTACCATCATGGCCACGATCTACTTCCTGGTCTGGCAGGATCCATCGCGCGCGCCGCCCGCCAAGTCGGTGCCGTGGCGCGAAAAATTCGCGCTGCTGTGGCAGGTCTCGCCAATGGTGGTGCTGTTCTCGATCGTCACGGGCACGATCTATCTCGGCGTCGCCACGCCGACGGAGGCCTCCGCGTTCGGTGCGTTCGGCGCCTTCCTGCTCGCGATCGTCAAGGGCAAGATCACGCCGTCGTCGCTTTACGCGACGCTGCTGCGTGCCTGCCATGGCACCTGCATGATCATCATGATCCTGGTCGGTGCGTCGATCTTCGGCTACTTCTTCACGCTCACCCACGTGACCCAGGATCTTGTCGCCTGGGTCGGCTCGCTGCCGGCCTCGCGCTGGGTCATCATCACGCTGATCCTGTGCGGCTACATCGTGCTCGGATCCTTCATGGACCAGATCGCGATCCTGGTGCTGACCGTGCCGATCGTGCTGCCGCTGATCAAGACGCTCGGCTTCGATCCGATCTGGTTCGGCGTCATCAAGATCGTCACCGCCGAGGTCGGCATGATCACGCCCCCGGTCGGGCTCAACTGTTTCATCGTCGCCCGCTATGCCAAGCGGCCGGTCGCGGAGGTGTTCCACGGTACCTTCCCGCATTTCATTGCGCACCTGATTGTCATTGCGATCCTGGTGGCGTTTCCGTCTATCATCCTCTGGCTGCCCTCGCAGATGGGGCGCTAGAACTAACGAGCCTCCACAAGGAGACCAACATGGATTTCGCGCTCACCGATCAGCAAGAGGCCATCCGCGACGCCATCGCAAAGATCTGCGAAGGCTTTCCCGATGCGTACTGGCTGAAGAAAGACCATGACGGCGGCTTTCCGCACGACTTCCACAAGGCGCTGGCCGACGCCGGCTGGCTCGGCATCTGCGTGCCGGAAGCCTATGGCGGCTCCGGGCTCGGCATCACCGAAGCCGCGATCATGATGCGCGCGATCGCGGAATCCGGCGCAGGGATGTCCGGCGCATCCGCGGTGCACATCAACGTCTTCGGCCTCAATCCCGTCGTCGTGTTCGGCACCGAGGAGCAGCGCAAGCGCATGCTGCCGCCGATGGTCGAGGGCCGCGAGAAGGCGTGCTTCGCCGTCACCGAGCCCAACACCGGCCTCAACACCACGCAGCTCAAGACCCGCGCCGTCGCCAAGAACGACCGCTACATCGTCAATGGCCAGAAGGTGTGGATCTCGACCGCGCAGGTCGCGCACAAGATCCTGCTGCTGGCGCGCACCACGCCGCTGGAGGAAGTGCGCTCGCCGACGCATGGTCTCAGCCTGTTCTATACGGACTTCGATCGCAACAAGATCAAGGTCCACGAGATCGAGAAGATGGGCCGCAAGATCATCGATTCCAACGAGCTGTTCTTCGAGGACTTCGAGATCCCGATGGAAGACCGCATCGGCGAAGAAGGCAAAGGCTTCCAGTACATCCTCGAAGGCATGAACCCCGAGCGCATCCTGATCGCGGCGGAAGCGGTCGGCCTCGGCAAGGTCGCGCTGTCGCGCGCCACCGAATACGCCAAGACCCGCGTGGTGTTCAACCGGCCTATCGGCAAGAACCAGGGCATCCAGCATCCGCTGGCCATAAACTGGGTCGAGCTCGAAGCGGCGTGGCTGATGGTGATGTCGGCGGCGTGGCAATACGACAAGGGCATGCCCTGCGGCGGCGCCGCCAATGCCGCGAAATACATTGCAGGTGAGGCCGGATACCATGCCTGCGAGCAGGCGGTGATGACCCATGGCGGCTTCGGCTATGCCAAGGAGTTCCACGTCGAGCGGTACTTGCGCGAAGTTCTGATCCCGCGCATCGCGCCGGTCAGCCCGCAGCTCGCGCTCAGTTTTATCGCGGAAAAGGTGCTTGGACTGGCCAAGTCATACTAGGTTTTCACGCGGACGTTTCGGCAGGGGCCGCCAATGAACCTCGCTCATCATCTCCTGCGTGCCGCTAAGGCCGATGCGTCCGCGCCGGCGTTGCTCAAAGGGTTGACGCCGGTTGCCGATTACGGCCGGCTCGCCGCGACGGTGGCGTCGCTGGCGGCATCGCTGCAGCAGCGCTTCGGCTTGGCGAAGGGCGATCGCGTTGCGCTGCTGATGAAGAACGTGCCCGATTACGTCGCCTGTCTGTATGCCTGCTGGCATGCCGGGCTGGTTGCCGTTCCCATCAACGCAAAGCTGCATCCGCGCGAGGTCGCGTTCATTCTCGACAACTCGGGTGCGGCGGTCGTCTTCCTGACCGAGGACATGGCGAGCGTTGCCTCCGAAGCGTCGGCGCTTGTTGCGGCCAGGCCGCGCATCGTCGAGATCGGTTCGGCCGAGCATCATGGTCTCGAAAAGACTGACGGCATTGCCGTCGCCGATGTCGTGAGCACAGATCCCGCCTGGATCTTCTACACCAGCGGCACCAGCGGGCGTCCGAAGGGCGCGGTGTTGAGCCACCGCAATCTGCTTGCGATGGCGCTGAACTGTCTCGCCGAGATCAATCCGGTCGTGCCGGGCGAAGCGCTGCTGCACGCCGCCCCGATGTCGCACGGTTCAGGCCTCTACATGGTGCCGCACGTGCTCGGCATGGGCGCACAGATCATTCCGGAGAGTGGCCGCTTCGAGCCGGACGAGATCCTTGAGCTGACGGCAAAGCGCGACGGCATCTCCTTCTTTGCCGCGCCGACGATGGTGCGGCGCCTGACCGTCGCGGCTGAAGCAGCTGGCGCGACCGCGCCGGGGCTGAAGACGATCATTTATGGCGGCGGCCCGATGTATGTCGCCGATTGCAAGGCGGCGCTCGACGTGTTCGGACCAAAGCTTGCGCAGATCTACGGTCAGGGCGAAACGCCGATGACCATCACGTACCTGCCGAAGTCGATGCATGTTGATGCCGGGCATCCGCGTCATGCCGAGCGGCTGGCGTCGGTTGGCATCGCGCAGGGCGTCGTACAGGTACGCACCGTGAATGAGGCAAGCCGCGACGTCGCACCGGGCGAGGTCGGCGAGATCATCGTGCGCGGCGATACTGTCATGTCGGGCTACTGGCAAAATCCCGAGGCGACTGCGAACACACTGCGCGACGGCTGGCTCTATACCGGCGATATGGGGGCCTTCGACACCGACGGCTTCCTCACGCTGAAGGACCGCTCCAAGGACGTCATCATCTCCGGCGGCACCAACATCTATCCGCGCGAGGTCGAGGAGGTCCTGTTGCGGCATGAGGCCGTCGCCGAAGTCTCTGTGATCGACCGTCCCCATCCGGAATGGGGCGAGGAGGTGGTGGCCGTCGTCGTTCCCGTCGCGGGCAGGGCGGTCACGCGGGACGAGCTCGACCAGATGTGCAATGCCTGGATCGCGCGCTTCAAGCGGCCGAAGCACTATTATCTCATCGGCGAGCTACCGAAGAACAGCGACGGCAAGATCGTGAAGACGGAATTGCGCACGCTGCTCGGCGAGTCCTCCGCGCGCCTCAAACCGATGGATTGAGGTGGCGATGCTCGAGCCCGCGTCGCCGATCGACTTTTCCGGCCTGGTCCGTGAGGGTGATCTCGTCGTGTGCGGGCAGGCGACTGCGGAGCCGGTCACGCTGACAGAAGCGCTGATGGCACAGGCGGAACATCTTCCACCGTTTCGCATGATGGTCGGACCCGTGTTCTCGGAGACGTTTCCCGCAGGCCCCGCGCCCAACGTGTCGTTCCTGAGCTATGGCGTGATCGGCAATGCCCGGCGGCTCGCCAAGGCCGGACGGCTCGATCTGATTCCGAGCAACTATAGCGCGTTCTGCGCCGATTTCGCCGCGCGCCGCCATAAGGCCGATGTCGTTCTGGTGCAGCTTGCAGGGTCCAGGGGGCGGCTCAGCGCCAGCCTCTCCAACGATTATGTCATCGATGCCGCGCGCGGTGCGCGCCTGGTCATCGCCGAGATCAACCCGGATGCGCCTTTTACGTTTGGAGCGGAGTGGCCTGAGGACGTGACGATCCATGTGCGCGTCCCGGCCCGCTGTGCGCCAGTCGAGCTGGCGTCGCTGCCGCTGGACGATGTTTCGCGGCGCATTGCGGCGCATGCGGCGGGGCTGATCGACGATGGCAGCACGCTGCAGTTCGGCGTCGGTCGAATTCCGGACGCAATTCTCTCCTCGCTCTCGCATGTACGCAATCTCGGAATCCATTCCGGCCTGATCAACGACGCCGTCGTCGATCTGATCGAACGCGGTGCGGTGACGAATGCGGAGAAGGGTATCGATGCCGGGATCACGGTTACCAACCAGGTGATCGGGACGCAGCGGCTCTATCGCTTCGTGCACGAGAACAAGGCTGTTTCGGTGCGGCCGACGTCATACACACACGGCCAGGACGTGCTGGCCCGCATCAACCGGCTGGTCGCGATCAACTCGGCGCTCCAGGTCGGGCTCGATGGCAGCGTCAATTCCGAGACGCTGAATGGCGTTGCGATCGGTGCGATCGGCGGGCAGCTCGATTTCGTGCGCGGCGCCAATGCCTCACCTCGGGGAAGGGCGATCATCGCGCTGCCGGCGACGGCTTCGGATGGCACGAGCCGGATCGTCGCCCATGTCGAGACAGTGACGACCCCCCGCGCCGATGTCGATGCCATCATCACCGAATGGGGCGTTGCCGAGCTGCGCGGCTGCGGCCTTGCCGAGCGTGCGCGCCGCATGATCGCGATCGCGGCGCCTGGGCACCGCGACGCGCTATCGGCGCAGCTTCGTCGATGAAGCGAAGCCCGTAGACGCTATTCGGCAGCGATCCGATCCATCGCCATGGCCCGAAGCCGGGCGCGCTGGATCTTGATGCCGTTCGCGCTGTCGGTGACGGGGAAGGCCTCCACGACATAGATCCGCGCCGGGACCTTGTAGCCGGCGAGCCGCTCGCGCAGGCGCGTGATCAACGCTTCCTGCCGCGGCGGCTCGTGGTGAGGTTCTTGGGCTGGGATCACGAAGGCAACGCAGCGCGCCTGTCCCTTCAGATCGACCGCGACGACCTGGGCGTCGGCAACGCCGGGGCACGATTTGAGCTCGTCTTCGATCTCGCCGGGTGCGACAAGGAAGCCGCCGAGCCGCATGGCGTCGCCCGCGCGGGTTTCGTAGACGAAGGCGCCGTCGCCGCGCAGCCGGCCGATATCGCCGGTGCGGAAGAAGCCGTCCGCGATGATGGCGTCGCGTGTCGCCTCGGGATTGTTGTAGTAACCGAGGAAGCGCGACGGCGCGCTGATCTCGATCTCGCCGGAGACACCTTGAGCCGCGAGCTCGCCGGTCTCGGTGTCGCGCACGCGCACCCTCGTGTCGGGTGATATCGGCCAGCCGCCGCCCTCGATGCGATCAGCAAAGCCATCACTGGCGCGGGCGATCGAGAACAGCGCCTGCACCTCGCTCGAGCCGTAGAGGCCGAACAGCGGCATGCCGCGGACCTCGGCGTCCGCGGCGAGCTCGCGCCAGCCGGGCTGGAACGCGGCGAAGCCGCAGACCTCGAGATGCGGAAACGGCCGTGGCGCATCGGCGATGGCGAGGATGCGGCGGAACATCTCGTCCGAGCCGAATGCGTGCGTGATCCCGCACTCGCCGAGAATCCTCAGCGCCGGCGCCGCCTCGAAGGCGTCGAGCACATGGACGGTCGCGCCCGCTGCGACGAAGCCGAGCAGGCTTGTCATGCCAAAGGTGCCGCAGAGCGGCAGCATGGCCAGCAACGAATGGCGCTGCGGCGAGAGCTTTAGCGCCGTGGCAATGGAGACGGCGTGGCTCGCCAGCGTCCGCTGCGAATGCGCGACGAGTTTTGGTCCTTTGGTCGTGCCTGACGTCGTGTAGAGCAGAACCGGCAGATCGAAATCATCCTGAGCCGGCGGGGCAGACGGATAGGATCTGTCGAAGGCATCGAAGCGCACGCACGGCCAGTGTGCGGGAATCGCATCCGCGCCGACCACCGCGAGCTCTCGTAGCCCAGGCACCTCGCCCCTGACGACGTCGGCGAGAATAGCGGCAAAGTCGATCGAGCGGAATTCGGCTTCGACCACCATCAGCCTAGCGCCGGACAGCTTCAGGAGATGGGCGACCTCGGCGCTGCGGTAGCGCGTATTGACGGCGGCGACGATTGCTCCGCGCCGGGCGGCGGCGAACAGCAGCGCGATCCATTCGATCCGGTTGACCAGCCAGACCGCGACGACGTCGCCCTTGCCGATACCGTGCGCGGCAAGCCAGGCGGCGGTCTGCTCGACCTTTTCTGAGAACTCCGCGCGCGAGACCGGCGTGCCGTCAAACACCAAGGCCGGATCGGCGGCGGCCTCGGTCCGGATCAGGGATTGCAGCGAAAAATCATTGGCGCTCATGGCAACCGGACTAACCCGATCGCGCAAAGCTGTCTACTTGGTGCCGAACATCCGGTCGCCGGCGTCGCCCAGGCCCGGCACAATGTAGCCGTGGTCGTTGAGCCGCTCGTCGATCGCGGCGGTCCAGACCGGCACGTCGGGATGCTCGCTCTGGAACTGCGCGATGCCTTCGGGCGCAGCCAGAAGACAGACGAAGCGGATGTCGCGGGCGCCGCGCGCCTTGAGCAGGGAGGCGCCGGCGCAGGCCGAGTTGCCGGTCGCCAGCATCGGATCCATCAGGATCACGGTGCGGTCCGACAGATCCTGCGGCGCCTTGAAGTAATATTCCACGGCCTGCAACGTCTCGGGGTCGCGGTAGAGCCCGATATGGGCGATGCGCGCCGAGGGCATCAGCGCCAGCATGCCGTCGAGGAAGCCGACGCCCGCGCGCAGAATCGGCGCCAGAGTGAGCTTCTTGCCGGCGATCTTGGGCGCCTGCATCGGCGCGATCGGCGTCTCGATCGCGACCAGCTCCAGCGGCAGGTCGCGCGTCACCTCGTAGCCGAGCAGCATCCCGATCTCGTTCAGGATCTCGCGAAAGCTCTTGGTCGAGCGGTCCTTCTCCCGCATCAGGGAGAGCTTGTGCTGGACCAGGGGATGGGCGACGACATTGACGTTGCTGATGCTCATGAAATCGCTCTACACGGTTCCGTGAAATTGCGCCAGATCGGACGAGCGTTTTTGGCGGGATACGCAGCCTCAAGCAAGGATCGCCACCGCCGTTCGCGCCCGGTTGCTTGCCTCGTAGGCAACCATAGTCAATTCCCGCTCGATTGCCGTACGCGTGGCGACGAGAGGCTAGATCCCAAGCCCCCGCGCCACGAGCGTGATGACGATCGTCAGGATCGCGCCCCAGACCAGGCTCAGCGTCATGGTCAGGATCGTCGTGGCGACCACCTGCTCGAGATTTCCCTTGAGGAGCTGCATGCTAGCCGTCCGAAGTCGGGGCTGCGGTGAGACGCATGCCGAGGAGCAGCAGTCCTATCAGGGCGATCAGCATGATGATCTTGAGCTCGGTCATGTCTGTCGCCTTGCGGCGACGAGCGCCGCGAGCCGCTTGGCCCCCTCCAGCAATCGTGCGGCCAGCACGATCAGCGGATTGCCGCGGTTCTCGATGTCGAGCTCAAAAATCCCGGTGGGAAACACCAGCGCGCACCTGGCCGGCTTGCTCTGCCGGTTGGCGAAATCGACCGCCGAACTCTTTAACAGGAACAGGCCGCCGATGCGCCCGTTCGCTTCCCGGACAACCCAGAGGCCGGCCGCGTTGCGCCCGATGAAGAACGCGGGAATGGAGGCGCTGACGACATCGGGATCGAGCGACTTGAGCAACACTGGCGTCTGCCGGGCCTCGGGCGCGCGACGGGCAGCTTGAAGCGCGATTGCCGCCATCGCGGCCTCCTCACACATCTGCAAGGTCATGATGGTCTGCCATTCTGGTCAGGCGTGCAGGTGCCAGACATGGATCGCTGTCTTCAACGCGATGAGCGCGGTGAGCACGCTGCCCATCGAGAGCACGCCCAGCGCGCGTAGTGCCAGGCGCTTGAGCTGGGCCTTGCGCGCCATCGAGATCCGTACCGGGCGTTCGACCTTCCCAAAGTGCCGGTCAAAGCCATGTGTCAGCATCGACATGTTGGAAGTCCTTATGCGTGGTACGGCGATACGGCCGCTCCGATCCTGGCTCGTATGATGGATGTCGAAGCATAGGAATGCGAGACGACTGTCCGTGCAGCGATATAGGAACGTCATAAGTGCCGTGCCTACGCTCCGACGCTATCGTTCAGCTCCTCGTCGGCGATCGCGGCGATTGCTCGGGCGACCTCCGCTCGCGCAACGTCGTTCAGCGGCATGATCGGCAGCCTAGTATCCGGCCGCATCAGATCGAGGATGCTCAAGGCGCATTTCAGCGCCGCCGGGCTCTCCCGAGAGAGACAGGCGATAAGCGGGATGAGGCGCTTGTGCAGGTAGCGCGCCGATTGCAGGCGGCCCTGCCTCGCCTGTAAGAAGATCGTCCGGCAGAGATCCGGGGCGACATTGGCAATCTCCGAGATCGCGCCATCGCCGCCGCTCGCGATGAAGCTGAAGGCGGTGGTATCGTCGCCGGACAGCAGGCGAAAGCTGGCCGGCAGGAGCCGACCCAAGCGCATCGGGCGACTGATATCGCCGCTGCCGTCGCGTAAGCCGGCGAATTGCCGGGATTCCGCGAGACGCACGATGGTCTCGTCCGCCAGCGGACGCAGCGTGCGCGAGGGAACATCGTGCAGGATCATCGGCAAACCGGTCGAACCGGCAATGGCGCGAAAATGCGCGAGCATCCCCTCCTGCATCGGCTTGTTATAGGCGGGCACGACCGACATGATGGCATCGGCACCCGCAGCCTCCGCGCGCCGCGCGAGTTCAATGGCGTGGCCGGTCGCATTCGACATCGCGCCGGCGATAATTCGCGCGCGACCGCGGACGACGTCGACAGCAGTGCGAATGACGAGCTCCTGCTCGGCGGGCGAGAGCGTTGGCGCCTCGCCGACCGTCTCGCAGATCACTAGAGCGGGGACGCCAGCCGCAACCTGGCGCTCGCAGAGCGCGGCGAACGCCTCGAGATCGATGGCCTCAGCCGCGTCGAACGGGGTCGGTACGTCCGGAATGAAGCCGGTGAACCAAGCTGAGGGAGGGATGAACATGGCTTTTCGCTCGAAGGCGCCGGCTCAGGCGGCGTGCCGCGAGATACTGCTGTTGCCGCTCTTGCCCATATCGAGTTCGATCTCGCGTCGCAGCTCGACGATGGTCTCGGGATGCTGTCCGTTTTCGAATAGCGCATATTTGATGGCCTGCGCGCGGCTGACGAACAGGCCACCATAGAGGCCGTTCTGCTCCTGCGCGATCCAATGGCCGCGACTGTTCCTGCCAATGAAGACGATGGTGGACGGCGCGCTGCACGAGGGAGGTTCGATGAGTTTCACTTCGATATTCCTTCTGATCGCTACAGGTGGCGGCAGCATTGACCGCGCCTGCAGACTCAATATCTTTCCTTGCGAATATGATTTCGAGGGAGGCCACGCGACGATCTCATAGGAAGGTCAGAAAGGCGTGAGCCCGCCGAACCCGTCAGGCCGCTCTAGCCGAAATTGTCACAGACGACAGGTTCGCAAAGCGAATCCAGCGGCGCACGAACAGAAGGAACGCTGGGCCGTGACATCTCCGCGGCCAATGCCCGGGCCTCGATGAAGGCCGACAGCAGGGCCAACGAAAGATCCGCGTGGCGCGCATCGACCGCGGCGTCCAGCCAGTCCGGCAGCTCGCGCTCGCGCGAGAGCGCGCAGTGCCACTCGCCCTCGTCATAGGCGATGCGGCGGACCTGCCACGTCGGCAGCTCGAGCTCCATCAGTGCCAGTGCGGCATCGGCCCAGGCTTCCGCGTCGAGCAGTCGCATGACGCGCGCGGTGCGGCCGTTTTGTCCAAGCGAGGGGAAGTGCCGACAGGCGTGGTCGATGATCTCGAGCATCAACGGTCGCGTCATTGCGTGCGCATCGCGCAGACGTTCGCTGAACGAAGGTGGATCGTAATGTCGGAGTGCGGCGGTCATGTTCAGGCCTCCTGGAATGGGTGTCGGTCAGTCGGCCGGCATGCTCAAGATGGCTGGAAGCACGTTTGAAAACGAGATGAGGAGCGGGCGAGAGATATAAGCATTTCATAAGTGTGCGTATGCCTCCGGGTAAGAGGCAAAAGACAGCGATCATTCTCGACTGTCATCTCCACCGAAGGTGAAGGCTTATAGAAACCGGCATTTTGAAAAGACCTTCCCCACAGTCTGCCTTAAGGATAGGTAGCGATGGTGACGGTGGATCGCGTCGCTGCGCCACCTGCCCGGAAAGACCGCCTGGAATGCGTTGTCAGTGTCGCATGGCCGCTGGCGAAGACGTGCCGGCCTTTATGAGATTCCTATAACTTCGCCATAGGCTTCATCTCGAAAATCTATGTACGCGGTGGCACTTCAGCACGGTGAAAGTCCCGGCCGGGCGCAGACACCCGTTGCATTCGCGCGGAGCAAGCAGCCTGCCGGCATCCAGAGATTGGTTACGCCGGATATCGTCTAGCAATAAGGAGTATCGCCATGATGGACATTCTGATGCTGGGGCTGGGCTTCGCCTTCTTCGCCCTCGCGATCGGTTACACCTACGCCTGCGAACGGCTGTGAGGGAGCGGACCATGATTTTCGATTATGCGCTCGCCGGCACCGTCTCGTTTGGCCTCCTGATCTACCTCACTTACGCGCTGCTTCGGCCTGAACGGTTCTGACCGTACTGCTTCTTCTCGAATTGCTGCTGGCGGACGCCGTGCTCGTCGCCTGCCTGCTCTCGGTGCTCCTGCCGCTTATGCGCCGGGCACCAAGCCTGAAGGGTTGATTTCCATGACTATGATCGGTTGGCTCCAGATCATTCTCTTCTGCGTCATTATCGTCGCGCTCGCAAAGCCGCTCGGCTGGTACATGACGCGCGTGTTCAACGGCGAGCGGACGTTCCTGTCGCCGGTGCTGCGTCCGATCGAGGCCGGCATCTACTGGTTCTCCGGCGTCGACGAGAAGCGCGAGCAGCATTGGCTGACTTACACGGTCGCCATATTGCTGTTCCACGTCGGCGGATTCCTCATCATCTACGGCGTGATGCGGCTTCAGGCCGTGCTGCCGTTCAATCCGGCTGGTCAGGGGGCGGTGGCCGAGGATCTGTCCTTCAACACCGCAATCTCGTTCATCACCAACACCAACTGGCAGAACTACGGCGGCGAAAGCACACTGTCCTATCTCGTGCAGATGCTCGGCCTGACGCACCAGAACTTCCTGTCGGCGGCAACCGGCATCGCGCTGGCGGTGGCTTTGATCCGCGGCTTCTCACGCGCCTCGGCGCGCACTGTCGGCAATTTCTGGGTCGACGTTACCCGCACGACACTCTACGTGCTGCTGCCGATCTGCATCGTCTACACGCTGTTCCTCGTCTCGCAGGGCATGCCGCAGACGCTCGGTGATTATGTCGAGGCGACCACGCTCGAAGGTGCCAAGCAGACCATCGCGGTCGGCCCGGTCGCCTCCCAGGTCGCGATCAAGATGCTGGGCACCAATGGCGGTGGCTTCTTCAATGCCAATGCCGCGCATCCCTTCGAGAATCCGACCGCGCTGTCGAACTTCGTGCAAATGCTCTCGATCTTCGCGCTTGGCGCCGCGCTCACCAACGTGTTCGGCCGCATGGTCGGCAACCAGCGCCAGGGCTGGGCCATTCTTGCCGTGATGGGCGTGCTGTTCGTCGGCGGCGTTGCCGTCACCTATTGGGCGGAAGCCAGCGGCACCTCGGCCCTTCATGCGCTCGGTCTCACCGGCGGCAACATGGAAGGCAAGGAGGTTCGCTTCGGCATCGTCGCGTCCTCGCTGTTCGCCGTGATCACGACGGCCGCATCCTGCGGAGCCGTCAATGCCATGCATGACAGCTTCACCGCGCTCGGCGGCATGATTCCGCTGATCAACATGCAGCTCGGCGAGATCATCGTCGGCGGCGTCGGCGCTGGCCTTTACGGCATGCTGCTGTTTGTCGTGCTGGCGATCTTCGTGGCGGGCCTGATGGTCGGCCGCACGCCGGAATATGTCGGCAAGAAGATCGAGGCGCGTGAGGTCAAGATGGCGATGCTCGCGATCCTGGTGCTGCCGCTGATGTATCTCGGCTGGACCGCGGTCGGCGTGGTCTATCCGGCGGCGGTCGCCTCGATGGCGAATGCCGGACCGCACGGCTTCACCGAAGTGCTCTACGCCTTCACCTCGGCGACCGGCAACAACGGCTCGGCCTTCGCGGGCCTCACCGGCAACACGTTATTCTACAACCTTACGCTGGCAAGCGCGATGTTCGTCGGCCGCTTCTTCATGATCGTCCCTGCGATGGCGATTGCGGGCTCGCTGGCCGCCAAGAAATCGATCGCGCCGTCGGCGGGCACATTCCCGACCACGGGCGGACTGTTTGTCGGGCTTGTCGTCGGCGTGATCCTGATCATCGGCGGCCTGACTTTTTTCCCGGCGCTCGCGCTCGGCCCGATCGTCGAGCATCTGGCGATGAACGCCGGTAACCTGTTCTGATTGTTGGAGCGACCTCCATGGATACGATGAAACTGCATAAGCGCGCGTCAATGTCGGCGATGCTCGACCCGAACATCGTGGTGCCCGCGATTAGCGCCTCTTTCACCAAGCTCGATCCGCGGCTGATGGTGAAGAACCCGGTGATGTTCGTGGTCGAGGTCGTGGCCGCGCTCACCACGGCGATCTTTCTGCGCGATGTCCTTACGGGAGGTGCGGGCCTGGGCTTTACCTTCCAGATCATCCTCTGGCTCTGGTTCACGGTGCTGTTCGCCAATTTCGCCGAAGCGGTTGCCGAAGGCCGCGGCAAGGCACAGGCCGAATCGCTGCGCAAGACACGCACCGAGAGCCAGGCCAAGCTCCTGAGTGGTGCCGGCCGAGCCTTCAATCTCGTGCCGGGCACGAGCCTCAAGGTCGATGACATCGTGCTGGTCGAGGCCGGCGATACCATTCCCTCCGATGGCGAGGTGATCGAGGGCGTCGCCTCCGTCAACGAGGCCGCGATCACCGGCGAATCCGCGCCTGTCATCCGCGAATCCGGCGGCGACCGGTCGGCGGTGACTGGCGGCACGCAGGTGCTGTCCGACTGGATCCGCGTGCGGATCACGGCAGCTCAAGGTTCGACCTTCATCGACCGCATGATCAAGCTGGTCGAGGGCGCCGAGCGGCAGAAGACGCCAAACGAGATCGCGCTCAACATCCTGCTGGCCGGCCTCACCATCATCTTCGTGTTCGCCACCGTCACTATTCCGAGCTATGCGGCCTATGCCGGCGGCTCGATCTCGGTGATTGTGCTGGTCGCGCTGTTCGTGACCCTGATCCCAACCACGATCGGTGCGCTGTTGTCGGCAATCGGCATCGCCGGGATGGACCGCCTGGTGCGCTTCAACGTGCTGGCGATGTCCGGCCGCGCGGTCGAGGCGGCCGGCGATGTCGACACGCTGTTGCTGGACAAGACCGGCACCATCACGCTCGGCAACCGCCAGGCGACCTCCTTCCGCCCGGTGCGCGGCGTGACCGAGCAGGAGCTCGCGGACGCGGCCCAGCTCGCATCGCTCGCCGACGAGACCCCGGAAGGCCGTTCGATCGTCGTGCTGGCCAAGGAGAAACACAGCATCCGCGGCCGCGACATGGCCGAGCTGGGCGCCACCTTCATCCCGTTCACGGCGCAGACCCGTATGAGCGGCGTGGATGCCGGCGGCTCATCGGTGCGCAAGGGCGCGGTCGATGCCATGCTCAACTATGTCGGTGGCGGCGCGCCGCTGGCGGTTGCTTCAGGCAACACGGTCCGCGCCATCCAGCCTGCGGTGCTTTCGGATATTGGCCGGGAGGTGCAGACGATTGCGGACGAGATCTCCAAGGCCGGTGGTACGCCGCTGGCGGTTGCCAGGGACGGCAAGCTGCTCGGCATCATCCAGCTCAAGGACATCGTCAAGGGTGGCATCCGCGAGCGCTTTGCCGAGCTGCGCCGCATGGGCATTCGCACCGTCATGATCACCGGCGACAATCCGATGACGGCCGCGGCAATCGCGGCGGAAGCCGGCGTCGATGATTTCCTGGCGCAGGCAACCCCAGAGGACAAGCTCAAGCTGATCCGCGACGAGCAGGCCAAGGGCAAGCTGGTGGCCATGTGCGGCGATGGCACCAACGACGCGCCGGCGCTCGCGCAGGCCGACGTCGGTGTCGCCATGAACACCGGTACCCAGGCCGCGCGAGAGGCCGGCAACATGGTCGACCTCGATTCCAACCCGACCAAGCTGATCGAGGTGGTCGAGATCGGCAAGCAGTTGCTGATGACACGAGGCGCGCTGACGACATTCTCGATCGCCAACGACGTCGCCAAGTATTTCGCGATCATCCCGGCGATGTTTTTGGCGTTCTACCCGCAGCTCAACGTGCTCAACGTCATGAACCTGTCGAGCCCGCAGAGCGCCATCCTGTCGGCAATCATCTTCAACGCGTTGATCATTGTTGCGCTGATCCCGTTGGCGTTGAAGGGCGTTGCCTACCGTGCGGTCGGTGCCGGCGCGCTGCTACGGCGCAACCTGTTGATCTACGGGCTCGGCGGCATCGTCATTCCCTTCATCGGCATCAAGGCGATCGACCTCGTCGTCACCGCCTTGCATTTGGCATAACCCCGTCATTGCGAGGAGCGAAGCGACGAAGCAATCCAGACTGCCTCTGCGGAAAGACTCTGGATTGCTTCGCTTCGCTCGCAATGACGGAAGAAATAGGAGAAACACATGCTCAGAGAAATACGCCCCGCCATCGTCCTCCTGCTGGTGCTCACCGTCATCACGGGTCTGGCCTATCCGCTCGCAATGACGGCTATTGCCGGCGCGCTCTTCCCCGCACGGGCGCAGGGCAGCCTGATCGAGAAGGACGGCAAGGTCGTTGGCTCCGCCCTGATCGGGCAGGAGTTCAAGGACGACAAGCACTTCCACGGCCGTCCCTCGGCGACGTTGGCGCCAGACCCGAATGATTCGACCAAGACGGTGCCGGCACCCTACAACGCGGCCAATTCGGGCGGATCCAATCTCGGTCCGACCAGCAAGGCGTTGGCGGACCGGCTGAAGGAAGACGTGGACAAGCTCAGGGGCGAGAATTCCAACGCCGCGGTGCCGGTGGACCTGGTGACCACTTCGGCCAGCGGTCTCGACCCGGACATCTCGCCGGAGGCGGCACAATTCCAGGTACCGCGCGTCGCCAAGGCCCGAAATATGCCGGAGGACACGTTGAAGCAGCTGGTGGCCTCCGCCACCCAAGGTCGTTTGCTCGGCCTGCTTGGCGAACCCCGCGTTAACGTATTGGCGTTGAACCTCGCGCTCGATCGCATGGCCGCGAAGTAGCGGTCTAGGCTCGTGGCATCAGGGTGATTATACTGGCACCATGGTCCGAGAGCGCCGCGATCCCGAACAACGTCCGTCGCCCGAGGCGCTGCTGGAAGCAGCGCGCAGGGAGGAGAGTGCGAGCGGCAAGCTGAAGATCTTCGTCGGCGCCGCTCCCGGCGTCGGAAAGACCTATGAGATGCTGCAAAGCGCACATGCCAGGCGCAAGGCTGGCATCGATGTCGTGGTCGGCTTCGTCGAGACCCATGGCCGCGCCGAGACCGAGGCGCTGGTGCGTGGACTGGAGGTGATCCCGCGCAAGAAGCTCGACTATCGCGGCCAGATGGTCGAGGAGATGGACCTCGATGCCGTGATCGCGCGCCGGCCGAAAATCGCGCTGGTCGACGAGCTCGCCCACACCAACGGTCCCCTTTGCCGCCATCCCAAGCGCTATCTCGACGTCGAGGAGCTGCTGTCACACGGCATCGACGTCTATACCGCCGTCAACATCCAGCACATCGAGAGCCTGAACGACGTCGTCGCCCAGATCACCCATGTGCGGGTGCGCGAGACAGTGCCGGATTCCATATTCGACCGCGCCGACGCGATCGAGCTGATCGACCTCACGCCCGACGATTTGATCCAGCGCCTGAAGGAAGGCAAGGTCTATGTTCCCAAGCAGGCGGAGCGGGCGCTGGAGCATTATTTCTCGCCGGGCAACCTCACCGCGCTGCGCGAGCTAGCTTTGCGGCGCACGGCCGAACGGGTCGACGAGCAACTTCTCAGTCACATGCAGGCGAATGCGATCTCGGGCCCCTGGGCCGCCAGCGAGCGCATCCTCGTCTGCGTCAGCGAAGATCCGCGCGCGACTGGCCTCGTGCGTTACACCAAACGGCTCGCCGACCGGCTGCACGCGCCGTTCACCGCGGTTTCGATCGAGACGCGGCGGTCCCTGCAATTGTCGGATGAGCAGCGCGATCGGCTGGCCGACACGCTCCGGCTCGCGGAATCGCTCGGTGGCGAGGCGCTGACGATTCCAGGCGTCGGCCGCCGCCTCGCGGACGACGTCGTCAACTTCGCGCAGGGCAACAACGTCACCCAGATCGTGATCGGCAAGTCGACGCGCTCGCGCTGGTTCGAGATGACGCGCGGCTCCGTCGTCCATGATCTGGTGCGCCGGTCCGGCAATATCAGCGTTCACGTTATTCCCGGCGACGAGCTCACGAGCGAGCCGGCGCCGAAGACGGCGGTGCAGACGGCAGCGCGATCAGACCCGTTCGATGCCCGGCCCTATCTGAAGGCGCTCGGGATCACCGCGCTTGGTCTTGCTGCCGCCGTCGCCATCAAGCCGTATGTCGGTATCGAAAACGTTGACCTGATGTTCCTCAGCGCCGTGGTGACCGTTGCCGTGCGCCACGGATTGTGGCCGTCGTTGCTTGCGAGTGTCGCGGCGTCGCTTTCCTACAATTTCTTCTTTCTGCCGCCGGTCTATACCTTCACGATCACCGATCCGACCAATGTCGCGGCGTTCTTCTTCTTCATGCTGATTGCGTTCGTGGTGTCGAATGTCGCCGGGCGGGTCCGCACCCAGGCTGACACCGCGATCGGCCGCATCAGGACCACCGAGCAGCTCTACGCTTTCAGCCGCAAGCTCGCCGGCACCGGCACGCTCGACGACGTGCTGTGGACGACCGCCTACCAAATCGCGCTGATGCTGAAAGTCCGCGTGGTGCTGCTGCTGCCGGAGGAAGGCCTGCTCACAGTGAAATCAGGCTATCCGCCCGAGGATGATCTCGATCAGGCTGACCTGGCCGCCGCCAACTGGGCCTGCAGCAACGACCGCCCCGCAGGCCGCGGCTCGGACACGTTGCCGGGCGCAAAACGGCTGTTCCTGCCGATGCGCACCGGGCGCGGCCCGATCGGCGTCATCGGCATCGACAACGACCGCACCGGCCCGTTGCTGACCCCGGACCAGCGCCGCCTGCTCGATGCGCTGGTCGACCAGGGTGCGCTGGCGATCGAGCGCGTGCTGCTGGTTGAGGACGTCGATCGCGTCAAGCGCACCGTCGAATCCGAGCGGTTGCGTTCTGCATTGTTGACCTCGATCTCGCATGATTTGAAGACGCCGCTCGCATCCGTGCTAGGTGCGGCCTCGACCATGCGCGATCTCGCCAGCGCGCTCTCCGACACCGAGAAGCGCGACCTGCTTGCCACGGTGATCGACGAATCCGAACGGCTCAACCGCTTCATTGCCAATCTGCTCGACATGACCAAGCTTGAATCCGGCGCCATCGTGCCCAACACCGCGTTGCACGATCTCGGCGAGATCGTCGGCAGCGCGCTGCGGCGTGCAGCCAAGATCCTCACCGCCCACAAGGTCGAACTGGTGTTGGCCGCAGATCTTCCTATGCTCCAGCTCGATGCGGTGCTGTTTGAGCAGGTGCTGTTCAACCTGCTCGACAACGCCGCCAAATATTCGCCGCCCGACACGACGGTCTCGATCCGCAGCCGGCGCGACAGCGATCACGTGGTGCTCCAGATTGCCGACGAGGGCGACGGCATTCCGTCCGAGGAGCTCGAGAGCGTCTTCGACAAGTTCTATCGCGCACAGAAGGGGGATCGTGTCCGTCCCGGCACAGGGCTCGGGCTTGCTATCTCCCGCGGCTTCGTCGAGGCGATGCGGGGCACGATCTCGGCCGCGAATCGCAACGACCGGAGCGGCGCGGTTCTGACCATCCGTCTGCCCATTCCGGCCCAGACCCAGGCATTGGACACCGCCGCATGAGTGCTGCCCCGATCAAGGTGCTCGTCATCGACGACGAGCCGCCGATCCGCAAGTTGCTGCGGATGGGACTCTCGACGCAAGGCTATGAAATCCTGGAGGCGTCAAACGGCAAGATGGCGTTGGAAAAGCTTGTCGAAGAACCCGCGCTGATCATTCTTGATCTCGGCCTGCCCGACATCCAGGGCCATGAGCTGCTGCGCACCATCCGGGCCCGCAATGAAGCTGTGCCGATCGTGGTGCTGTCGAGCCGCGGCGACGAGGCCGGCAAGGTACAGGCTCTCGATCTCGGCGCCGACGATTACCTGACCAAACCGTTCGGTATGGACGAACTCCTGGCACGTCTGCGCGCCGCGCTGCGGCACCAGCTTCAGGTCCAGGGCGAGCGCCCGGTGTTCCGCACTGCTGACCTCTCCGTCGATCTGGTGCGCCGCATCGTCAAGGTCGGCGAGCGGGACGTCAAATTGTCGCCGAAAGAATACGATCTCCTGCGCCTGTTGGTGCAGCACGCCGGCAAGGTGCTGACCCATCGCTTCCTGCTTAGGGAGCTCTGGGACGAATTGACGGATGCGCAATACCTGCGCGTCTATGTCCGCCAGCTCCGCCAGAAGATCGAGGCCGATCCGGAACGGCCGCAATATGTGCTGACGGAGACCGGGATCGGGTATCGGCTAAGGGCGGGGGACTAGCTGCTTGCGGCAGCCACGACGGAGATTGTGGCGCGAGCCTCCATCAGCATCGTCATTGCGAGCGCAGCGAAGCAATCCAGACTGTCTCTCGGGAAAGGTTCTGGATTGCTTCGCTACGCTCGCAATGACGGAGTAAATCAACCCGCCTTGCGACGCCCCGCCGCGGCCCTTTGCGTCTTCTTCGCGCTACGTTGCCGTCCCCTCGTGCGGCGGGCATGAGACTTTCCCGACGTCTTCTTCCCGCCGCGTCCCTTCAAGCTCTGCTTCAGCGCATCCATCAGGTTGACGACGTTGCTCGGCTTCTCCTCAGGCTCCGGCAGTTCGATTGTCTTGCCGCTGGCCTTGCGCCTCACCAGTGCCTTTAGCGCGTTCTCGTATTCGTCCTTGAACTTGCTGGGGTCGAAATGGGCCGTCTTGGTCTGGAGGATATGGCCGGCGAGCTCCACCATGTCCTTGGTGATCTTCGGGCTCTTGATGTCGTCGAAGAACTGGCCCTCGTCGCGCAGCTCGTACGGGAAGCGCAGGGTGGTGCCGAGCAGGCCCTTGCCAAGCGGCTCGATCGCGATGATATGCTCGCGATTGGTGAGCACGATCTTGGCGAGCGCCACGCGGTCCTGGTCCTTCAGGGCATCGCGGATCACGGCAAAGGCGTCGATCGCAGCCTTTCCGTCGGGCGCGACATAATAGGGATGGTTGAGATAGCGCTGGTCGATCTCGTCGCTCGGCACGAAGCTTTCGATGTCGATGGTGTGGTTGCTCTCGATCTGGACCGCTTCAAGCTCCTCCGGCTCGATCTCGACATATTTGCCCTTGCGTAGCTCGTAGCCGCGTCCTTTCTGATCGCTCTCGACGACGTCGCCGGTCTCGGCGTCGATCATCTGCTGCTTCAATCGGTTGCCGGTCTCGCGGTTGATCATGTGAAACCGCGTCTTCTCGGCCGCGGTGGTCGCCGGATAAAGCACAACGGGGCAACTGACCAGCGAGAGCTTCAACGTTCCCTTCCAATAGGCGCGCGGGGCCATTCCGTTCTCCAGCGTCTTCGAGTCATTTTGGAACCCCAACCGTCCCGTGGGGTTTTGGTTCCGGGTGGGACTTGTGCTGTTATAGGCTTCCACGCCGCAAGAGAATCCGGGACCAGTCGTGCTGCAAAAGCTCTCTAGGTATCGACAGAAACGTGATTTCGAGAAGACACCGGAGCCGTCGGGCAAAACGGCAGTGGTGCCCTCGAAGCAGCGACGCTTCGTGATCCAGAAGCACGATGCGACGCGACTGCACTACGATCTACGGCTCGAGTTCGACGGAGTCTTCAAGTCCTGGGCGGTGACGAAAGGGCCCTCGCTCGACCCGCACGACAAGAGGCTGGCCGTCGAGGTCGAGGACCACCCGCTCGACTATGGTGACTTCGAGGGCACCATTCCGGAGGGCCAGTATGGCGGCGGCACGGTCATGCTGTGGGACCGCGGCACCTGGGAATCCGAGGATCCCGAACGCGGGTTCAAGAAGGGCGACCTCAAGTTCACGCTGCATGGCGAGAAGCTGCACGGCAGCTGGGTGCTGGTGCGCATGCGCAACGACCGCACCGGCGGGAAGCGCACCAATTGGCTCCTGATCAAGCACCGCGACGAACATGTCCGTGAGGGCGCAGACAACGACATTCTCGAGGAGGACAAGTCGGTCGCCTCCGGCCGCGCGATGGATCAGATCGCCGGAGGCAAGGGACGCGCGCCAAGACCGTTCATGCTGGCGAAGGGCGCCAATGCCAAGGCCGACGCGGTCTGGCAGTCCAATCGGGCCGAAGAAGCGAAAGGGCGCACGGTCAAGCCGGCGCCGCGCGCGGCGTTGAAGACCGGCAAGACGGCAAAGAAGAAAGCCACGACCGCGACCGCGAAGAAGGCGGCGGAGATACCGGATTTCGTGGCGCCGCAGCTCTGCACGTCGGTCGAGCGTCCGCCGGATGGCGATGGCTGGTGTCACGAGATCAAGTTCGACGGCTACCGCGTGCAGCTTCGGGTCGAGGGCGGCGAGGCGACGTTGAAGACGCGCAAGGGCCTCGACTGGACCGGAAAATTCGCAAGTATTGCGAAGGAAGCAAGCGCGCTGCCGGACGTGATGATCGACGGCGAGATCGTCGCGCTCGACCATAATGGTGCGCCGAACTTCTCCTCGCTCCAGGCAGCACTATCGGACGGCAAGACCGAAGATCTCATCTTCTTCGCCTTCGATCTCCTGTTCACCGAGGGACTCGATTATCGCCGCCTGCCGCTCGGTGAACGGAAAGACCTCCTCAAGGAACTGCTGGAAGCACGCAAGAAGAAATCGAGCCAGATCCGTTATGTCGAGCATTTCGAAAGCGGCGGCGATGCGGTGCTGCGATCGGCCTGCAAGCTCGAGCTCGAAGGCGTGGTGTCGAAGAAGCTCGATGCGCCTTACCGTTCGGGACGGTCAGAAAGCTGGACCAAGGCCAAATGCCGTGCCGGGCATGAAGTCGTGATCGGCGGCTGGAAGACCACCAACGGCAAATTTCGCTCCCTGATGGCCGGCGTGCATCGCGGTGATCATCTCGCCTTCATCGGCATCGTCGGCACCGGCTTCGGCGCCGACAAGGTCAAGCGCATCATGCCGTCGTTGAAGGCCATGGAGGCCAAGCAAAGCCCCTTCGGCGGCAAGAATGCGCCGAAAAAGACGGGCGAGGTGCACTGGCTGAAGCCGGAGCTCGTAGCCGAAATCGAGTTCGCCGGCTTCACCGCCGACGGCAATATCCGCCAGGCCGCCTTCAAGGGTCTGCGGCAGGACAAGCCGGCGGAGGAGGTCGAGGCCGAAACGCCCGCCGATACCGAGCTTGCCGAGCCTTCCACCAGGTCACGGGGCAGACCCAGGCCTGCCGCCCGGCCGAAGGCAAGCGGCGGTGCCGAAGTGATGGGCGTCGTGCTCTCCAAGCCGGACAAGGAGTTGTGGCCGGACGGCGGCGACGGCAAGGGCGTGACGAAACTCGATCTCGCGCGCTATTTCGAGGCGATCGGTTCCTGGATGATCGAGCATATCAAGGGCCGTCCCTGCTCAATCGTGCGTGCGCCTGATGGCATTGGCGGTGAGAAGTTCTTCCAGCGCCACGCCATGCAGGGCACCTCGAACCTGATCGAACTCGCCAAGGTTTCAGGCGATCGCAAGCCCTATCTGCAGATCGATCGTGTCGAGGGGCTCGCGACCGTGGCGCAGATCGGTGGCGTCGAGCTGCATCCCTGGAATTGTGCGCCAGGTTCTTATGACACACCGGGCCGGCTGGTGTTCGATCTCGATCCGGCGCCGGATGTTGATTTTCCCGAGGTCGTCGATGCGGCCAAGGAGATGCGGCAGCGCCTCACCGATGTCGGCATGGAGAGTTTTTGCAAAACCACCGGCGGCAAAGGCCTGCATGTGGTCGTGCCGCTGCTCCACGGCGCACGGGACAAGGTGAGCTGGAAGGAGGCAAAGGCGTTCGCGCAAGGGGTCTGCCAATGGATGGCGGGTGACGAGCCCGAGCGCTATCTGCTCAACATGTCGAAGAAGCTGCGCGACGGGAAGATTTTTCTGGACTATCTGCGCAACGATCGGATGTCGACGGCGGTGGCGCCGCTCTCCCCCCGCGCACGAGATGGTGCAACCGTGTCGATGCCCGTCACGTGGGCGCAGGTAAAGAGCGATCTCGATCCGAAGCGCTACACGGTGCGGACGGTACCCGGATTGCTGACGCGATCAAAGGCGTGGGATGGCTACGATGATGCAGCCGCGTCGATCAAGGCGGCGATCAAGAAGCTCGCGGGGAAAGTGAAGTAGGGTGGGGTAGCCGAAGGCGTAGCCCACCCTACTTCGTTCAGCATTCACGGAAGCAATGGTGGGTTACGCCTTCGGCTAACCCACCCTGCAAGAGCGGCTAAATCCGTCCCAGCAATAGCAAGATCAGCAGAATGACGATGACAAGTCCGAGGCCGCCGCCGCCATAATAGCCGGTGCCGTAAAACGGACCGCCGCCGATGCCGCTGAAGCCGCCGAGCAGGGCGATAACCAAAATGATCAGAATGATCGTACCGATAGACATGCGAATCTCCTCCAGCCCTTCTTGAAAGGGTCGTTTGCAACCTGTCCCGTTGTGCGAGGGCAACTTGCCGCAGGTTTTAAAGTTCCCCCGATGAAACAGTGGTTGCACGGCCAGCTTGCATGGAACCTTTGACCCACCGGCCGGCATGACTATGTGAGGATCAGTCACTTACAGGGCACGGCCATGTCAGCACCGCTTGTCGTCTCCATTCCGCACCGTCTCGGCCGCGAGGAGGCGGTGCGCCGGCTCAAGACCGGGCTCGGCCGCGCCGCGGCCAGCATTCCGGTGATGCAGGTCGAGGAGGAGCGCTGGAGCGGCGACAGCATGAATTTTCGCATCCGAGCGCTGGGGCAGATCGCGAGCGGCCAGGTCGATGTCGCCGACGATCACGTCAAGGTGCAGGTGGTGCTGCCCTGGCTGTTGCAGCGCTTTGCCGAGATGGCGCAGGCCACGATCCGCAAGCGCGGCCAGCTGCTGCTGGGCAAAGACGAAAAAAGCTAGCGTTCACGCGCGGGCGCGCGGTCGCATCGGCCTCGCCGCACCCGCGGCGCGCGCCGAGATGACAGAAGCGGGAAAATTGCCAAGCGCCTGCGCGAGCAGCAGATCGTTGCCCGCAAGACCCGGCACGTGGTAGCCCGTGACGTCGATGGCAGCGTCGAACCCATCGAGCATCGGCCATTCGCGTCCTGCTTGCGTGAAGGGTGCGAACTGGCGCCCGACCACGACGATCGCCGCGGCGCGGCCGTGGCGGCGGGCAAAGGCCACGACATGGTCGGCGTGCGCGCCCCGAACCTGAAGCGGCTGGTAATCGCCTCGCGCGAAGACGTCAGGGAGTTCGTTGCGCAGCTTGAGGAGGTGCCGCGTCCAGGCCAGCTTGAGCTGGCCATCCGGCCAGCTCTTGATCAGATGATTCCAGTCCGGATTGTCCAGCATGCCAAGCGCCGCGTGTCGCGCGGAAAAATCCACCGGGCGTCGGTTGTCGGGATCGACCAGCGACAGGTCCCAAAATTCGGTACCCTGGTAGAAGTCTGGTACGCCGGGCAAGGTCGCCTTGAGCGTGAGCTGGCTCAGCGCGTTCAGCGCGCCGAGCAGCGCGACGCGGCGCGCCAGGGTTTGCAGCGCCTCCAGGAATTCGCCAGACAGCGCCGGATCGAGGATCTTCGCGATGAAGCTCTTGACGCCGTTCTCATACGCCTCATGCGGGTTGAGCCAGCTCGTCTCCTCCTTGCCCTCGCGCGCGGCCTTGAGCGCATAGGCCTGGATACGCTCGACGAAACCGGCATCGGCCGGCTCCCGGAGCGACCAGGCGCCGAGCAGCGTCTGGTAGAGCATGTATTCGAACGTTGCCGACGGGGCGCGCAGATTGCCTTCGAGCGCGATGTGCGGCGCGTTCAGGACTTTCCAGCGTGCCACGGCGCTGGTCCATTCGCCGGGAATCTCACTCAGGGCCGAGATCCGCGCTCGGGCGTCCTCGCCACGTTTGGTGTCATGCGTGGCGGTTGCCGTCATCCCTTGCGGCCATTCTCTGGCGCGAGCCTGCATGGTCTCGTGGAAAGCGGGAATGGTGAGACCCTTGCTCGCGGGATCGCCGCCGACTTCGTTCAGGGCGAGCAGCCGGTGGAATTGATAGAACGCGGTGTCCTCCAGCGACTTTGCCATCATCGGCCCGGTGAACTGCTGCACCTTCAGCGCAAAGCGGCGCACCCGCGGGGCGCTGTGCGGGGGACGGCCAGGCTTGAGCAGGTCCATGGTGAGCGCGTCGCGCAGGAAGTCGAAGATGCCGTCGTCCGCAGCGAACCATTCCCGGCGAGCGTGCTCAATGGTGTCGTCGATCAGCTTACGATCGTTCGCCGTCGGCGCACTTGTCGTCAGGTAGGTGCGGTACACCGGGAAATGCAGCACATAAAGCTCGAGCGCCTGCCGCAGGCTGTCGGCTGAAAAGTCGCGGGTCGAGTAATGCCCGTTGGCGATGCGCGCAAGCAGGCGGGTCAGAACCGTGAATTCGCTGGTCAGCAGCGTCTCCAGCACGCGCCTTTTGGCGTCCTTGACGTAAGGCGCGAGCCGCGGCGGCCGGTTGCTGATCTGCCGCCAGGTTTCGTCCAAAGCCTCCAGCCCCTTGGCGTCGACCAGAACGTGAGTGATGGCGTTCATCCACTCATAGCCGGTGGTGCCCTGGACGCCGGCGAAGTGCGGCAGACGCTCGTGCTCGCACAGGATCTTCTCGATCACCGTATAGAACGGCTTCGTCGTGCCCTGCGCGTCGCGCACCAGCCGGCGGAGCCGCTGACAGTATTGCGCGGGGTCGCGCAGGCCGTCGATGTGATCGAGGCGGATGCCCTGCAGTCTGCCCTCGGCAATGAGTTGCTTCACCAGCCGGTGCGTGGCGGCGAACGTGCCGGGGTCCTCGACGCGCAGGCCGGCGAGCCCGTTGACGTCGAAGAAGCGGCGATAGTTGATGTCGCTGGAGGCAAGCCGCCAGTGCCCGAGCTTGTAGTGCTGGCGTTCCAGCAGGTGATGCAGCGCCAGCGTCTGCGCGGGACGGTCCTTGGCGGCGCGATAGGCGCCGAGGCCGCGCGCGACGAGGTCGGCGCTGCCTGCGATCTCCCTGAGCTCCGCCTTGAAGCCGGGCGCTTCCTTGCGGTTGGGGCGGCGCAGTCCCGTGTAGCGCGCGGCAAGCGACAGCAGGCGCTTGCCGGCTTCGCTCTCGGCCGCGTCCGCCTCCTTCACGACCATGCGCAGCATTTCACCATAGCGCTCCGGCGCGATCGGCAGGCGGTGCTCGAAATACCAGGCCGAGAAGCTGCCTTCGTCGGAATCGTAGCGCAGGTCGATCTCGCCGCGCTCAAGTGCCTCGCCATAGGAGGCGCCGAGGATCGGCAGCAGCACGCCGTCGCGGGCGCGGTAGGGCAGCAGATCCCAGTCGATGTCGAAGGAAACTGCGTGCGGCGAAGTCTGGCCCCATTCCAGCACGTCCAGCCACCAGGGATTGTCGGCAAAGTGGACGCCGACATGGTTCGGCACGAAATCGATGATGAGGCCTAGGTCGTTCTGCGTCAGCGCCTCGCTCAGTCGCGCGAAGCCGGCCTCGCCGCCGAGCTCCGGATTAAGCTGGCTGTGATCGACGGTGTCATAGCCGTGCGTCGAGCCCTTGCGGGCCTTCATCACCGGCGAGGTGTAGAGATGCGTGATCCCCAGCGCCTTTAGATAGGGTACCACCGCGGCGGCCTTGTCGAAGTCGAAATCCGCGGTGAGCTGAAGCCGGTAGGTTGCGAGAGGAATGGCTGGAGGCATCTCAACCTCCGAGACGCCAGACCACCGACCAAGGCGGAAGCTTGTCGCCGGCCGCGCCGCCCCAGATCGGGGTGCCCGCACTGCCGTTGGAGTATGCGATGTCTTTGTCGGACAGATTGGCGAGCAGACGCAACGTCGCGCCATCTCCCATGCGCCAATGTGCGGTGAGCAGGCCGCTATCGGCTACGGCGGCATCACCGAAGCGGGCATCTTTCAGTCGTGGCGCGATCTCTTTGTGGCGAAGCGCGAGCAGCTCCCGCACCAGTGCGAGACGTGCGTCCTGTTCCGGCGTGTGGCCGGTCCAGTCAAGCACGGCCGCTTGCAGCGTTGCCGGATCGAGCGGGTCGGGCACCTCGTCGCCGTATTTTTCGTAAGCCCAGGCGTATTCCTGCTTGCGCCCCGCGCGCACGGCATCGGCAAGGCTGCCCTGGAAATCGCAGAAGAACGGGAAGGGCGCGGTGCAGCCCCACTCCTCGCCCTGAAACAGCATCGGCACCATCGGCGCGAGCAAGGTCACCGCGAGTGCGGCTTCGATCTGCCTGGGCGATGCCAGGCTCTCGAGTCGCTCGCCCAGCGGCCTGTTGCCGATCTGGTCATGGTTTTGCAGGAAGTTGACGAAGGTCGTCGGCGGCAGCTCGCCGCTTTTTTCGCCGCGCGGCTTCTTGCCCCAGAATTCCGAGATTTCGCCCTGATAGACGAAGCCGGATGCAAGCGCGCGTGCGAGATCGAGGCGCGGCGTTTGATAGTCCGCGTAATAGCCGGCGAGCTCACCGGTCAGCATCACGTGCCAGACGTGGTGGTAGTCGTCGTTCCACTGTCCGCGATATTTGCCGTTCGGGGGCTCCTGCGCGGCGTCGAGCAGGCTCGCGCGGTTGTCGCCGTTCTCCAGCACGACATGGATGTGCCGTCCCGTTGCCTTGGCAAGCTCGCCTGCGGCGATGCTGAGGTCCTGCAGCATCGATTGCTCACCGGGGGTCGCCATGATGTGATTGGCGGCATCGAGCCTCAGGCCGTCGAAGCGGTAGTCGGTGAGCCATGACAGCGCGTTCTCGACGGCGAAAGCGCGAACCTGCGGCACGCGATAATCGATCGCACTGCCCCATGGCGTGTGCGCATCGGTGAAGAAGGCCGGCGCATAGCGGCCGAGGTAATTCCCCTCGGGACCGAAATGATTGTAGACGACGTCGAGGAACACCATCAGCCCGCGCAGATGTGCTTCGTCGATCAGCGTCTTCAAATCATCGGGGCGGCCATAAGCGCTGTCGGGTGCGTACCACAGCACGCCGTCATAACCCCAGCCGCGGCAGCCGGCGAAATCGGCCAGCGGCATCAGCTCGACCGCGGTGATCCCGGTTGCGACGAGATGATCGAGCTTGTCGATCATGGCACGATAGGTGCCTTCAGCAGTGAAGGTGCCGACATGCGTCTCGATCAGCGCAGTCTCCTCCCAGGGGCGGCCGCGCCAATCGCGCGCGCGCCAGGCGAAGGCATCGTGATCGATCACTTCGCTCGGGCCGAACACGTCTTCGGGCTGGAATGCAGACGCCGGATCGGGCACGTCGATCTCGTCGTCGATCCTGAATTTGTAGGTGCTGCCAACGGCCAGGCCGACAATGTCGGCGACATACCAGCCATCCTGCCGGCGCTGCATCGCGTGTCGTCCGTCGAGCAGGAGATCGACACGGCGCGCGGCGGGCGCCCACAGCCGGAACGACACGCTGTCCTTGGTCAGCCTCGCCCCGAAGGATGGCCTCATAGCGCCCCCGCGAAAGCGAGCACGGAGCGCGGCGGCGCCTTGCTGGCGCTTCCGGGCTGGAAGTCGATCGTGTTCAGCTTGGCCTCGGTCGTGTTCAGGATCTGCTGCCAGCTCTTGTATTCGGTCATTTTTGGCAATTTGAATGCGATCTCTTCGGGGGCGGCGTTCAGTACGATAAAGATCGCGGCGCTGCCCGGTTCCATCGGCCCCATCACATAGGAAAGAAACCGCCCTTCCGGGAATTTCCAGTCGCTTTCCGTCATTTCGTCGCCGGCCGGCGTCAGCCACAGCGCGCCGTAGGAGATGCCGTCTTTAGGGCGGCCGTCGAGCCAGCGATGGCTACGAAGCTGCGAGAACCGGCGGCGGATATCGGCGAGTTCGGCGACGAAATCGACCATGCCGTCGCCGTCCTTGCCGAGATTGTCCCAGCCGACCCAGCCGACCTCGTTGTCCTGGCAATAGGCGTTGTTGTTGCCCGATTGCGAATTGCCGACCTCGTCGCCGGCGAGGATCAGCGGAATGCCCTGCGCCAGCATCAGGCAGGCCAGCACGTTCTTGCGAAGCTGCCGGCGCAAGCTGAGGATTTGGGGATCGTCGGTCGGGCCCTCGACACCGCAATTGTTGCTATGGTTGTCGTTGGAGCCGTCGCGGTTGTCCTCGCCATTGGCCTCGTTGTGCTTCTCATTGTAGCTGAAGAGATCGGCAAGCGTGAAACCGTCATGGACGGTGATGTGGTTGATGCTGGCGCGCGGCCGCCGTCCGTCGTGGTTGAACAAGTCGGAGGACGCCGTCATGCGGCTGGAGATGTCGCCGATCAGGCTGCCTTCGCCGCTCCAGTAGCGGCGCATGGCGCTGCGGTAACGGTCGTTCCACTCCGACCATTGCGAGGGAAATGCACCGACCTGGTAGCCGCCGAGGCCGAGATCCCAGGGTTCGGCGACGAGCTTGACGCTCGCCAGCACCGGATCCTGCCGGATCGCGGTGAGGAACGAGCTGCCGCGATCATAACCGTTCGGCCCGCGCGCCAGCGTGGTGGCGAGGTCGAAACGGAAGCCGTCGACGTGGCAGACCTCGACCCAGTAGCGCAGCGAATCCATCACCATCTGCAGCACGCGCGGGTGGGTGAGGTTGACCGACGAGCCGCAGCCGGTGAAATCGTCGTAATAGCGCGGGTTTTCGCGGTTCAGCCAGTAATAGGAGGCGTTGTCGATGCCGCGATAGCACAGCGTCGGGCCGAGGTGATTGCCCTCGGCAGTGTGGTTGTAGACGACATCGAGCATCACTTCGATGCCGGCATCGTGCAGGCGTGCAATCGTGGTGCGAAATGAGTCGAGCGCGTTGTCCTGGGCATAGCGCGCCTCGGGCGCGAAAAACGACAGCGTGTTGTAGCCCCAGTAATTGGCTAGCTTCTTCTCCACCAGGATGCGGTCGTCGATGAACGCGTGGATCGGCAGGAGCTCGACCGTGGTGACGCCGAGCTTCTTCAGATGCTCGATCATCGCCGGCGACGACAGCCCGCCATAGGTGCCGCGCAAATTCGGCGGCACGTCGTTGCGCTTCTGCGTCAGGCCCTTGATGTGAGCCTCGTAGATGATGGTATCTTCCCAGGGGATGTTGGGCCGGATCTCGCGGCGGCCCCAGTTGAAGGTCTCGTCGACCACGACGCCCTTCGGCATGCCGCGCGCGTTGTCGCGCCGGTCGAAGGAGAGATCTTCACGCGGGCTTCCGGTGCGATAGGCGAAATGCGCGTCACTCCAGACCAGCCGCCCGGAAAGCCGCTTGGCATAGGGGTCGAGCAGCAGCTTGTTGGCGTTGAAGCGATGCCCCTGCTCCGGCTCGTAGGGGCCATGCACGCGGTAGCCGTAGAGCTGGCCGGGCGAAACGTCGTTGAGATAGCCGTGCCAGACGTCCTCGGTGCGCTCCGGCAGCTCGATGCGCTCGAGTTCGCGGCGGCCTTGCGTGTCGAACAGGCACAGCTCGACCTTCTGCGCGTTGGCGGAGAACAGCGCGAAATTGGTGCCGCGTCCGTCCCAGCTTGCGCCGAGGCGTGCGGGCGATCCAGCAGTCAGGCGCATCGTTCAGCTTTCCGGAACGAGGAAGATCCCGGCGAGCGGCGGAATGGTGAGGCGGAGCTCGCCATCGACAGCATGGACTTCGCCGATGTTGCCGACATTACTGCCGCCGTAATGGGCGGAGTCCGAGTTGAACACTTCCTTCCACTTGCCGCCGAAGGGCGCGCGAACGCGGTAGTTGCGATAGACGTTGGGTGAGAAGTTGACGATCACCATGCACCGGGCGTGCTCGTCAAATCCCTTGCGCAGCCAGGCGAACACGTTGCGGGTGGCGTCGTCGGTGACAAGCCATTCGAAACCGGCCGGCTCGCAGTCCATCTGGTGCAGAGCGGGCACCGCGCGATAGAGCCGGTTGAGGTCGCGGATCAGCGCCTGGATGCCGGAATGAGTCTTGTGCTCGAGCAAGTGCCAGTCGAGCGATTGGTCGTGATTCCATTCGCGGCTTTGCGCGATCTCGGCACCCATGAACAGCAGCTTCTTGCCGGGATGGCCGAACATGAAGCTGTAATAGGCGCGCAGATTCGCAAAGCGCTGCCATTCGTCGCCGGGCATGCGGCCCAGGATCGAGCGCTTGCCGTGCACGACCTCGTCATGCGACAGCGGCAGGACGAAGTTTTCCGAGAAGGCATAGTGCAGGCCGAACAGAATGTCGCCGTGATGATGCTTGCGGTGGATCGGATCCTTGCTGATGTAGTTCAGCGTGTCGTGCATCCAGCCCATGTTCCACTTGTAGCCGAAGCCGAGCCCGCCGAATTCGACCGGACGCGAGACCTGCGGCCAGGCGGTGGACTCTTCGGCGGCCGTGGTCGCCTGCGGGAAACGCGCGAACAGCTCGGTGTTGAAGCGGCGCAGGAACGCGATCGCCTCGATGTTCTCCCGGCCGCCATGCTGATTCGGAATCCACGCGCCGGGCGGGCGGCTGTAGTCGAGGTAGAGCATGGATGCGACCGCATCGACGCGCAAGCCATCGATAGCGTAACGCTCGAGCCAGAACAGCACGTTCGACACCAGGAAGTTCGTCACTTCGGTGCGGCCGTAATTGTAGATCAGCGTGCCCCAATCGAGGTGACGGCCTTGGAGCGGATTGGCGTGCTCGTACAGCGCTGTGCCGTCAAAACTGCCGAGCCCGTGCGGATCGTCCGGGAAGTGCCCAGGCACCCAGTCGAGCAGCACGCCGACGCCCTCGCGGTGGCAGGCATCGACCAGTGCGGCAAAATCCTCCGGCGTGCCGAAGCGGCTGGTCGGCGCATACAGGCCGGTCGGCTGGTAGCCCCATGAGCCGTCGAAAGGATGCTCGCTGACGGGGAGAAATTCGAGATGAGTGAAGCCCATGTCACGGGCGTAGGCCGGCAGCTGCTCGGCCAGCTCCCGATAGGTCAGCCATTCATCTCCGTTCTTGCGCCGCCACGAGCCGAGATGGACCTCGTAGATCGACATCGGCGCCGACAATGCGTTGATGCCGTCGGGTGCTGGTCGCGGCCGCGGCAGATGCGCCTCGTCGAACACGATGGAAGCCGTCTTCGGCCGCACCTCGCTTGCAAACGCCATCGGATCGGACTTCAGCGGGAGTAGATGGCCATGGGGTCCGATAATTTCGAACTTGTAGTGGTCGCCGGCCTTGGCGTGCGGGATGAATAACTCCCAATAACCTGCGCCGCGCACCCGCATCGGATGGCGCCGCCCGTCCCAGAAATTGAAATCGCCGACCACGGAGACGCGCCGTGCATTCGGCGCCAGCACTACGAAGCCGATGCCATCGATATCTTCGAGCCGCATCGGATGCGCGCCGAGCTTGTCGTAAAGGCGCTGGTGGGTGCCTTCGCCGAGCAGATAGAGATCGAAATCGGACAGGATCGGCGGAAAGCGGTAGGCGTCCTCGAATTCGACGACGCTGTCGCCGAATTTGACGCGGAGCTGGTAGTGCTTCGAGCCATTCGGCAGGCTGCCGATGAACAGGCCGGCATCGTGGACGCGGTCGAGCCGGGCCACCTCGCCATGCTCGCTGACCGCCTCGACATTGGAGGCTTCGGGGAGAAACGCGCGCACAACACTCTTGCCGCCCTCGGGATGCAGCCCGAGATAGTGGAAGGGGTCGGAGTGGCGGCCCTCGATGATCGCATAGGCCTCGGCAGGGAGTTTAGGCATGGGCTTCGCTCTCGGTGCTGGACAGAATGCGAAGCAGTCCGGACAGCGGCGCATGGAGCCCCTCAGGCCGGTGGGACAGCTCGTACTCTACTTCGTCGAACGCTTGATCAAGCAGGAAAAAACTTAACAGGCCTGCCGCGGATTGCCGATCCACTGGCCACAGCCGCCGATCCGTCGTGGCCTCGCGGTAGGCGTTGAGGAACGTCGCAGTGGCGCGCTCGCGCCATTCGCCGAGCGCGGCCGTAAGCCGGCCCTGCTCGTCGGAGGCGCCCGTGAGCGCGCGGTTGAGCGCCGCGTTAACCGAAAGATCAATCGAGCGGATCAGGCCGGCGACGTCGCGCGCGGCAGGCAGCTTGCGCCGCTTGTCGGCCAGCGGCAAACGCGGATCTCCGTCGAAGTCGATGATGAAGATATCGTCCTTTACGATCAGCGTTTGCCCGAGGCGGAAGTCGCCATGATGACGGATGTTCAACCCGCCGATCTCGGAAGGCAATAGCGCATTCAGCTGGCCGGACAGGGACGCACGCATCGCCACGAGCTGATCGATCAGCGGCCGGTCCGCCTCTCGCAGGCCGCCGCGAGTGTCGGCCAGCCGCTCGAGAACGCGCTCGGCCCGTCTCGTCAGGTCGGATGTCCAGCGCTCGACGTGTGCGGAGCCGATCGACTCCGGCGCGAGATCGTCGGGCTTTGCGGCCGCCAGAGCCACATGCAGCTCGGCGAGCCGCCGGCCGATCTGCGCTATGAAGTGCAGATATGGCGCTTGCTCCTGGGTCTCGCGGAGCATCTCGCCCGGTGGCAGCACCCTTTGCTCGTCGATATAGCGGTCGAGATAGCCCGCGGTGACGGCCCAGCCATCGCCCTGGTTCTCGACATAGGCGTGCAGCACGCCTACCGCGCTGCGACTATCGCCTTCGACCAGCTCGACGTTGCCGAGCAGTGCCGGCGTATTGGCAAAGCGGGCGATTTCGGTGAGGTAGGAGCCGATCTCGATTTCGGGATTGATGCCGCTTTCAAGCCGGCGATAGATCTTGGCGACATACTGGTTGTCGACCAGTGCGGTGCTGTTCGACTGCTCGACCGTGCGGATGCGTTCTGGCTCCTTGATGGTGTAGTCGGCAAACCTGCTGGTCGCCTTGAACTCCAGCCGCAGATTGTTCTCTTCCACCACCAAGTTCTGCGACAGATTGCGCAGGAACAGACCGATGAAGATCTGCTCTGTCGCAACGTCGAGCAGCGTGCCTTCGCGGGCACCCTGGCGCACGGCGGCGAGCGCCTTCGGGTTGAAGCGTTCGCGATCGAAGCGCACCCACTCAATCTGCATCGGTACGACGTAGCGGGTGGTCACATCGTGTCGGGTCGCTTCGAAGAACGCGATCCAGGGCCTGTTGTCGCCGATGTCGCAGAACGGCACCGCCGATGTCAGCGTGGGCTTGATGTGCTTGGGATTGTTTTCTGGATACCACCGCGTCCGTGACAGGAAGCCCGGCAGCACATCGCGCTCGAACATTCCGCGTTCGCGTGCCAGAGAGACCCAGGTCGAATTGACAGGCACCACCAGCGTTTCGAATTCCGGCACCGCGCGCGGCGTCACCGGCTCGGACTTGTCGCGCTCGGTGAGCTGGAACCAGTAGAAGCCATAGGGCCCCAGCGTGACCATGTAGGGCAGTTCGCCGATCGCCGGAAAACGCGTGCGGCCGAGCATCTCCTGCGGGATGCGGTCCTTCCACGGCGACAGATCGAGCTCGGTTGCCTGCGCGGCGCGCGAGAGGTTCGCGACGCAGAGGATCACCTCGTCGCGGTACTGCCGGACATAGGCCAGCACAGCGCGGTTGGTCGGGCGGATGAAGGTCATGGTCCCGCGGCCGAAGGCGAGCGTGGACTTGCGCACCGAGATCAGCCGTTTGGTGGCGTTGAGCTGCGACGAAAGGCTGCGCGACTGCGCTTCCACGTTCACGGACTCGTAGCCATAGACGGGGTCCATGATCGGCGGCGCGTAAAGGCGGGCCGGATCAGCGCGTGAGAAGCCGCCATTGCGGTCCGGGCTCCACTGCATCGGCGTGCGCACGCCGTTGCGGTCGCCGAGATAGATGTTGTCGCCCATCCCGATCTCGTCGCCGTAATAGATGATCGGCGTACCAGGGAAGGACAACAGCAGCGAGTTCATCAGCTCGATCTTGCGCCGGTCGTTGTCCATCAGCGGCGCAAGGCGCCGGCGGATGCCGACATTGATGCGGGCGCGCGGATCATTGGCGTAGGTCGACCACAGATAATCGCGTTCGACGTCGGTGACCATTTCCAGCGTCAGCTCGTCATGGTTTCGCAGGAACAGCGCCCACTGGCAGCTTGAAGGAATGTCCGGCGTCTGTCGCAGTATGTCTGTGATCGGAAAGCGGTCTTCTTGCGCGATCGCCATGTAGATGCGCGGCATCAGCGGGAAGTGGTAGGCCATGTGGCATTCGTCGCCACGTCCGAAATATTCCTGCACGTCCTCCGGCCATTGATTGGCCTCGGCCAGCAGCAACTTGCCCTTGGAATAGGCGTCCAATTCCTTGCGCAGGCGCTTGATGATCGAATGCGTCTCGGGAAGGTTCTCGTTCGAGGTGCCCTCGCGCTCGCAGAGATAGGGGATGGCATCGAGCCGGAAGCCGTCGACGCCGGCATCGAGCCAGCGCTTCATCACCTGGATGAGCGCGCTGACGACGCGCGGATTGTCGAAATTGAGATCCGGCTGGTGCGAGAAGAAGCGGTGCCAGTAGAACGCGCCGGCCTCGGGATCCCAGGTCCAGTTGGATTTCTCGGTATCGGTGAAAATGATCCGCGTACCCTGGTATTTCTGATCGGTGTCGCTCCAGACATACCAATTGCGGGCGCTCGAGCCTGCCGGGCTGCGGCGCGCACGCTTGAACCAATTGTGCTGGTCCGAGGTGTGGTTGACGACGAGTTCGGTGATGACGCGCAAGCCGCGCTTCTGCGCTTCCTGGATGAAGCGCTTGAAATCTTTCATCGTCCCGAAATCGGGATTGATCGAGCCGTAGTCGCCAATGTCGTAGCCGTCGTCGCGGCCGGGCGAGGGATAGAACGGCAGCAGCCAGAGCGCGGTGACGCCGAGCTCCTGGAGATAGGGCAGCTTCTCGGTCAGCCCGGCGAAGTCGCCGATGCCGTCATTGTTGCTGTCGGCAAACGCCTTGACGTGAAGCTGGTAGATAACGGCGTCCTTGTACCAGAGTTCATCCACGATCCCGGCAGCCTCGGCTTTCTTGGTGTCGACGGAAGACAATACGTTCATGGCGTGCGCCTTTACGCCAGGCAGCGGAACAGCAGCGCCGGATCGCGGTCGGGATCGATACGCAATTTGATCCCGCCCCATTCGATGCGGGACTGTTCGCCGGTGAGGAGATTTTCGAGTCCGGTGACATGGCGGCGCTCGCCGCCGACATCGATGGCGAGGTCGCCGAGCGGCAACCAGAACTCGCGTGCATTGCGCGAGAGCGCGATCGCGGCAATGACGATATTGGCGGGATCGGCGGCCTCCTTGGCAAAAGCAATCGTGTCGCCGTCCTCAATGCCGAGGAAGCGCAGGTTCGCCATCTGCTGAAGGGCTACGTTTTCGTTGCGGATACGATTTAGCTCCGTGATGTACGGCTTAATGTTGCCGGGCTTGTCCCAGTCGCGCTGTCTGATCTGGTATTTCTCGGAGTCGAGATATTCCTCGCGGCCGGGGATCGCGTCGTGCTCCAGCAATTCGAACCCGCTGTAGACGCCGTAACTGCCGGACAGTGTCGCGGCCAGCGCGACGCGCGATTTGAACGCCCAGGTCTCGCCGCCCTGAAGATGATATGGCAGCAGGTCGGGCGTGCTCACGAACAGGTTCGGCCGATAGAAGTCACGTTCGGGATAGCGCGTCAGCTCGCCGATATATTGCTCCAGCTCCCACTTCGCCGTGCGCCACGGGAAATAGCTGAAGGACTGCGCAAAGCCGAGCTTGGCGAGGCCCTTCATCAGCTTCGGTCGCGCGAACGTCTTGGAGAACAGGATCACCTCGGGGTGCTGGCGGCGGATATCGCGGATCAGCCACTCCCAGAAAGCAAGCGGCGCGGTATCGTGATTGTCGATGGCAAAGATGGTGACACCGTGGTCGATCCAGAACAGCATGGCGTCGCGAAACGCGTTCCACAATCCGGCCCGATCGACGGACGTGAAATCGGGGATGACGATATCGGAATAGGGCCCCTCAGCCGTCCGCACCGAGCGGTCCGGCCGCCATTTGAACCATTCCGGATGCTGCGTCAGCCAGGGATGGTCCGGCGAGCATTGCACGGCGAAGTCGAGCGCGAGCTCGAGGCCGTATTCCAGGCAGGTCACGACCAGCGCGCGGAAATCCTCGATCGTGCCGAGCTCCGGATGCAGCGCATCGTGCCCCCCCTCGATGGTGCCGATCGCATAAGGCGAGCCGGGATCGCCTTCGGTCGCTACCGGCGCGTTGTTGCGGCCCTTGCGGCGGGTGCGGCCAATGGGGTGGATCGGCGTGAAGTAGAGTACGTCGAAGCCCATCGCCGCGATCTCGGGCACCCGCGCGATGCAGTCGCGGAGCGTGCCGTGCCGGCCTGGAATTTGGCTCTGGCTGCGCGGCATCATCTGATACCAGGCGCCAAAGCGCGCCTTGTCGCGGTCGATGATGAGCGGGAAGGGCGCCGAGCGGGTGAGGTCGGGCCGCGATTGGCTCTCGGCCATGGCTTCGCCGAGTTCAGTTGCCAGCAGCGGGGCAACGTCGCCGGTCTGAAGATAGTCCTCGCATTGCCTGACGATGACAGCCGCGGCGTCCTGCCGCGCGCCATGCGCCTTGGTCAGAAGGCCGGCGCCCTCGATCGCATCGAGGCTGACATCGGCGCCAGAGCGCTGCTTGCGCGCGACCCCGTGCGACCACGTCGCGAACTCGTCGGTCCAGGCTTCGATCGCATAGACATATTTGCCGGGCTCAACCGGTGTGAACGCGCCGGACCAGCGGTCATTGCCGTGAGGGATCATCGGCTCGCTCCGCCATTCGCGGTCCTGCTCTTGCCGCCAGATCAGCGCTGCGCCGATCACGGCGTCGCCGTCGCGGTAGATGTCGGCCCAGACCTCGACCGGTTCGCGCGCGATCCGCTTCACGGGGAAGCGGCCGCCATCGATCAAGGGATAGACGTCTTCGATGAGGAAAGCGCTGCCGGCTGCGGCACTCTCGACAGTTTGAATTGTCTTGTTCACGGTGATGCCATTGACAAGAAAGCAGGAGCCCGTTTCCCTTGTCGGGAACCTACGCTTGATACCTATATAGAAAGCCGGTTGGGTGTCATTAGTTCCCTCGGGAACGGCAAGCGCGGTTTGTGAGTTAAGCCAGACTAACGTCTTCCACCGCCTCGTTAAAATCAATACCCCCGGCCAAAATCTGGCCTGCCAACTACGTGCCGAATGGATCTTTTAGCTCAAGCCCAGATCAAGGGCGTTCAGTCCGAATTCGTCGATGCCCTCGGAAAGCTGCGGATCACCGATCCCGTGGCCCTCAAATCCATCCTCGACGCCCTGCCGGAGAAGCGGGTCTATCGCTTCGTTAGCGGACCCGTGGTGGTGCGCGCCTTGGGCCATCCGCGCACCGAATTGGTGACGATCGGTGCACCGCCGCTCAAATGGACGATGACCGGCAATGGCAATTTGATCGCGCAAGGTGAGGCGCGCGAGCCCGTGATTGCATGGCCCGCCGGTCTGCCGCTCGGCTATCACCGTCTGACGCTGACCGATGCCGAAGGCGTGAGCGAAGAGGTGCCGATGATCGTGGCGCCCGAGCGGGCCTTTGGCGGCGATTTCGACCGCGGCTGGCTGCTTGCTATGCAACTCTACAGCGTCCGCTCCGACCGCAATTGGGGCATCGGTGATTTCACTGATCTTGCCGATCTCGTCCGGCTCGCCAAGCAGTTGGGGGCCGACGGCGTCGGGCTTAATCCTCTGCATGTGTTGTTCGACGACCATCCGGCCGATTGCAGCCCCTATTCGCCGAACAGCCGGCTGTTTCTCAATCCGCTCTATATCGACGTCGAGGCAATCCCGGAATTTTCCGGCGATCTCGTCCCCGACGCGGCCGCGACCGCCGCGCGGCTCCGTGAAGGCGATCGTGTGCCCTATGCGGCCATGGCGGCCTTGAAGTGGTTGGCCTTGCGCGCGGCCTTCGACAGCTTTCTGAAAAGCGCCAGCGGTGTCCGCCGCAACCAGTTCGACGCCTTCCGCGCGGCGCGCGCGCCGCTGTTGTCCCGTTTTGCCTGCTTCGAGGTGCTACGCCATCGCTTCACGGCGCCGTGGTGGGAATGGCCGGTGGAATGGCAGCAGCCGGACGAGGCGAAATGCGCCCGACTGCGCAACGGGCCCGACAAACACGACGTCGAGTTCGTTGAATTCGTGCAATGGACCGCCGATAGCCAGTTGCACGCCGCCAAGGAACTGGCCGGCCAACTTGGCATGCGCGTGGGCCTCTATCTCGACGTCGCCGTCGGCGTGCAGTCCAACGGCTTCGATGCCTGGAACGAGCAGATGGCGATCTCGCGCCATCTCGCGGTCGGTGCGCCGCCCGACGTGCTCAACACCGTCGGCCAGGACTGGGGCCTTGCCGGCTTCAATGCCGGCGGCCTGGAAGCTCAGTCCTTCGTGCCGTTCGCCGACATGCTGGCCGCTTCGATGCGGCATGCCGGGGCCATCCGTCTCGATCACGTGCTGGGGCTGAAGCGGCTTTATCTGGTGCCGCGCGGTTTCAAGCCGGATAATGGCGCCTATGTGCAGATGCCGTTCGAGGCGCTGCTTGGCGCCGTGGTGCGTGAAAGCGCGGCGAACAAATGCATCGTGATCGGCGAGGACCTCGGCACCGTGCCGGAAGGATTCCGCGAGACCATGCAGGATTTCGGCATCTGGTCCTATCTCGTCATGATGTTCGAGCGCGACGATGCCGGCCATTTCCGCAACACCGATCACTACCGGCCCAACGCGCTGGTCACGCTGAACACGCATGATCTGTGCACCTATGCCGGCTGGCGCTCCTTCAGCGATCTCAGGATGAAGCTCTCGCTCGGGCTCGACCCCGGCGAGGACGAGAAGGCGCGCTGGGATGCGCTCGGCAAGCTCGACGACATCCTGCGCCAGAACGGCATCAACGCCAACGACCTTTATTCGGTGCTCGCCTTCCTGTCGCGCACACCGTCGCGGCTGCTCGCAGTGTCGCTGGAGGACCTGCTCGGCGTGATCGATCAGCCCAACATTCCCGGCACGATCGACGAGCATCCGAACTGGCGCCAGCGCCTGCCGGTTGCGCTCGACAAGATCGCCTCGAAGGTCGATCTCGCAGCTTTGAAGGCCGCGACACGGGAACGCTCGTTGCCCGGCGGGCGTTGATCGCCGGGAACTTCCAAAACGCCGTTTTCGAGGCTCGCACGACATTGTCTCAGAGGATCGAGGACTATGCGCTGATCGGCGACTGCGAGACCGCGGCGCTGGTTGGGCGCAACGGTTCGATCGACTGGCTGTGCTGGCCGGCCTTCGATTCCGATGCCTGCTTTGCAGCGATCCTCGGCACGCACAAGAACGGCCGTTGGCTGATCGCACCGGACGAGGACGTCACCGCGACGTCGCGCCGCTATCTTGGCGACACCCTCATCCTCGAGACGCGCTTTGAGGCGAAGAGCGGCACAGTTGCGCTGATCGACTTCATGCCGCCGCGCGGCAAGGCCTCCGACATCGTGCGGCTGGTCCGCGGCGTCAGCGGCACGGTGAAGATGCGGATGGAGCTCGTGATCCGCTTCGGCTTCGGTGTCGACATTCCCTGGGTGCGGCGGATTGACCATTCGCTGCTTGCGGTCGCCGGCCAGGACATGACGGTGCTCCATACGCCGGCAAAGACCCGCGGCGAGGATATGACAACCGTGTCCGACTTCGAGGTAAAAGCCGACGAGACTGTGCCGTTCGTGCTGACCTACGGTCCTTCGCATCTCGAACCGCCCGCGCCGATCAATCCGGAGGTCGCGCTCCAGGAGACCGAAAAATTCTGGCAGGACTGGTGCAGAAAATGCACCAGCGACGGCGACTATCACGACCTCATCATGCGCTCGCTGATCACGCTGAAGGCGCTGACCTTCGACCCGACCGGCGGCATCGTCGCTGCGCCCACCACCTCGTTGCCGGAGAAGCTCGGCGGCAGCAGGAACTGGGATTACCGTTTCTGCTGGCTGCGCGATGCCACCTTCACCCTGCTGGCGCTGATGAACTCCGGCTATACCGAGGAAGCGTTGGCCTGGCACAATTGGCTGTTGCGCGCGGCGGCAGGCTCGCCGGCGAACATGCAGATCATGTACGGCATCTGGGGCCAGCGGCGGCTGCTGGAATGGGAGGCGGGCTGGCTGGACGGCTATGAGGGCGCGCGGCCGGTGCGGGTCGGCAATGCCGCCCATGCGCAGCTTCAGCTCGACGTCTATGGCGAGCTGATCGACGCCTTTCATCAGTCACGCATGGCCAAGCTCAAGCTCGACGACGAAACGACCTGGGCGCTGGAATGCAACGTGCTCAATCATCTCGCCGAGGTCTGGGACGAGCCCGACCACGGCATCTGGGAGCGGCGCGGCGAGCCCAGGCACTACGTCTTCTCGAAGGTGATGACCTGGGTCGCCTTCGATCGCGGCATCAAGAGTGCCGAGACTTTTGGCTTCAAGGCGCCGCTTCTGCATTGGCGCGCGTTGCGCGATGCCATCCATCGCGACGTCTGCAACAAGGGATTTGACGCGGAGGAAAACGCCTTCGTCGAATCCTACGGTTCCAAACTGCTCGATGCCAGCGTGCTGCTGTTGCCGGCCGTCGGCTTCCTGCCGCCATCGGACCCGCGCATCCGTGGCACCATGGGGGCTGTCGAGAACCACATGATGCGCGACGGTTTCGTGCTGCGGCACGACCCGCGCGAAGTGCCTGCGGGACAGCCGCCGCTCGAAGGCGCGTTCCTCGCCTGTAGCCTGTGGCTCGCCGACGCCCTTGTGCTGGCGGGCGATCTCGACAAGGCGCAGATCTTGTTCGACCGCGTGGTCGGTATCGCGAACGACGTCGGGCTATTGGCCGAGGAGTATGATTCAGGCGCCCGGCGCCAGACCGGCAACTTCCCGCAGGCACTGACCCATATCGCGCTGATCAACACCGCGCACAATCTGTCCGCGGCGAGGCAAGGGAGCGAGAAGCCGGCGGTGCAGCGGTCGAAGCAGTGACTTAAGCGACCCCGTTCCGCGTCAGGATCATCTCCATCGCCTCGGCAAAACCGTCCTGCTCGTTGGTCGCGGTGACGTGGGTGGCCTGGTCCTTGACGCTGTCGGTCGCGTTGCCCATGGCGATCGAGACGCCGCTGACGCGAAACATCGCGAGGTCGTTCTGCATGTCGCCGATGGTGGCGACGGCGTCCGTTGAAATGCCGAGGCGCTTGGCCATGGCTTGCACGAATGTACCTTTGTCGAAGCCGGGCGGGGTGATGTCGAGATAATATGTTTGCGAACGCACTGCGGTCGCCTCGCTGCCGAGCGCCTTCTGCATCGCCTTCTCGCAAGCTTCTAGGCCGGCTGCATCGGCGCTGGCTCCGACGATCTTGCAGGCGCTCGCAAGGTAGGGCGAGAAGTCCGTCACGATGGTCGGGTCAGAGCGGATGGTGTGCTGTTCATGCGCGACGTATTTGCCGCTGGGGTTGTCGATCAGCCATTTGTCGGTGGTGAACAGCCAGATGTCGGCGCCGAAGTCGCGGAGGATTTTTAAGCTTCGCTCGGCCGCGCCGGCCGGGATGAGATGCTGCTCGACCGGATTCATCTCGGGATCGACGATCGATGAGCCGTTGAACGGGCCGACCGGCAGCCAGAGCGCCAGCGGCTCGATCAGGAAGCGCATGCCGATCGCGGGGCGGCTCGACGTTATCGTGAAACCGATGCCGGCCTGGTGCAGCCGCTGCACCGCGGACCTCGCGCGCTCCGTCAGCGTCTTGTCCTTGGTCAGCAGCGTGCCGTCGACGTCGGAGACCACGAGTGAGATTTTCGTCATGGCAGGACCTTGGGGGTTTTGGCCTCAGCGCTTCGCGACGCCCAGTTTCAGCTGCCGTACAACCCCGTCCACGATCGCTTCGACGGATTCGTCGATCGAGACGGTGATGACGTGCTCGCCCGCCTCCGGCGGTTCCAGCGTGCTGAACTGGCTCGTCAGCAGCCCGGGCGGCATGAAGTGCCCCTTGCGTTGCGCGAGGCGAGCGGCGATCAGCTCCTTCGTGCCCCTGAGGAAGACGAAGCGCACGTCGTCGCGTCCACGCAGGAGCACGTCACGATAGGTGTGCTTCAGCGCCGAGCAGGCGATGATGATTTGCTCGCCTTTGTCGCAGACCCGCGCGATCTCGTCGGCGATGGCGTTGAGCCAGGGCCAGCGGTCCTCGTCGGTGAGAGGATGGCCAGCCCGCATCTTCTCGACATTGCTGGCGGGGTGAAAGCTGTCGCCGTCCTCGAAGCGCCAGCCGAGGCGCTCGCTGAGCGCGCTTGCAACCGTGCTCTTGCCCGAGCCCGACACGCCCATCACGATCAATGCACAAGGTGCTTCAACGCCCGCCACGAATTCCCTCCGGTAGCGCGGCCCGGTCGACCAGCCAGACGGTCTCACCATTCGAGCGCGCGCGTAGAGCCGGCAGAGTCTCGCCATTGAGGAGGCGCGTCAAGATCGGCTGCTTGTCGTGCCCCGCAATCTCGAACAGCATTTCGCGGCAGGATGCCAGCGCGGGCAGTGTGAGGGATACCCGCGGCACGAAAGGCGCGACATTGGCCTTGGGGACCCCGACGACCCAGCGCATGGTCTCCTCGATCGCGGGGTAGCCCGGAAAGAGCGAAGCCGTATGGCCGTCCGGGCCCGCACCCATCAAAACCATGTCGAACAGCGGCCGTGCCGGATCGAGGCTTTCCGCGCCGTAGAAAGACTGCAACTCGCGCGCATAAGCCGCGGCGCTCTGATCAGGGTTGTCAGCCGCCGTCGGGATCGGGTGAATATGGCCGGGGGGCGCATTGCGATCGAGAAAGGTCGCGCGCGCGATCGCCATGTTGTTGAGGGGATCGCTTTCGGGCGCGAAGCGCTCGTCACCGATGAACCAGTGCACGCGCTCCCATGGGATCTTGCCGCGCCAGGCATCGCTGCCAAGCAGCTGATAGAGCTTCGTTGGGCTGGAGCCGCCGGTGAGGCAGATCGCGATCCGCCCGAGATTGGCATCGATCCGCGCCATCACCCGCTCGGCCGCGGTCTGCGCCAGCGCCTCGGCGTCCGCCTCGACGATCAGCTTCGGCTGTCCGGCCGCTGCCATCACGAAAACTTCCGCCAGGTTCGGCCGTCGCGACGGAGCAACTCATCAGCGCAGGCGGGGCCGTCGCTGCCGGCTTGATAGGTCTCGATGCCGTTCGTGCCCGCGTTCTTCCAGGCGTCCAGGAACGGCTGCACCGCTTGCCACCCGGCCTCGATTCCGTCGGCGCGCTGGAACAGGATGTTGTCGCCGATCATGCAGTCGTAGATCAGCGTCTCGTAGCCGGTACTGGGATCGGCCCGGAAATAGTCGCCATAGCGAAACTTCATCTCGACGCCGTCGATGGTGATGCTCGGGCCCGGGATCTTGGCGTTGAACTGGAGCTCGATGGTTTCGGTCGGCGCGATGCCGATGGTGAGGAAGTTCTGCGAGAGCCGGTCGACCGCCGTGCCTGAGAACATGGACAGCGGCGCCTGCTTGAACTTGATCGCGACCTCGGTGCGCTTGTGCCCCAGCGCCTTGCCGGTGCGCAAGTAGAACGGCACGCCGGCCCAGCGCCAATTGTCGATCATCAGCTTCAGCGCGACAAAAGTCTCGGTGGTGCTGCCGCGCTTGACGTCCTCGGTCTTGCGATAGTCCGGGATCTCATCGTCGCCGATGCGCCCCGAGAGATATTGCGCGCGCACCGAGCTCTTCAGCGCTTCCTCCTCGCTCGGCTGCTGGATCGAGGTCAAAACCTCGGCCTTTTCCGAGCGCACGGAATGCGCGTCGAAACGGGCCGGCGGCTCCATCGCCACCAGCGACATCAGCTGAAACAGGTGGTTCGGCACCATGTCGCGGAGCGCACCGGTGGCGTCATAGAAGCCGCCGCGATGGCCGACGCCGAGCTTCTCCTCCACCGTGATCTGGATGTGGTCGATATGGTTGCGATTCCAGATCGGCTCGAACATGCCGTTGGCAAAGCGCAGTACCAGGATGTTCTGCACCGTCTCCTTGCCGAGATAGTGATCGATCCGGTAGATCTGGTGCTCCTCCATGATCTTCAGCAGCTCGGCGTTCAGCGCGCGCGCGGAGGCGAGGTCGGTGCCGAACGGCTTTTCGATCACCAGTCGCCGCCAGGTGCCGTTCTCCTTCATCATGCCGGTGCGGCCGAGCTCGCGCGCGGTCGGCGCGAACGCGGCCGGCGGGGTCGCCAGGTAGAACAAGCGGTTGCCGCCGGTGTCTTGCGCGCATTCGAGCGCATCGAGATGTTCGCGCAAGCGATCGAAGGATGGCGGGTCTTTTGGATCCGCTTCGACGAAGCTGACGCGTTCCAGGAGCTTCTTGGCGACGACATCGTCCACGGAGCGGGTCGCAAACTCACGCAGGCCTTTCATCAGGCTGTCGCGGAGCTCGTCGTCCGACATGGCGTTGCGGCCGACGCCGACGACGCAGAACTTCTCCGGCAACATGTGTTCGGCAGCAAGATTGTAAAGTGACGGCATCACGAGGCGGTGAGTGAGATCACCGGTGACACCAAAAATGACAAAGGCGCAATTTTCCGGCTTGCGCTTTGGCTGCTGGTCTTTTGTCACGAATTACTGGCCTTCGCTTTGTGGACTTCCTCTTACTCGGACTTCTTATTTGGACTTCGGCTCCTTGTGGCCGCCAAAACCCGCGCGCATCGCGGAGAGAATTTTCTCGGCGAAAGTGTGTTGTTGCCGCGAACGGAAACGTGTGTAGAGCGCTGCCGTCAAAACTTCGGCCGGCACGGCCTCGTCGATCGCCGCGTTCACGGTCCAGCGTCCTTCGCCGGAATCTTCAACGAAGCCGGAATATTCCGTCAGCGCCGGGCTGTCGGCGAGTGCCGTCGAGGTGAGGTCGAGCAGCCAGGACGGAATCACGGAGCCGCGTCGCCACACTTCGGCGATATCGGCGAGATCGAAATCGTAACGATGATCCGCCGGCAACGCCTCGATGCTGGCGTTCTTGAGGATGTCAAAACCTTCGGCATAGGCCTGCATCAGTCCGTATTCGATGCCGTTGTGGATCATCTTGACGAAATGCCCGGCGCCGACAGGGCCGGCATGGATGTAGCCTTGCTCGATTCGGGAATCGCGTCCCTCGCGTCCCTCCGTGCGCGGAATGTCGCCGGCGCCGGGTGCGAGCGCGGCGAAGATCGGATCGAGCCGGTCGACCACCTGTTTCTCGCCGCCGATCATCATGCAATAGCCGCGGTCGAGGCCCCAGACGCCGCCGGAGGTGCCGACGTCGACATAGTGGATGCCGCGCGTCTTCAGCGCCTTGCCGCGGCGGACGTCGTCCTGCCAGAAGGTGTTGCCGCCGTCGATGATGACGTCGCCTTCCTGCATCACGCCCGTGATCGTGTCGATCGTGGTCTCGGTGATGTGACCGGCCGGCAGCATCACCCAGGCCGTACGCGGCCGCGCGAGTTTCGAGATGAACTCCTCCAGCGTCGCGGAGCCAACCGCGCCGTCTGCGGCGAGGCCGGCGACGGCCTTGGCGTCCTTGTCGTAAACCACGGTCGAATGGCCGTGGCGCATCAGCCGGCGAACGATGTTGCCGCCCATCCGGCCGAGACCGATCATGCCGAGTTGCATCTGAGAGATTCCTTTAATTCAGCGCGTCGTTAAGCGCCGCGTTGAGCGCAGCGAGGCCTCTCTTGAGCCCGCCCTTCAGGTGGACCCGCAGCGCGCGCCGGCCGCGCTCGGTGAGCACGTCGAAGTCGCCGCGCGCCTGTGCTGCCTTGATGACGCCGAAGCTTGCCTTCTGGCCCGGCACGGGCAAGTCCTTGGCGTCGTCGGCAGTGATCTGGAGGAATACGCCGCTATCGGGCCCGCCCTTGTAGGCTTGCCCGGTCGAGTGCAGGAAACGCGGTCCAAACTCGGCGCAGGTTGCGACGTGCCGCTTCTCGCGCACTTCGAGCCGCATGGTTTGCAGTGCCTCGATCGTCGCCTTGTCGCGCGCGATGTAGCCGAGCAGGGCGACATAATCGCCATCGTTGGAGCGCGACAGATGCGCCTTCAGCCATGAGGTCAGGTCGCCGTTGGCGCCGGCAGCGCGCAACGCCGTGGCGTTTGTCTCGTCGGTGTAGAGATCGGCTTCATCCGTGCTGACCACCGGCTGCTCCGCCGGCAGCGCCCCGGTTTTCTCGAACGACGCGGTGAGCTCGCGGGTCTTGATCTTGGCCGCTTCGACGTCCGGCTGGTCGAACGGATTGATGCCGAGGATGCTGCCCGCCACCGCCGTTGCCATCTCGAAGCGAAAGAACTCCTGGCCGAGATGGTCGATCGACTTCATTGTGATGCGCACCACGGGATGGCCGGCAGCTTCGACCGCGGCAAGCTTCGAGTCGTGGGCGGCGTCCGCCTCGCCCTCGATACGGATGTCGATGAAGAGCCGGTCATTGCCATAGACCGCGGGTTCGCCCAGCGGCTCGGCGTCGATCGGGATCAGGCCCTTGCCGTCCTTGCCCGTCGATTCCGCGATGAGCTGTTCGGCCCAGGCGCCGAAATCGGCGATCTTCTTCGACGACAGGATCGTCACCTTGTCGCGGCCTTCGAGCGCCGCGAGGCCCATGGCAAGGCCGAGCTGCACGCCCGGGTTTTCGCTTGGCGGCACGTCCGGTCCGCAGGAGCGGACCATCGCAAGCGCGTGCTTGACGAAGGTCTTGATATCGACGCCCGCGGTTGCCGCCGGCACCAGGCCGAACGGCGAGAGCACCGAATAACGTCCGCCGATGGAGGGCTCGCCGTGGAAGATGCGGGCATAGTTCAGCTTCTTCGCCGCCGTCTCCAGAGACGAGCCGGGATCGGTCACCGCGACGAAGCGGAAGCCGGTCTTGGCCTTCGGGCCGAGGGCCTGCGCGACGCGCTCATGGAAATAATCCTTCATCGCGTTAGGCTCGGTGGTGCCGCCGGATTTGCTGGAGACGATGAACACGGTGTTGGCGATGTCGATCCTGGCCTCCATCGCCCGCACCTGCGCCGGATCGGTGGAATCCAGCACGTGCAGCTTCGGGAAGCCGGACTTCCGCGCGAACGTCTCGGCCAGCACCTCGGGACCAAGGCTCGAACCGCCCATGCCGAGCACGACGGCGTCGGAGAACTTCTGGCCCTTCACGCGGTTTGCGTAGTCTTCATAATCGGCGACGTCGGCTTTGGCGGCGCTGTCGAGCCAGCCGAGCCATTTGTCCTCGTCGCTTCCGGTCCAAACCGATTTGTCGCGCTGCCACAGCCTGCGGATCTTGGCAGAGGCCCGCCATTCCTCGGTGCTCTTGGCCACGGCCTTGCCGAGACCGTCGCCGAGCGAGAGAAGCTGGCGGTCGATCGCGGGCCCGAGCACGGTGGCGCGCTTGTGGGCGACCGCGCCATAGAGCTTGTCGGCGGCATCGGCAAACTGCTTGACGCCGTCCTTGACGAGCTCTTCGGTGACGGCATCGAGCGAGACGCCGGAGCGCTCCAGCTCTTCCAGCACGCGGCGGGCGTCGTCGACATTCTCTTCAAGGCTGTCGCGCGGCGTGCCGTGGTCGCGGAACGCATCCAGCGTCGCCGGCGGCACGGTGTTGATGGTGTTGGGACCGATCAATTCCTCGACATAGAGGACGTCGCTGTAGTCCTTGTTCTTGGTGCCGGTCGAGGCCCACAACATGCGCTGCGGCTTGGCGCCCTTGGCGGCGAGCTTGTCCCAGCGGGGACCCGAGAACAGCCGCTTGTAGTCCTGATAGGCGACCTTGGCGTTGGCGATCGCGACCTTGCCCTTCAGCGCGGCGAGCCGTTCCTTTTCGCTCGGGTCGTTGGCGCGAGCGATTTTTTCATCGAGCTGCTTGTCGACCACCAAATCGATGCGGCTGACGAAGAAGCTCGCCACGCTCGCCACGTGCGAGGGGTCGCCGCCACCTGCGACGTATTTCTCCAGGCCGGCGAGATAGGCCTCGGCGACTTGCAGATAGAAGTCCCTGGAGAACAGCAGCGTGATGTTGATGCTGATGCCGTCGCCGATGAGCGTTTCGATCGCGGGCAGGCCCTCCGGTGTCGCCGGCACCTTCACCATCAGGTTCTTGCGGTTGACGTCCTTCCAGAGCCGCCGCGCCTCGGCGACCGTGCTGCCTGTGTCCATCGCCAGATAGGGCGAGACCTCCAGGCTGACATATCCGTCGTCTCCCCTGAGGCGGTCATACACCGGGCGCAGCACATCGGCGGCGTTCTGGATGTCCTCGACCGCGACAGCCTCGAACAGGTCGGCGACCGATCGATCGCCGCGCTTCAACGCCCTGCCGATCTGCGCGTCGTACTCGTCCGAGCTGCCGATCGCCTTCTCGAAGATCGATGGATTGGAGGTGACGCCCTTGACGCCGTCGGTGTCGATCAGCCGCTTCAGGTCGCCCTTGGCGATGAAGCCACGGGCCAGGAAGTCCAGCCAGACGGCTTGTCCGTGCTTTTCCAGTTCTTTGACGGGATTCATGCTGCTTATTTATCTCCAAGCCTGCGGGCGAGGGGTTTCCGCGCCGGTCCTGACGCGCTATCCTCTAGCTTACATGCTTCCTTGAGGGAACCATTCAAGGGTATGGACGTCATACCCTCCAGTGTAACTCCGTCGCCATCATGGCGATCCTGGTGAAGGAGCCGAGTTACGTAAAAAGTCGTTGGCCGCGGGAATCGGCCGGGGGCTCGTTGCGTAGCGTCAGCTGCCTAACCTCGTCGCTAGTGGCTGCGCGGAGTACGATCGGCGGATTCCGGTCCGCCTGATGCATTGTGGCTCGGTCGCGAATGGCCATGCTGGGGGAAAGCATGCACGCAGATCATGATGGCCTGGCGCTCGCTGTCGCTGACAGCCCGCAATCGGTCACGCGGGCCGGATGCGTCGACGCCTCCAACGATCTCGAAATCAGTCTATGCAAGACCCAACTGCGGCTGCTGGTCGCGGCGGGTTTCGCCGTGACACTGCTCAGCGCAGGTCTGGCCCTCGCTTGGTGGGGCGGTATGAGCGACTACGATACCACAATGGGCTATGCGGGCGTCGCGGTGTTCGGTCCGATCACGTGCTGGCTGATCTGGATGCTCCCAGCCGAACGGGGGCCGGTGGTAATCGTTACCCCCTACGGCATCCGAGATCTCCGCATCGGCAATGAATTTCTGCTGTGGGACTCGATCGCGGAGATTTCGGCTGAAGAACGCCGCGGGCGCAAGATGATCGTGCTGACGCCGACGCCGGCCTTGCAGCGGCAGCTCTGCACCATCCCCAACTTGGCCCGTTGTGCGCAGGACAATCGGCAGAACGGTCGGATTGTCATCCGGTCGGAGGGTTTGGCGACCGATTTTGATACACTGCTGCGCGCTTGCCGCGACTGTCACGCCGCCAGCAGTCCGGCCACTGCATTGCAGCAGGAAGATGAACGCGGCACCCAAGGCTTCGCCGTACAAGCGTCATAAGATCGCCGCTCGCGGATCGCTATGGTGCCGGGCAGGATAGGCTCATCCCCGGTAACGCCCGGATGTTGCGACCGAGTGACATTTTCTGGAAATAGGCCAATATAGATAGAGATTCGCACAAATTACGGGCAGGTGCCTGTTCGTAACCCAACGAGTGCCTACGTTGTGCGTTGCGTCGAGTCGACACCAGGGTGTCCAATGATCGTCATGTGCTCACGCTGATTCGATCCGGCCTGAGGAACGGTCCGGTAACTGCTTTCGTTTCAGCTCGTAGCGGAACTCACGCGGAGAGGGATCATGTACAACGATTCTCTATTCAACGCTTTCGCTAAGTCGTTCGAGGCGAGAAGCCAGCACGACATGTCGATGGCGGAATATCTGGAATCGTGTCGAAGCGATCCCATGAAATACGCGAACGCGGCCGAACGATTACTCGCGGCGATCGGCGAGCCCCAGACGATTGACACGGCCAAGGACCCACGCCTTGGCCGTATTTTTTTGAACCGCACGATCCGCACCTATCCGGCCTTCGCCGGTTTTTATGGCATGGAAGAAACCATCGAGCGCATCGTCGGTTTCTTCCGTCACGCAGCGCAGGGCCTCGAAGAGCGCAAGCAGATACTCTATCTGCTCGGTCCGGTCGGCGGCGGCAAATCCTCGCTTGCCGAGCGGCTGAAGTCGCTGATGGAAGTGCATCCGATCTACGTGCTCAAGGCCGGCGACGAGTTGAGCCCGGTGTTCGAAAGCCCGCTCAGCCTGTTCGATCCGGATCAGCTCGGCCCGATGCTGGAAGAGAAATACGGCATTCCGCGCCGCCGCCTCACCGGCCTGATGAGCCCGTGGTGCTACAAGCGGCTCGAAGCCTTCGGCGGTGACATTTCCCAGTTTCGGGTCGCCAAGATCCAACCGTCGCGGCTGCGCCAGATCGCGGTCGCCAAGACCGAGCCCGGTGACGAGAACAACCAGGACATCTCCTCGCTGGTCGGCAAGGTCGATATCCGCAAGCTCGAGACTTACGCGCAGAACGATCCCGATGCCTACAGCTATTCGGGCGGCCTCAACCGCGCCAACCAGGGCATCCTCGAATTCGTCGAAATGTTCAAGGCGCCGATCAAGATGCTGCACCCGCTGCTGACGGCAACGCAGGAAGGCAACTATATCGGCACGGAGAATATCGGCGCGATTCCGTTCACCGGCGTCATCCTCGCCCACTCCAACGAAGCCGAGTGGTCGAGCTTCAAGGCCAACAAGAACAACGAGGCCTTCATCGACCGCATCTGCGTGATCAAGGTGCCTTATTGCCTGCGGATCACCGAAGAGCAGAAGATCTACGAGAAGCTGATCCAGGGCTCCGAGCTCGCGGCCGCACCGTGCGCCCCTTCGACGCTAGAGACGATGGCCCGGTTCTCGGTGATGTCGCGTCTGCGCAAGCACGAAAATTCCACGGTGTTCGCCAAGATGCGGGTTTACGACGGCGAGAGCCTGAAGGAATCCGATCCGAAGGCGCGCAGCGTCCAGGAATATCGCGACGCCGCCGGCGTCGACGAGGGCATGGACGGTGTCTCCACGCGCTTCGCTTTCAAGATCCTGGCTGCCACCTTCAACCATGATCCGCAGGAAGTCGCCGCCGACGCCGTGCATCTGATGTACGCGCTGGAGCAGTCGATCAAACGCGAGCAGCTGCCCGAGGAAGTCGAGAAGCGCTATCTCGAATTCATCAAGGCGGATCTCGCACCGCGCTATGCCGAGTTCATCGGCAACGAGATCCAGAAGGCCTATCTCGAATCCTACTCGGACTATGGCCAGAACCTGTTCGACCGTTACGTCGACTACGCCGATGCCTGGATCGAGGACCAGGATTTCAAGGATGCCGACACCGGCCAGCTGCTTGATCGCGAACTGTTGAACCAGGAATTGACCAAAATCGAGAAGCCGGCGGGCATCGCCAATCCGAAGGATTTCCGCAACGAGGTGGTCAAATTCTCGTTACGGTCGCGCGCCCAGAACGGTGGCAAGAATCCGACCTGGATCTCCTATGAGAAGATTCGCGATGTGATCGAAAAGCGGATATTCTCTCAGGTCGAGGACCTGCTTCCGGTCATCTCTTTCGGATCGAAGAAGGACGGCGAGACGGAAAAGAAGCACGGCGAGTTCGTCGCACGCATGGTGGAGCGCGGCTACACCGAGCGTCAGGTTCGCCGGCTCGTCGAATGGTACATGCGCGTGAAGCAGGCCGGTTGAGGCGGATGGAAAAGTGCCCATTCACATTATTGACAGGCGTCTGAATCCAGGCGGCAAGAGTCTTGAGAACCGGCAGCGGTTCTTGCGTCGGGCCAAATCCCTGGTGCAGGGCGCCGTCAAGAAGACCTCGCAGGAACGCGACATCAAGGATGTCCTGGAGGGTGGTGAGGTCACGATCCCGCTCGACGGCATGCACGAGCCGCGTTTCCGCCGCGACGGCGGAACGCGCGACATGGTATTGCCCGGGAACAAGAAGTTCATCGAGGGCGACTATCTCCAGCGCTCCGGCCAGGGCAGCGCCAAGGATTCCGGGCCGGGCGAAGGCGACAGCGAGGACGCCTTCCGCTTCGTGCTGAGCCGCGACGAGTTCGTCGATCTCTTCCTCGACGATCTCGAACTGCCGGACCTTGCCAAGCGCAAGATCGCGCACACCGAGAGCGAGGGCATCCAGCGCGCCGGCTATACCACGTCCGGCTCGCCGGCCAATATTTCGGTCAGCCGAACGGTGCGGCTCGCGCTGGCACGCCGCATCGCGCTCAAACGTCCCCGCAAGGACGAGATCGAGGAGCTGGAAGCCGCAATCGCCGCATGCACGGATGAGGACGAGCGTGTGGTGCTTCTCGCCCAGCTGGAAAAGCTGAAAGCGAAGATCAAGCGCATTCCCTTCATCGATCCGCTCGACATCCGCTACCGCCGCTTCGAGACGGTGCCCAAGCCCGTTGCGCAGGCCGTGATGTTCTGCCTGATGGACGTGTCGGGCTCGATGTCCGAGCACATGAAGGATCTCGCAAAGCGCTTCTACATGCTGCTCTACGTGTTCCTGAAGCGCCGCTACAAGCATGTCGAGATCGTCTTCATTCGCCACACCGACCGCGCCGAGGAAGTGGACGAGCAGACCTTCTTCTACGGTCCGGCCTCCGGCGGCACGCTGGTTTCCAGCGCGCTCCAGGCGATGCACGAGATCGTGCGCGAGCGCTTCAATCCGTCGGACTGGAATATCTACGCCGCACAAGCCTCCGACGGCGACAATTCCTATTCCGACGGCGAGCTCACGGGCATGCTGTTGACCGACAAGATCCTGCCGATCTGCCAATTCTTCGCCTATCTCGAGGTCGGGGAATCAGGCGGCAGCGCCTTCGATCTCTCCGACTCCTCGCTCTGGACCCTCTACGAGCGCCTGCGCAACAGCGGCGAACCGCTCTCGATGCGCAAGGTCAGCGAGCGCAGCGAGATTTTTCCGGTGTTCCACGATTTGTTCCAGCGCCGCGAAACTGCCCAGGAGAAGACCGCTCCATGACGGAACGCTTGTTCGAAGGCGCCGATTGGGATTTTCACATCTTGCAGCGCATCACCGATGCCTGCGAAGAGGTGGCGACCAAGGATCTCGGGCTCGACGTCTATCCGAACCAGATCGAGGTGATCACCGCCGAGCAGATGCTGGATGCCTATTCGTCGGTCGGCATGCCCCTGTTCTACAAGCATTGGTCGTTCGGCAAGCAGTTCGCGTATCACGAGGCGTCCTATCGCAAGGGACTGATGGGGCTTGCCTATGAAATCGTGATCAACTCCTCGCCCTGCATCTCCTATCTGATGGAGGAGAACACGGCGACGATGCAGACGCTGGTGATTGCCCACGCCGCCTTCGGCCACAACCACTTCTTCAAGAACAATTATCTGTTCAAGCAGTGGACCGACGCCGACGGTATTCTGGACTACCTCGACTTCGCCAAGAAGTATGTGATGAGCTGCGAGGAGCGCTACGGTCGCGTCGAGGTCGAGCGCACTTTGGATGCCGCGCATGCGCTGATGTCGCACGGCATCGACCGCTATCCCGGCAAGAAGAAGCTGGATTTGCGCGAGGAAGAGAAGCGTGCCGGCCGTCGCCGCCAGCACGAAGAGGAGGTCTTCAACGATCTCTGGCGCACGGTGCCCAAGGGGGCGTCGAAGACCCGGTCAGCCATCTCCCTCGAACGGCGCCGCAAGCTGCTCGGCCTGCCGCAGGAAAACCTGCTGTATTTCCTGGAGAAAAGCGCGCCGCGCCTGGCGCCATGGCAGCGCGAGCTGTTGCGCATCGTCCGCCACATCGCGCAATATTTCTATCCGCAGAGCCAGACCAAGGTGATGAACGAGGGGACGGCGACCTACGTCCACTATCGCATCATGACCAAGCTGCATCAGCAGGGCCGCATCAGCGACGGCAATTTCCTCGAATTCCTGCAGTCACACACCAACGTCGTGTTCCAGCCCGAATTCGACGACCAGCGCTTCTCCGGGTTTAACCCCTACGCGCTCGGCTTCGCAATGATGCAGGACATCGAGCGCATCGTCACAAATCCCGCGGACGAGGATCGTGAGTGGTTCCCCGACATCGCCGGCAAGAACGACGTGATGGGCGTGCTGCGCGACGTCTGGGCGAACTACCGCGATGAAAGCTTCATCGCCCAATTCCTGAGCCCGAAGCTGATGCGGCAACTTCGCATGTTCCATCTGCACGACGATCCCGAGGAGCGCGCCGGCATTCGCGTCGATGCCATCCACGACGAGCGCGGCTTCCGCCGCGTGCGGCGCGAATTGGCGCGGCAGCATGATGTCGGCTACATCGACGCCAATATCGAGGTGGTCGACGTCGATCTCTCCGGCGACCGCCGCCTGATCCTGCATCACCACGTCATCAAGGGCTCGCAGCTCAACGAGACCGATGCCAAGCGGGTGCTCCAGCACCTCGCCGATCTCTGGACCTACGACGTCGCGCTGATCGAGGTCGACGCCAACGACAAGGTCTTGCGCGAATATGTCGTGAGCCCGCGCCCGATTCCGGTGGCGGCCTGACGCCGCCGTCTACGCCGAGCGCTTCTTGGCCGGCTTCTTCTTGACCTTGCTCGTGTTCAGGGCCGCCGCTGCGCGGATGAGGGCCTTCAACGCCTTCTCATTGATTTTCTCGCCTTCGCGAATATCGATCGCGCGCCGCACATTGCCCTCGAGGCTGGAATTGAACAGCCCGGTCGGGTCATCCAGCGCCGCGCCCTTGGCAAACGTCATCTTCACGACGGCCTTGTAGGTCTCCCCCGTGCAGATGATGCCGTCGTGCTCCCACACGGGCACGCCGCGCCATTTCCACTCCTCGACAATGTCAGGATCGGCCTCCTTGATCAGGCCGCGGATGCGCTTGAGCATCTCGCCGCGCCAGTCGCCGAGCTCCTTGATCCTGCCGTCGATCAGCTTGGAAGGCGAAGGCCCGTTTGCTTCCTTCGCGCTGCCTGTCGCCGCGGTCACGGCCTTTTTCATGATCGCGCCTCGCGTCGCGCGTCGTCGCGCTTGCCGAGATAGGGCAGCGCGAACAAATATAACCCGGTGATCAGCATCGGAATCAGCGGGACGAGCGCCATGAAGCCGATCCAGGCGGCCTCGACCTGCTGGATCATGGCGACGATGTTCGCGATGACGGCGAGCGTGAAAGCGATCGACAGCCAGCGATGGATTTGCCGAATCCACATGTTCGAGCTCATTGGGATCTCCTTTGGAAATGATCTGAAGAGAGGCCGGCTGGGCTAGTCAGGCCGCGCCAGCACCTCGTCCAGCTTGGCGAAAAACTGCTTCCAGCCGGCATGCGCGCCGCCAAAAGCCTGCTTCTGCGTCGGGCTGAAGCCGGCTTGCTCGACGCGCAGTTGCGTGCCAGCGCCCGTCGGTGTCAGCGTGAAGGTCACGACGCTCTTGAGATCGAAGGCCGCGTCGTCATGCGTGAAATTCCAGGTGTAGGCGAGCGTGCGCTGTGGCTCGATGGTGAGAACCTCGCAGTCGAGCACGCCACCCCACTCGCCGCGAAGATTGAAGCGATGGCCGACGGTCGGCTTGAAGTCGTTCTTCATCAGCCATTCCTCGATCAGGTGCGGCTGCGTCAGCGCGCGCCAGATCCGCTCCGCCGGAAAGGCAAACTCGCGCTCGATGACGACAGAACGCATCTCGGTAGCGGCTTCGGTCATTGGTCCATCCTCTTCAGGAGATCGTCGAGCACGTCGAGCCGGTTTTGCCAGAACCCCGCCATCTGGCCGGTCCAGTCGATCAGCGGATTGAGTGCACCGGGCTGCGCGCTGTAATGCGTTTGCCGCCCTTGATGCCGGTCGCGCACCAGCCCGGCCTGCTTCAGCGCGCCAAGATGTTTTGAGACCGCCGGCTGGGAAACGCCCGATACCGCCGTCAGTGCCCCGACTGTCTGTTCCCCTTCGCGGCACAGCCGCTCGAAGATCGCCCGCCGGGTCGGATCGGCAAGCGTCCTGAACAGAAGATCTTGAGCGGCGGACATGAAATCCATAACCTGTAAGTTATGGATTAATTCATAACCATAGGGTTATGATATGTCAAGCGCGATGAGGGGGCGGTCGGATTTCAGTACTTGCCGCGGGCACCGGTGCACCTCTCCCGCTTGCGGGAGAGGTCGGCGCGCAGCGCCGGGTGAGGGTTTTCTCCTCTTGGGGGTTCTCTTGGGAAGTCTCGATTGCGAGACATCCTCCCCCGCCTCTCACGCGCAAGCGGGGGAGGGAGCTCACCTTTTCGCAGTGACCTGCTTACGGCCGCAGATAGAGATAACCCTGCGACTGAAGCTCGGCCAGGCGGACCACGCCGCCTTTTTCCGCGCTGACGAAGCCCGGCAAGAGATCCGTAAGCGTGACGTTCTGCGCCTTCATCGTGTTGCCGCACGCGGCGAGCTCGACGCCGTCCTTGGAGAAATCGCTGACGCGCTTGCTGATGTCAGGGTTGGCCTGCGCCCCGTGAAACGCCTTCAGCGCCGGTCCATGGATCACCAGCGCGATCGTGACCTGATCAGGACCGCCGACGCCGTCGATGTGGTTCTGGATGTTGCCGAGCACGAAATTGACCTTCTCCGCGTCGCTGAGGTGATAGACCACCTTCAGCTTGCTGCCCGTGCTCGCTTCGGTGGCGGCTTGTGCACGCGAGGCGCCGAGCGCCGCGCCCACGGCCGAGACGGCGCTCCACAGGATGTTCCGGCGGTTCATGACGATCTCCCTCGATTGCGCCTGAGATATATCATTTGTGGCGGAGCGCGGCGACTTCCTTGCGATCGGTCACGAGCGAGGCGCACTCTCTGGCGTCAGTGCGGTCGAGGCGGAAGATCCCGTCGTCGGCGCCGGCGACCAGCGATTGCTCGGCGTCGTCATCCGGCTTGTTGTTCTGCCAGACCCTGACCCGCACCAGCCGCACGACGGTCGATTTATCGTCCTTCGACAGCGCAACCCCGATGCTGCCGCCCTCGCAGTCGACGCCGCAGCCGAGGCGGACATCGTTCCCGTCCTTCACAAACACAACATGGCTACAGGAGCCGCCGGAATTGAAATCGCCGCTACGATGGCGATATTTGAAGCCGAGCCGGAAGGAATTGTGCAGCTGCTTGTCCTCGCTGTCGAATTCCGCGGAGACCAGCAGCTTCATCAAGGCGACTTTCTGCTTGGGATGCCGCGCCAGGTGTTCGGCATCGTAGCGGCGGACGAAGCAGGCATAAGCCTTGTTGCCGGGCGTGCCTGCGTACATCCGCGCGTTGAAGGTCTCGGCCTCGGTCTTGCCCGCCTCGCGGATGTCTTCGGCCTCCTCGGCCCGGGCGGCGCCGATGAACGTGGCAAAAATGACGGCAGCAAAAAGGGAAAACTTCATGATGGCCTCGAACGCCGCAGCTGAGCTGTAAGCTGTAGACGCGGCCCGGGTGCGACGCGTTCAACGTCGCGTGTCCCTGACATGATCATCGCTGGGGCGGAGCGAGCTGATAGTTCCATGCAGGGCGTTAGTCGTCGCGGGGATCGTGAAGGTTCAATCGAGGTGACGCTGTCGCCTTTCGGAACTCGATGCCTGCGATTCCTTCGACGTTGCCCCGCTTCATCGATGTGATAGCCTTCACAGACAGACGCGTTTGGAAGTCGTAAGCTGGGACTGCCTTTGTAGTTGGTGGAGTCCCCCCGCGATGGGCGAAATTCGCAACTTCAGATCCGGGAATGACGAGCCGCCTTCACACGGCCCCATGCCTCGTCGTCTCGCCGCGATCATCGTCGGTGATATCGCTTCCTACAGTCGCCTGATGCAGGCCGACGAGGAAGGCACGCACGTCCGCGTCAAACGGATCGAACGGGATCTCATCCAGCCCAGCATCGTCGAGCACCACGGATCACTGGTGAAGACGACGGGCGACGGCTTCATCGCGATTTTCGACAGTCCCGTCGAGGCTGTTCGATGCAGCATCGTCATTCAGCAGAATCTCATCGGCCGCAACGCATCGCTCGCGAAAGATACCCGGATCGAATACCGGATTGGCGTCAATCTGGGTGATGTTATTGTGGAGCCGGACGATGTCTACGGCGATGGCGTCAACATCGCGACACGCATCGAAGGCATTGCGGAGCCTGGTCAGGTCTACATCTCGGGCGCGATCTACGAGCAGATCAAGCACAAGGTGGTGTGCGGCTATGAGTCGCTCGGGGACCGTAAGGTCAAGAACATCACGGATCCCGTGCGCATCTATCGCGTGCTGCCGGACGCAAATGCGGTCGGCACGACGCGAGGCCGGCGCGAGAATACCCTCATCTTTCTCTTGAGCATCACGCTGCTGGTCATTGCCGCCGGCGTGCTCTGGTACCTGCTGACGCAGCCGATCAGGACGAACGAGCAGGCGGCCGCGCCGGCCGTCTCTCCCAGCGTGTCCCCGATCCCGCAGCCTCCGCCGCGCGAAGCGGCGAGCCCGACACCGCAACCGTCGCCCTCGTTGGCCTCATCACCTTCGCCGTCCGCCCCGGCGCCCGACCAATCGGCAACGGCTGTCCGAGAACCCGAATTGATCGCCATTCGCGGCGGCAGCTTCGCGATGGGAAGCAATGAAGATCCGACCGAACGACCTGTCCATCAGGTCACGATCAAACCCTTCTCGATCGGAAAATATCCGGTGACCGTGCAGGAATGGAACGAATGCGCGGCCGCGAAGGTATGCGGCTTCACGGCCATCGGCAAGGATGATGCGCCGGTCACCAATGTGAGCTGGTCAGACGCACAACAATATGCGGCCTATCTCGTGCGGTCGACGAAGAAGCCCTACCGGCTTCCGACCGAAGCCGAATGGGAATATGCCGCGCGCGGCGGAACGCAGACAAAATATTGGTGGGGCGACAAGCTTCAGCAAGGCATGGCCGGTTGCAAGGATTGTGGTGACCTCGCGGCCGAGCAGCCCGCGAAGGTCGGTAGCTTCAAGCCGAATCCGTTCGGACTGCATGACATGGGCGGCGGCGTCGATCAATGGGTCGAGGACTGCTGGCACAAAACCTATCAGGGGGCACCCGGTGACGGCTCGGCATGGAGCAGCGGGGACTGCAGCGCTCATGTCCTGCGCTCTGGCTCCTGGAAGAACGATTCGAGATATGTGCGGCCGTCCAACCGCGATGGCTACGATACCAATGTCCGTTATCCGACGCACGGATTCCGCGTCGCGCTCAGTCCTTAAGTGCTGGAGTAGGTTTGATGCAAATCCTTCGCTGCATCGCGCTATCGACGGCGCTTGCATTGCTTCCGGGTGTCGCTTGTTCGCAAGGCAAGACCGCCCCCAAGGACGCAAAACTCTATTTCATCACCCCGCATGACGGACAGAAGGTGCGCGGCGGATTTCTGGTTCGGTTCGGCTTGCGGAACATGGGCGTGACGCATGCCGGCGACGACTACCAGAACGCCGGCCATCATCATTTGCTGATCGACGTCAACGACCCCGTCGATCCCAAGGAGCCGATCTTGCAGGACAAGTCGCATCTGCATTTCGGGGCAGGGCAGACCGAAACTCTTCTCGACCTCCCGCCCGGAACGCACACGCTTCAACTCGTGCTCGGCGATGCCAAGCACTATCCGTTCGAGCCGCCCGTCGTGTCGGACAAGATCACGGTGCGCGTCAGGCCGTTGCCTCAGCGCGGCAAATGATCACCGGAGGCTGGCGTTGAACTTGTCCAGCATCGCCGAGCCCGGGCACAGCGTGTCCGCTTCCAGCGTGTTGAGCGGCGTCTCCACCGTGTTGAGATGCTCGTGCAGATCTTCCGCGTCGGGATCGACGTAGAGCAGGCCGGTGACGATCTGGCCCTTGGCGGCGTGCTTCTGGAGGAAGGTCTGGGCACCGAGCCGGTCATGCGGATCGTAGTCGGCGTCGATCTTGCGCAATGCGATCTTGCTGCCATCATGCTGTTCGACCATCTGCACCGTGCCTGGTGCGTAATCCACCGCGATGGGGTCGCGGCCGACCAGCACATCGAGCCGGTTCACCGCGTCATTGTGCTCGCGGACATAGTCGAAGCTCTTGGTCGAGCCGGCGTGGTTGTTGAAGGCGATGCAGGGGCTGATGACGTCGATGAACGACGCGCCCTTGTGGCCGATCGCCGCCGCGATCAGCGGCACGAGCTGGGACTTGTCGCCGGAGAACGAGCGCGCGACGAAGGTGGCGCCCAGTTGTAGCGCGATCGCGACGAGGTCGATGGCGTTGTCGGTGTTGGTGGCGCCCTTCTTGGATTTCGAGCCGCGGTCGGCGGTCGCGGAGAATTGGCCCTTGGTCAGGCCATAGACGCCGTTGTTCTCGACGATATAGGTCATGTTGACGCCACGCCGGATCGAATGCGCGAACTGGCCGAAGCCGATCGAGGCAGAGTCGCCGTCGCCGGAGACGCCGAGATAGATCAAATCGCGGTTGGCGAGGTTGGCGCCGGTCAGGACCGACGGCATGCGGCCATGCACGGTGTTGAAGCCGTGTGAATTGCCGAGGAAGTAGTCCGGCGTCTTCGAGGAGCAGCCGATACCCGAGATTTTTGCCACCCGGTGCGGCTCGATCGAAAGCTCGTAGCAGGCCTCGATGATCGACGCCGTGATCGAGTCATGGCCGCAGCCGGCGCACAGGGTCGAGATCTTGCCTTCGTAGTCGCGATGGGTGTAGCCGAGCTCGTTCTTCTTGAGGCCCGGATGATGGAATTTCGGCTTTGCAATGTAGGTCATGAGAGCACCTGGAAGGCCCGACGCGTCATGGCCGGGCTTGTCCCGGCCATCCACGTCTTGGCCGGAAAGAAGAAAGGCGTGGATGCCGGGGTATAGGCGAGCGGAAGCGACGCCGTCCTTCGGACGGCTATGCCCGGGCATGACGGATAGAGCAAACCATAGGTCATGACACGGCCTTGCGGAGCGGGGTCACCTTGAGGTGATCCTGGTGGTCGCCAATGGCTTTTGCGATGAAGCGGGCGGTGATCGGCGAACCGTCGTAATGCACGATCGGCACGAGCCGCACCGGGTCGATGCCGTTCTCGTTGACGATGAGCTGGCGGAGCTGGCTGTCGCGGTTCTGCTCGACCACGTAGACGAAATCGTGTTCGGCGAGGAAGCTCGCCACGCTCGAGTGGAACGGGAAGGCGCGGATGCGCAGGCGGTCGAGCTGATGCCCGCGCGTTTCCAGCAATCCAATCGCCTCGTCCATCGCCGGCGTGGTCGAGCCGAAATAGATCACGCCGTATTTGGTCGGCCGTTCCGCATTGGCCTGAAGCGGCCGCGGCACCAGATCCTGCGCGGTCTCGAACTTGCGCATGAGACGCTGCATGTTGTCGGCGTAGACCGAGCCTTCCTCGGAGTACCGCGCATAGCGATCACGCGAAGTGCCGCGGGTAAAATAGGAGCCCTTGGTCGGATGCGTGCCGGGATAGGTGCGGTAGGGGATGCCGTCGCCGTCGACGTCGAGATAGCGGCCGAAGTCACGGCCTTCGTCCAGCATCTCCGCGGTCATGACCTTGCCGCGGTCATATTGCTTGGCGTCGTCCCACTTCAGGGGACGGCAGAGCCGGTGGTTCATGCCGATATCGAGGTCGAGCATCAGGAAGATGGTGGTCTGGAGCCGCTCGGCGAGATCGAAAGCGGCGGCTGCAAATTCGAACGCTTCAGCCGGATCTTCCGGGAACAGCAGCACATGCTTGGTGTCGCCATGCGAAGCATAGGCGCAGGCGATGATGTCGCATTGCTGGGTGCGGGTCGGCATACCGGTCGAGGGACCGGCGCGCTGGATGTTCATGATCACGGCCGGGATTTCGGCGAAGTATGAAAGGCCGATGAACTCCGTCATCAGCGAGATGCCGGGGCCGGAGGTCGCGGTGAATGCGCGCGCGCCGTTCCAGGAGGCGCCGATCACGATACCGATTGAAGCCAGCTCGTCCTCGCCCTGCACGATCGCGTATTTCGCCTTGCCCGTATCAGGATCGTGCCGGTACTTCTTGCAGTGAGCGGTAAAAGCCTCCGCCACGGACGAGGACGGCGTGATCGGATACCATGCGCACACGGTGGCGCCGCCATAGACGGCGCCGAGCGCGGCGGCGCTGTTGCCCTCGATGAAGATGCGGTCGCCGACCTTATCGGACTTCTTCACCCGCAGCCCGGTCGGGCATTTCAGGTTCTGCAGCGCCCAGTCGCGGCCGAGATGCAGCGCGTGGACGTTGGAGGAAAGCAGCTTCTCCTTGCCCTTGTACTGCTCGCCGATCAGCTGCTCGATCAGTTTCGGGTCCATGTCGAGCAGCGCCGAGAGCGCGCCGAGATAGATGATGTTCTTGAACAGCTGGCGCTGGCGCGGATCGGTGTAAGTCGAGTTGGTGATCGCGGTCAGGGGGACGCCGATCACGGTGATGTCGTCGCGGAATTTCGTCGACGGCATCGGCTTGGTGGAATCGTAGAACAGATAGCCGCCCGGTTCGATGCCGGCGACGTCCTTGTCCCAGGTCTGCGGGTTCATCGCCACCATCATGTCGACGCCGCCGCGGGCGCCGAGATGGCCGTGTTCGGTCACCCGCACCTCGTACCAGGTCGGCAGGCCCTGGATGTTGGAGGGAAAGATGTTGCGGGGGCTCACCGGGACGCCGTGACGCAGGATCGCGCGCGCGAACATCTCGTTCGCGCTGGCCGAGCCCGATCCGTTGACGTTGGCGAAGCGGACGACGAAGTCGTTTACGCTGCTGATCGGCTTTTTGTCGGACATGCTGAACCTGCGTAAGTCATCTCGATGAAATATTTTTGCATGTCCCAAGCGCCGGTGGGACAACGCTCGGCGCACAGCCCGCAATGCAGGCAGACATCCTCGTCTTTGACCATCACGCGCCCGGTCTTGAGGTCGCTGGACACATAGAGGTCCTGGTCCGGACGGGGCGAGGGCGCTTTCAGGCGCTGGCGCAGATCGGCCTCTTCACCATTCTCTGTGAAGGTGATGCAATCCATCGGACAGATATCGACGCAGGCGTCGCATTCGATGCAGAGCGAGGTCGAGAACACCGTCTCCACGTCGCAGTTCAGGCAGCGCTCGGCTTCGCCAAGCGCCAGCTTGACGTCGTAGCCAAGCTCGACCTCGGTGCCAATGTCCTTCAGCGCGATCACCTTGTCGCGATGCGGCACCTTGAAACGCTTGTCGTTGGAAATGTCGTTGTCATAGCTCCATTCGTGGATGCCCATCTTTTGCGATGAGACATGCACCTCCGGCAATGGCCGTTCGGTGATGTCCTCGCCAGAGAGCATCCTGTGGATCGACAGCGCGGCATCATGGCCCTGCGCCACGGCCCAGATGATGTTCTTCGGTCCGAACGAGGCGTCGCCGCCGAAGAACACTTTTGGATTGGTCGATGCGAACGTCTTCGGATCGACCTTGGGCATGTGCCATTTATCGAACTCGATGCCGCAATCCTGCTCGATCCAGGGGAAGGCATTCTCCTGACCGACCGCGACCAGCACGTCGTCGCATTCGATGGTCTGGTCCGGCTCGCCGGAGGGCACGAGGTTACGGCGCCCCTTGGCGTCGTATTCGGCCTTCACTTTCTGGAAGGTGATGCCGGTGAGCTTGCCGTTGTCGTGGACGAAGGCGACGGGGACGAGGAAGTTGAGGATCGGGATGTCCTCGTGGAGCGCGTCTTCCTTCTCCCAGGGCGAGGCCTTCATCTCTTCGAAGCCGGAGCGCACGACGACCTTCACCTCTTCGCCGCCGAGGCGGCGCGCGGTCCGGCAGCAATCCATCGCGGTGTTGCCGCCGCCGAGCACGATGACGCGCTTGCCGATCTTGTCGGTATGACCGAACGAGACCGAGGACAGCCAGTCGATGCCGATATGGACGTTGGCGGCTGCTTCCTTGCGTCCGGGGATGTCGAGCTCGCGTCCGCGCGGTGCGCCGGAGCCGACGAAGATCGCGTCATATTTCTCCGCGAGCAGCGACTTCATGCTCTCGATGCGATGGCCGCCTTTGAAGTCGACGCCGAGATTGAGGATGTAGCCGGTCTCCTCGTCGATGACCGAATTGGGCAGGCGGAATTTCGGGATCTGCGAGCGCATCATCCCGCCGGCCTGGGGGTCACCGTCGAACACGGTGCAGTGATAGCCGAGCGGCGCCAGGTCACGCGCGACCGTCAGCGAGGCGGGGCCACCGCCGACGAATGCAACACGCTTGCCGTTTTTCGCCGAAGGCCGCGGCAGGCGCTGCGTGATATCGTCCTTGAAGTCGGCGGCGACACGCTTGAGGCGGCAGATCGCGACCGGCGTCTCCTCGACGCGTCCGCGCCGGCACGCCGGCTCGCATGGACGGTCGCAGGTGCGTCCCAGAATTCCGGGAAACACGTTCGATTTCCAATTGATCATGTAGGCGTCGCTGTAGCGGCCTTGGGCGATCAGTCGGATGTATTCGGGGACGGGGGTGTGTGCAGGACAGGCCCATTGGCAATCGACCACTTTGTGAAAGTAGTCGGGGGCCGCGATATCGGTCGGTTTCATTCCTACCCTGTCCGCGCAGGCTCAAAGACCCCCGCGGCCTTTTCTTGAGCTTGGCGAACGCTAACTCGCTTCGATCTGGTTTCTGAATGACGTCATTGGGTTAGCTTATTAGAACCCTTCCGAAGTACAACGGCAAATTTTCGCGCTTCCCCTCTTTCATGGGAGCTCCGCGCGCACAGCATTAACGGCCGCGCCGTATGCGGCGGTGCAGCATGTTGCGATGCGTCCGATTGCTTAATTGTGAGCGATGTCGCTCTTCGCGAGATCCCACATGAGGCTGTAGGTGCCGACCGACACAGGAAGCGGGAATGGCGCCGCGGCAGGGCCGGTGAAGCGCTCGGCGATCACGGCCGAGACCGCGCTGACATGCGTGCCGTCGACCAGCACGAACCAGTCGCGCGCGCCTTCGTTGCGCACCGCCGGAATGTCCGCGGTCGCGCCCGACAATTCGGGTTCGCTCTCGAGCAGATGCATGGAGATGATGCCCTCGCGCTGTTGAGGCGCCAGCTTTTCTTGCAGTGCGTCACGCCATGCCCCGGCATTCTCAGGCGTCGGCCGCAGCCGCACCACGCCGAGCGCAGCCCCGCGCCCGGTACCGTTGCTGATGGTGATACGCGCGACAACGCGGAGCATGTCCTTGAAATGCGCCATGTTCCGCCGCGACCATTCGGTCTGATTGGCGAGCCGCGCCCGGTAGGCGGGGCTGTCGAGCACGTCGAGCGTTTCGGTCGAATACAAAGAGAGATATTTGGGATTGGCGGCGTGAGCGACATAGCGCCGCGCCTCGAGGAATCCCTCGATCGCGACGCGCTCTTCCAGATGCTCGCGATCGTACCAGCGGTTGAAATCGGCTTCGTGTGCCGCGTCGATGTTCATCGACGTCAGCAGCATGCCTGTTCCGGCGAGCGGCATTTTCTTGTTGTCCTTCCCATCCACACCCTCATGGTGAGGAGCCACGAAGTGGCGTCTCGAACCATGAAGGCCCGGCTTTCGCATCTCGGGGCCTGCATCCTTCGAGACGCGCTCCTTCGAAGCGCTCCTCAGGATGAGGAGATAGATCTATCGCGCGGCCTTCGAGGCGAGATCCGCGATCGACTTCATGACCGCGTCCCGCACGCCGGCATCATAGAGTGAATGTCCGGCTTCTTCCACGATGCGAATCTCGGAACCCGGCCACACTTTCGCGAGCGCCTGAGATGTCTCAGGAGGACACAGCAGATCGTAGCGTCCCTGGACGATGATGCCTGGAATGCCATCGAGCTGACCGGCGTTCCGCAGCAACTGGTTCTCGGACATGAAGCTGTCCTGGACGAAATAATGCGCCTCCATGAATGGCGTCGCAGGCAATGTGCGCCACACATTCAGCGAGCCTAGGTCGATCCGCGTCTTTGCCGCCTTGTGCTCGGACAACGCGCGCTCGGTATCATGCCACGCGCGCGATGCTGGGCCGTGCACGGCGGGATCGGCATCGAGGATGCGGCGCCAATAGGCGTCCACCGGCCGGTCGCGCTCCCCGACCGGCAGCACGCTCAAGAAATCCTCGTAGAGCGCGGGATAGAATAGCGACAGGCGCGAGTTGAAGGCCGTCTCCACTTCGGCTCGCGTACCCAAAAACGTCGCGCGTAGCGCGATGCCGGAGACGCGCTCGGGATGCGCCTGCGCATACGCCAGCGCCAGCGTTGCGCCCCAGGAGCCGCCGACCACCATCCAGCGTTCGCAGCCGAATTTTTCGCGGATTTTTTCCATGTCCGCGATCAGGTGCGCCGTGGTGTTGTGCTCGCGCGATCCCTTCGGCCGGCTGCGGCCGCAGCCGCGCTGGTCGAACAGCACGGCATGAAAACGGTCGGGATCGAACAGCCGGCGATGGTCGGGCTGGCAGCCGCTGCCGGGGCCGCCATGCAGATAGACCGCAGGGATTCCGTCGGCGCGGCCGGTGCTCTCGACATAGAGCTCGTGGCCGTTGCCGACGTCGAGCATTTCGGAGGTCAGCGGCGCAAAGGGATCGGTACGTTTGGCGGATGCGGCCGCGTCGGCGTCAGGCACCATTCTCGGATTCCAGAGTGCCGCCGGCGAAATTGCGATAGAGGAAGCGGTTGGTGTCGCCCTCGGCTTCGCGCTCGGCCTGCTTGAAGATGGTCTCGTGCAGCGGCGACAGCGCGCAGGCCGGATCGGTGTTGGCGGCGTCGCCGGTCAGCGCAAAAGCCTGGCAGCGGCAGCCGCCGAAATCGATCTCCCGGAATTCGCACGACTTGCACGGCTCCTTCATCCAGCCGGTGCCGCGATAGCGGTTGAAGGCGTCCGAGTTCTGCCAGATCCAGGCGATCGAATGGTTGGAGCGCACCGATTCGAAGTCGAGCCCGGTGATGCTCTCGGCGGCGTGGCAGGGCAACACCTTGCCGGCCGGGGAGATGTTGAAGAATTGCCGGCCCCAGCCGCCCATGCACTTCTTCGGCCGCAGCGCGTAATAGTCGGGCACGACGTAGTCGATCGTCAGCCGGCCCTTGAGCCGCTCGCGCGCTTCCTCGACGGTGCGGGTGCACTCGTCGAGCTGCGCCACCGTCGGCATCAGTGCGGCGCGGTTCTTCAATGCCCAGCCGTAATATTGCACGTTGGCGACCTCGAGCCGGTCGGCGTCGAGATCGATCGACATCTGGATGATATCAGGAAGCTGATGCAGGTTCTGCCGGTGCATCACCGCATTTACGGTGAGCGGCAGGTCCAGCTCGCGCGTCCATTTTGCCACTTCGAGCTTCTTGTGGTGCCCGCCTCTGTAGCCGCCGACGCGATCGGCGAGGGCTTCTTCAACGCCCTGGAAGCTGATCTGCACATGGCAGAGCCCGGCATCGGCCAGCTCGCTTAGCCGCTCGCGTGTCAGCAGCACGGCGGAGGTGATGAGGTTGGTGTAGAGGCCGACGTCGCTGGCATGCTTGACCAGCTCGACGAGGTCTTTGCGCGCGGTCGGCTCGCCGCCGGAGAAATGCACCTGGAGCACGCCGATCTCGGCGAGCTCGCTCAGGACTTTCTTCCATTCCTCGGTTGTCAGCTCCTTGCCCGAGCGGTCGAGTTCGACCGGGTTGGAGCAGTAGGGGCATTGCAGCGGACAGCGATGCGTGATCTCGAGCAGCACCGCGAGCGGAATGCCGAATGTTTCCGCCGTCGAGCGCTGCTTTTCGAGCACCGCGAGGCTGTCGCTGGCGTCAGCCGGGATGGTGGGATTACCGAGCACATCGCTCATGACGTCTTCTCCCGGGCCTCCGTGAGAAAGCCCTTGTCGGCGAGATCCTGCAGCATGGCGATCACGTCGGTGAGGATCGCGTCGCGCGGCGCGGCGTATTTCGCGGCCAGCTGGTCGGAGATGTCGCCGACATTGCGCTCGCCGTTGCAGAGCTGCAAGACCTCGACCGCGATCTCGTCGGGCGCCAGCACGCGCTCGGGCGCCAGAATCACCCAGACTTTTCGCGTTTCGTCATACTTCAGCTTGGCGTGCCGCGGCAGAACCGGCCGGCTCGTCTCGCTGACGCTGATGTTACGCGGCCCGGCCATCGGTTGTTCCCTCAGCTCGCCTTTTGGTGTTCTTGGGGCACGAACGCGCCCGGCGGAATGTGGCCCTCGACATAGGCGTGTTGGAGCGCGTCGAGCTGCACCCATAGCACGTTGGTCTTGAAGATCAGCGCGTTGCAGACCAAGGCTCGCTCTTCCGGCGTCCTCGCATGCGCCTTGACATAGTCGAGCGCGAAGCCGGCGTCCCGCGGTGCCTGCGCCAGCCGCCGCTTGAAGTAGCTCATGGTGTCAGGATTGACGAAGTCGTAGTGCTCCAGCATGCCGGAGATGCGCTCTTCGTGCAGGTTCGGCGCAAACAATTCGGTGAGCGAGGAGGCGATCGCCTCCAGCGGGCTCTTTTCGCGGCAGTAGTGAACATAGGCTTCGACCGCAAAGCGCGTCGCCGGCAAGATGCCTTCGGTCGATTCCACATAGGCCGTGTCGAGCCCGAGACCGTCGGTCAGCTTGAGCCAGCGCTCGATGCCGCCCTCAGAACCGATATCGCCGTCATGGTCCTCGATGCGATGGCGCCATTCCAGCCGGGTGGCGCGGTCGCGGAAGCGCGAGATCACCACCGCGTCCTTGATCGGGATCGTGCTCTGGTAATAGTACCGGTTGAGCGCCCAGGCCTGCACTTGGCCCTTGTTCAGCTTGCCGCCGTGCAGCAGCTTATGGAACGGATGCAGGCTGTGATAGCGCGTCGCCCCGATATGGCGCAACGTCGCCTCCAGCTCCTCGGCGGAGTTGAGCTTGGTGTCCTTGCCGATCGAGAGCGAGGTCATTCCAGTCAGTGACGCGGCATTCACAGCACGATCTCCGTTCCGTCAGCGGGTATCTGCCAGCCCGCCGCTTCAGCGGCCTTGCGCTCGGGTGATGCGGGCAGCAGCGCCGGATTCGAGTTATTGATATGCAGAAATATCTTCCTGTCGAGTGTGAGATCGGCGAGCCGCTCAATGGCGCCGTCGTCGCCGGACATCGCGACATGGCCCATGCTCTTCCCGGTCTTGTGGCCGAGCCCGCACCTGATCATCTCGTCGTCCTGCCACACCGTGCCGTCGAAGAACACCAAAGCGGCGCCGTCGATCTCGGCCTTGAGCGCGTCGGTGACCTCGGCGCAGGCGGCGATGAAGTAGAAGTACTTGCCGGTCGATTTGTCGGTGATCTTCAATCCCAGCGTATCGCCGTCGCCGCTCTCGCCGCCCGGATGCGCCTTGCCTTCCAGATACCAGGCCGATTTGCCCGAGACCGCGAAGGGCAGCACCTCGAGTCCTGAGCGCGCCCCGTCCGGCAGCCGCGGCTCGAACGGCTCATCGATGTCGATCGGCTGACGCCGCACGTTCTTTTCGTTCAGCACGTTGAAGATGCTGTTGGCCTTCAGGATCGCCAGCACCTTCTCATGCGCATAGACCGTGAAGGGCGAGCCCTCGCGCATCGACAGCAGGCCTGCCACCGCGTCCACTTCGCTGTTGGTCAGGATCACGCCTGCGATCGGGGTGTGGCGCAGCGCGCCTGTCTTCGGATGCAGCTGTGGCGTGGCATTCAATTGCTGGCGGAGGTCGGGGGAGGCGTTGATCAGGAACCAGTGCTCGCCGTCGCCGCTGAAGGCGACCGAGGCCTGGGTTCTCTGGAGCTCCTGGCCGTTTTCACGGGCCGCCCGGCAGCCCTCGCAGCCGCAATTCCACTGCGGCACTCCGCCGCCGGCTGCGGCGCCCAGGACGACGACGCGAAGCATGATCCGTCTCCTGGAAGGAACGCTGCGAGGTGGATCTCAGGCCAACACAGTTTCCGTCGTTCGGAAACCTGCCGTGACCGAGAGACCCACCTGCGCTGAACGCAGATCGCCAGCCGCTTACTTGCGGGTGGCGCTCACATACATGTTGATTTCCATGCCACAGGGCACTTCGACGATCTTCGGGGCTTTCCAGGCCATTTCGGCTCTCCATTTTCGCGAATTCGGACGTATCCGCCCACCCCTTAAGTTAGTGCGGGCGCAAAAGTTCGCTAGTGAAATCTTCCCGATAAAGCCATGTTGCGGCGCGAAATATCGGGGTTGGAACACCGCTTTTGATAAGGCAGTCTTGCGCCAAGAGGCATTCGGCCGCGAACGCTGTCCTGATAAAGCAGTTGTGAGTGCAGTGCAGCTTTCAATCCGGTACAGGCGACCCAATTGGATCTCGGTGATGCCCAAATATTTCTTCAACACCCGCATCGGCAACGAACTGATCGTGGATCCCGAAGGGGAGGTCCTGCGCAATCCCGATCGCGCCTGGGAGGTCGCCCGCCAAATGATCCTTGAGGTCCTGAAATCGGAAGGCACCCAGCCGGCCCTGATGGAGGCGGTCATCGAGGTCACTGACGTCGAAGGCGAGATCGTGCTCGAATTCCCCTTCACCGAGGCGCTCCTCGACATGCCCGACCAGTCCGCCACGCGGCATTGAGCCCCCAGCTCTCTCCCCGTCATAGCAATGACGGAGGTATCCCTGCGAAATCTGCATGACTTTGCCGCGTTCCCGGGGCTAAAAGAGCCCGGTTATACGGAGCAAGCCATGCAAGATCTCTGGCGCCTGTCGGCCGCCGACCTCGTCACCCTCGTCAAAGCCAAAAAGGTTTCCGCCAGGGAAGCCGCCAAGGCCGGCCTCGCCCGGCTCGATGCCGTCAACCCCAGCCTCAATGCCGTGATCGATCATCGGCCGGAGGACGTGCTCAGGCAGGCTGATGCCGTCGATGCCGCTATTGCGAGGGGTGAGGACCCCGGCGTGCTGGCCGGCGTGCCCGTCACCATCAAGGCCAATGTCGACCAGGAGGGCTTTGCCACCACCAACGGCCTGAAACTCCAGCGCGACCTGATCGCGCGCGAGGACAATCCGGTGGTCGCCAATTTCCGCAAAGCGGGCGCCATTCTCCTTGGGCGGACCAATTGCCCGGCCTTCTCCTACCGCTGGTTCACCACCAATCTGGTCCATGGCGATACCAAAAACCCGCGCGACGCCTCGCTGACGCCGGGCGGGTCGTCCGGCGGCGCCGGTTCGGCGGTCGCGGCCGGCATCGGCCATATCGCCCATGGCACCGACATTGCCGGCTCGATCCGCTATCCCGCCTATGCCTGCGGCGTGCACGGCCTGCGCCCGACCCTGGGCCGCATTCCCGCCTTCAACCCGGCGCTGCCCGAGCGTCCGATCGGGCCGCAGATCATGGCTGTGTCGGGACCGCTGGCGCGCACCGTCAATGATCTCAGGATTTCGCTCGCCGCGATGTCGGCCCGCGACATCCGCGACCCCTGGTTTGTGCCGGCGCCGCTGGAAGGTCCCGCGCGGCCGAAGCGCGCCGCGCTCTGCCTCAACCCTGACGGGCTTGCGACGGCTCCCGAGGTGAAGGCGGCCGTCATCGATTCCGGCAAGCGGCTGGAACGCGCCGGCTGGACCGTCGAAATGATCGAGAACACCCCGCCGATGCGCGAACCGGTGGAGTGGCAGACAAAACTCTGGCTCGGCGACGGCTACGAGGCGCAGCTCGAGATGGCCGAGCGTGAGGGCGACCCCGGCGCGCTGGCGTGCCTCCGCGGCAACCGCGCCAAGGTCACGCCGATGGACCAGGCGAATTACGCCAAGGCGTTGACCCGCCGCGCCGCACTGACCCGCGAGTGGATGCTGTTCTTCGAGACATATGCCGTGCTGCTGACCCCGGTGTCGGGCGAGCTGCCGTTCCCGGATCATCTCGACCGCAAGGACGATGACTCCTTCATGCGCGTCTGGGAGGCACAGCTGCCGCAGATCGCGATTCCCTTCATGGGATTGCCGGGCCTCGCGGTCTCCACCGGTCTCGTCGGCAAGGCGCCGGTCGGCGTGCACATCGTGTCCGGCCGCTATCGCGAGGATCTTTGTCTGCTTGCAGGCGAGGCGATCGAGGCGGGCGGCGTGCCGCCGTCGCCGATCGACCCCGTGGGTTAGCGATGTCTGCGATCTACGACTTCAAGGCAAATTCGCTTGCGGGCGAGGAAGTCGCCCTGAAACGTTTCGAAGGGCAGGTGCTCCTGATCGTCAACACTGCGAGCAAATGCGGCTTCACGCCGCAATATCGCGGGCTGGAGGATATGCATCGCGAGCTCTCGCCGCGCGGTTTCTCGGTGCTCGGCTTTCCCTGCAACCAGTTCGGCGCGCAGGAGCCGGGGCCGGCGAGTGAGATCCAGGCGTTCTGCTCGACCCATTACGACGTCACCTTCCCGCTGTTCGAGAAGATCGACGTCAACGGTGCCCATGCGCATCCCTTGTATGAGTACCTGAAACGCCAGCAATCCGGACTGTTGGGCGCCTCCATCAAATGGAATTTCACAAAATTCCTGGTTGATCGCGCCGGCAAGGTGGTTTCGCGCTATGCGCCGACCGCGCGGCCCGAAGGATTGCGGCAGCAAATCGAGACCCTGTTATGAGCGAGACAATCATGAGCGACGAATTTCCGGACCGCCTTTCGGTCAATCCGAATAGCCCCCATTACAACGCGGACATCCTGGCGCGCGACGTCGGCATCCGCTTCAAGGGCGTCGAGAAGACCAATGTCGAGGAATACTGCATCAGCGAAGGCTGGGTCCGCGTCACCGCAGGGAACGCCAAGGACCGCCACGGCAACCCGCTGACCATCAAGGTGCACGGCCTGGTCGAGCCGTATTTCAGAGATAAGAAATAGAACTCGCCGTGCTCTCTCCACTCGTCATTGCGAGCGAAGCGAAGCAATCCAGAATCTTTCCGCAGTGACAACCTGGATTGCTTCGTTGCTTCGCTCCTCGCAATGACGAAAGTAAAAGGTCCCCCATGTCCGTCCGCATCGTCGACGTTCGCGAGATCACAAAACCAATCTCTTCGCCGATCCGCAACGCCTATATCGATTTCACCAAGATGACGACGAGCCTGGTTGCCGTCGTCACCGACGTGGTGCGCGACGGCAAGCGCGTCGTCGGCTACGGCTTCAATTCCAACGGCCGCTACGGGCAGGGCGGCCTGATCCGCGAGCGTTTTGCCTCGCGCATCCTCGAGGCCGATCCGAAATCGCTGCTGAATGCGGCCGGCGACAATCTCGACCCCGACAAGGTCTGGGCCGCGATGATGACCAACGAGAAGCCGGGCGGCCATGGCGAACGCTCGGTCGCGGTCGGCACTATCGACATGGCGGTGTGGGATGCGGTGGCGAAGATCGCAGGCCAACCATTGTTCCGCCTGCTGGCCGAGCGTCATGGCGTCAAAGCCAATCCGCGCGTGTTCGTCTACGCCGCCGGCGGCTACTACTATCCCGGCAAGGACCTCTCGATGCTGCGCGGCGAGATGCGCGGCTATCTCGATCGCGGCTACAACGTCGTGAAGATGAAGATCGGCGGCGCGGGAATCGAGGACGATCGCACGCGTATCGAGGCGGTATTGAAGGAAATCGGCAAGGACGCGCAGCTTGCGGTGGACGCCAACGGCCGCTTCGATCTAGAGACCGGGATCGCCTACGCCAAGATGCTGCGCGATTATCCGCTGTTCTGGTACGAGGAGGTCGGCGATCCCCTCGACTACGCACTGCAGGCTGCGCTCGCCGAATTCTATCCGGGGCCGATGGCAACGGGCGAAAACCTGTTCAGCCACCAGGACGCCCGCAATCTGATCCGCTACGGCGGCATGCGGCCCGATCGCGACTGGCTGCAATTCGACTGCGCGCTGTCCTACGGCCTGTGCGAATACCAGCGCACGCTGGAAGTCCTGAAGACCCACGGCTGGTCGCCAAGCCGCTGCATCCCCCACGGCGGCCACCAGATGTCGCTCAACATCGCAGCCGGCTTAGGCCTCGGCGGCAACGAGAGCTATCCCGACCTGTTCCAGCCCTATGGCGGCTTCCCCGACGGCGTCCGCGTCGAGAACGGCCACATCACCATGCCCGACCTGCCGGGCATCGGCTTCGAAGGCAAGTCGGACCTCTACAAGGAAATGAAGGCGCTGGCGGAGTAGGCCGCGCTGGGGCCGCACACTCCGTCATTGCGAGATGTAGCCTCTGCTCCGTCATTGCGAGCGTAGCGAAGCAATCCAGAATCTTTCCGCGGCTGGCAGTCTGGATTGCTCACATGGGGATTTGGTGTGTCAAGGCGGATGTTCAGCTTTTTGTTTGATTGCTGCCAGCTTTTCGTCCCGACCGCTGG